>JBBQUN010000403.1:0-3275 GCA_038212405.1 Acidimicrobiales bacterium | reverse complement strand
GCGCGCCGCCCATAGTCGGCCCACTCGCCATCGAGCGTGAAGTTGGCCGACTCGAGCGCCTCGCCCTCACCCATTGGTCCGACCTCACCAACGACCGACTCGGTGACCACACAGGTGGCTCGTACCTCACCGCCGACCCTGGCCTCGATCACCGTCGAGCCACCAGCCGCGACCGGCGCACACACCACGTGATCGTCGGCGAAGACCGGGGTTGCGAAGCGGACCTCGGCGCTCCCGTTGCGAACCCATTCGAGTCCCCACCCAGCTGCCGGCGGCCGGGTGAGATAGGCATAGACCGTGACGCCGGCAACCAGCGCTCCGGGAAAGCCAGCGGCACGACCACCGGCATCGGTGTGGATGGCGTTGCGTGCGTGCTCGGCAAGGTTGGTGGCCTTGACCGACCACGGCGTGAGTGAGTTCGTCATCATCGCAGCTCGGCGCTGGCCAGGTAGTCATTCGTCAGCGCATCGATCTGCGCCAACAGGTCCGCGTCGAGCGTGACGTCGAGTGCGGCGATCGAGGCATCGAGCTGTTCGGGTCGGCTGGCGCCGATGATGGGCGAGGTGACCGCCGGCTGGGCGAGCACCCAGGCAACGGCCATGGTCACGAGCGGCATCCCCGCCTCTTCCGCCAGCGCCCTGAGTTGATCGACGGTGTCGAACTGACGGTCGTGCCAGTAGCGCTCTTGGTACCGGTCGGCCGCTGACCCCAGCGTGAACCGAGTGCCCTCGGTCGGGGCGGCGCCGCTGCGATGTTTGCCCGACAACAATCCGCCGGCAATGGGGTTGTATGGAATCACGCCGATCCCCTCCTGCCGGCACAGCTCGAACAGCTCGAGCTCGTTGCGCCGATACAGCAGGTTGTAACGAGGCTGCACACAGTCGAACCGAGCCAGCCCGCCGGCCTCAGACCGACCAATGGCGAGCGCCAGTTGCCAGGCGGTGAAGTTCGAGCAGCCGATGTAGCCGACCTTGCCCTCGTGCACCAGATCGTCGAGCACCCCAAGGGTCTCTTCGATCGGTGTGGTCGGATCAGGTCCGTGGAGTTGGTAGAGGTCGATGTGATCGGTCTGGAGGCGGCGCAGCGATGCTTCAACGGCATCGCGAATGTGTTTCCTGCTCGACCCCCGATTCCAGGGTTGGTGTCCCATCGGACCGAAACACTTCGTTGCGATGATCACCTCGTCGCGACGGCCTTGCATCCAGCGGCCAACGATTTCTTCGGTACGCCCGACCTCTGGTCCGGTACCACCGAGCGGATAGACATCGGCAGTGTCGATGAAGGTGATGCCCGCATCAGCAGCGCGGTCGAGGATGGCGACCGACTCGGCTTCATCGCATTGCAAACCGAAGGTCATGGTTCCGAGGCAAAGTCTCGATACTCGTAGTCCGGTCCGACCCATCTTCACGTGGCGCATGCCAGACCCTAGCTCGGATCTTGCGAAGTGGTTGTTGAGCGGGGGCGGTTCGAGATCGATCGTGCGCGATCTCGAATTCGTCCCTTGGTACCGTTTCGACGTCGCCGACCAGGGCGAAGCTCGCGTTGCATCGCAACAGGCTCGGAATCGCCCGTCAGTGCTGGTGCTGCAGCGGGCTACATCTTGCCTCGGCGGTCGACGATCGGTGCCTTGCCGGGTGTGGGCCTTGCCGTGGCTCTGGTGCCACCACTGACCACCGTGGGCATCACGTTCGATCTCGGACTGCCGACGCAGGGCAGGAACGCGTTCTTGGGAGGCGTGGGACGACAACGTCAGCATTCTCGAACTCCAAGCCGACGCGACCGGCAATCTCGGAGTCGTCGAGCTGCTCGTCGTCGGCAGCGGTGACCCCCGGCCCGCCTGGATGCTCGCGGAGACGATCCGAGAGCGGTTCGACGGCCCAGTCGACCTGCGTTTGCGCTACCAGCGTGACGAGTTGTTCACGGTGAGCGCACGATGAGGTCGGTCGGGGCGACGACGCTGCTCGTCGCCGGCCTGCTCACCGCCGGAGTGTGGGGTGCGGCATGCAGCGATCCGTCACCGACCGTGATCGGTCGTGACGCCATCGTCGTCTTCGGGCCGTACCGCGGCGTCGAGGCCGACAATTTCGCTGCCTCATTGCGAGGCTTCGAGCGAGCGACCGGTATCGAGGTCAACTACACCAACAGCGCCGTCTTCGTCAGCGATCTCGATCGACGCCTCGAGAGCGGGCTCGACGCACCTGACATCGCCATCGTCCCCCAGCCGGGGGGGGATCGCAGAGCTCGTCGAGCGTGGCGCCGTCGTGGCGTTGGACCCCGACACGCTCGAGACAATCGACGAGAACTACGGCGTGCACGCCGAGAACCTCACGCAGGCCGGTCCGGGATACGTGGCGCCCTACCGGATCTCGCCGAAATCGTTGGTGTGGTACCGACCCGACGTGTTCGAGCGCTACGGCTGGGATGTTCCGATCACCTTCGACGAACTCGAAAAGCTCGTCGACTTCGTCGTCGCGAGGGGCGCACCGCCGGCGGCCTTCGCAGCATCCTGCAGGTGGACGTCACCGAGGCGAGCAAGCCGGTGTTTGACGATCCCGCTGGTTGCGCGATGTACGAACAGGCCACCTTCGCCCAGTCATGGTTCCCCGATGGTGTCGAGGTCGGCGATGGCGTCAAGTTCTTCGTGCTCCCAGACCAGGATGCCGACACGCTCGACCCGATGCTCATCGGTGCCGACGGGCTGGTGCAGTTCAGTGAGGACGATCGAGTCGCCCAGCTGATGACCTATCTCGTTTCTCCCGACGGCAGCCGTGACTGGGCGAGGCGTGGCGGGTACATCAGCGCCCGTACCTCCGTCGACGTGGACCTACGACACCGCAACTGACCGTCGGTTCGCCGAGTTGCTCATCGACGGCCGAGAGCTTCGGTTCGACGCGTGCGATCAACTGCCAGCCGAGATCGGTGCCGGACTCCTCTGGAACGAGATCACCTCTTGGGTTGCGGGAACGTCGAGCCTCGACCAGCTCGTGACAGCGATCGACGCTGCCGCCGTCGCCTCCTAAGTGCCAGTCGTCGACCAGTGCCAGGCTTCGGAGGGCAAGTTGATCAGCCCGTACTCCTCACCATGTTCGACGAGCCAGGCGTAGACGTCACTGCTGCGGTCGAGGATTGTGCCCTTGTCGGTGAAGTCGATGGCCAGACCGAGCTGATGTTCGGAATTGCCCGGCGTTGCTGTTGGCGGCGAACAGGCACCGGCCGGCACCTCGTAGATGACTCGGTGTCGGTGCACGTCAACAGCGGCTGCATAGGCAGCGTGC
>JBBQUN010000402.1:0-3281 GCA_038212405.1 Acidimicrobiales bacterium | reverse complement strand
AGGAAGTGTTGCCGGGAGCTGGGCGACAAAATGACGAGTGGCCGTTCCACCGAGGCACCCTGATCGAGAAGCCACTGGGCCACCCGCCGGCATCCCTCGACCGCATCGCCATAGCGAAGATGCTGCCACTCGCCATCGATGCCGCGTTCGGCAATGAGTGTCCGGTCCCCGAACTCCGAGGCCCGCTGCACGAACACATCGATCATGTTCGCCGGCGCTGGCATTGGCGAGTACGGGCAAGTCAATATCAGCTCGCCGCTCGGGCGCTGCTCGATATCCACAGCAGGGATTCGGGATGGGGGTTGGTAGCGCATCGATCAGTTCTCTCGATCAGTGAGTGGCCAGTCGTGGCGGCCATGTCACAGCACCCTATGACTTTTGAAAGAGCGTTTCACGATTAGTGAGGCCACATCGACATGGTCGGCACGCGAGATCGCCTGCTGGTTGCAGTGCTCGAGGACACCATCGAACAGCTCGAGGAATCGGTGGCGGCCTTGGCTCCGGCCACGGGCATCGACGTTTGCCTCGCCATCGTCTCGGTCGCCTGCACTGTCGTGCTCGCTGATCCGGGGCCGCAGCGCGCCGTCATCGGTGCGATCAGCACCTGGGGCCCCGATGTCTGGCTTGCTACCGGCATGGAGACGCTCTTCGCCGCCGGTATCGCTCGAGCCGAGTCCGACGGAGCGTTCGCTAGCCCGACGAATCCGGCGATGCTGGCCGACAGCCTGCTCCTTGCGCACCGCGGTGTCCTGATCAGCGCTCCACACCGCGTGGCCGCTGCGTGTCGTGATCCCGAGGCGTTCGATCGTGCCGATGAGGTGGTCATCGACCGGGAACGCAACCGACATGTCGCGTTCGGCGGCACAGTCACCTGGGCCGAGGGCGCACTACGCGGACCACGCACCATTCCCGTGATCATTCCGCAGAGCTGAACGGTCTGCCGACCACCGTTCATCGTCGATCTACTCCATAGCGGCTTCTTTCTCGGCCCGCCGTCGCGCGATCTCGGCCCGATCCTCGGCGAGAAGCGCTTCGTTGTCACCGAACATCTCGTAAGGCCGCTCGCGATAGAAGACGGTCCCGTTCGGCCCCCCGGTCGGAAGAGCCGCGAGGAACCGTGCACAGGGATAGACCGCGTCTGGATCCTGCATACCGGACATGTCTCTCCCCCAGATCGCCGTGTTGGTCATTCCGGGGAACAACATGTTGACGCGGATATCAGCATCGGCAACCTCCGCGGCTGCAGCGCGACTGGCGGACCACATCGCCGCCTTGGCTGCGCCATACGCCGCATTCCCCGGTGCCGTCGGCGAGGTCCTCGACACGGGTGTGTTTGCCATACCCCGCGTTGTTGAACAGCACATCGACGCGACCGGTTTCGGCGACAGCGAGATCGATCATTGCCCGGACCTCCGCGTCGACACTGACATCGGTGACGGAGGTGATCGCGCCAGCGTCGGCAAGGCTGATCAAACCTTCTTCGTTGATGTCGGTAGCGACGACGGACGCGCCTTCAGCGAGGAAGCCCTCGGCGAACGCTTTGCCGATTCCACTCGCTGCACCGGTGATGACGATGGTCCTGCCGGTGATTGCTTCCATTCGCGCAGCCTTGCACACTTGCCGTCCCGGAATCAGATCGACCAACCTGGACGGGATGAGACCTGAACTGCATGTCGAGATCGACGGAGCCGGGCCACCACTCGTTCTGGTGAACGGTGCCACTTGCACGGTGAGACAATGGGATCGGGTAGTCGACGAACTCGCTGCCCATTGGACGGTCATTCGCCATGACGTACGCGGGATGGGGCGGAGCAAGCCTGGGCCGGCAGATGAGTATCGGTTCGAGCAGTACGCCGACGACATCGTTCAAATCTGCGCCGATGCAGGGTTCGAGCGGTTTGATCTGTGGGGCATGGCCTGGGGTGCACGAGTCGCGCTCGTCACCGCGGCCAGACACCCCGGAGCGGTCAGCCGTCTGGTTCTGTCTGATCTCTCGATCGATCCCGCCGATCCAGCAGCGCAGCGAGCCGGGGCGACACAGGCAAAGGAGGCCCGGATGGAGGCAGGCGTCGAGGAGGTCGAGACGCCGGCGGGCTCCTTCGATCACGACCATCCCGATGAGGCTCGGCTCGCTTTGGCCGCGACGATGTTGCAACCGAATCTGATGCCATTTGTTACCAAGGTGACTGCATCGACGCTCATCGCAACCGGGCAGTTCGACCCCAACCTCGAATCGAGTCGACGGGCCCTCGCTGGCTTCGCCGAAGCGTCGCTCGTGGTGCTCGATCTGACCGCACACGGATCGGTGCTTCAAAGACCCGACCTCGTGCTCGCGACGGTGACACCGTTTCTGCGGCGGTAGCGCCCACAGCCTCGAGCGGTTCTTGCTGCGGAGTCGTCAACTGTCGGTCCAGCAGTTCCGCACTCTCCTCGGCGTCCATTCCGTCGATCTCGCGGGTGAAGGCCGCGTTGACATAGATCGCCTTGCGTCCGTTCTCGGGATGGGTCCGGATCACCGGGTGATGCGGGTGGGGGTACTGGGCATCGAACGAGGCGAGTTCCTCCTTGGTGGCGCCATCTGCTGCCATCCGGCGACGGAAGCCAGCGAAGTCGTGGCGAGCGGTTCGCCCCTCGACCTTCTCCTTGACCCGCTGAGGAAGCCCGTCATAGGCCGCACACATATCGGCGAACAAGGTGTCCCCACCGATTGCCGGTCCCTCGAGATTCCGCAAGATCGATCCGAGTGACGGAGTCTGACGCTTTCGTCATGAACGACGGGTCGGATTCAGCGTTGGATTTGTGACGCGACCAGAGGGTCGATCGCCACATCGATCAAGAGCGGATGGCCCGCCTGGCGAGTGGCAACCAGTTCTGCCACGGCATCGAACCCTGCCGTGTTGGTGACACTGATGGCTTCGTAGCCCATCGCTGCGCCTACCGTGCAGAAGTCCGGCCAGTGATGTTGCGACACCGAGGGATCGAGGCCGAGCCGGAACAGCTGCACGTGCTCAGCTCCGTAGCTCCCGTCGTTGAAGATGATCACGATCAAGTCCAAGCCATGTTCGACTGCCGTGTGCAATTCGGCCATTCCGCCCATCATGAATCCGCCATCTCCCGTGAACAAGACCGTCGGGCGATCTGGCCGAGCGACTGCTGCCCCGATGGCGTTCCCCATACCGAGCCCGATCGACCCGAAGGCGTGACTCGTCACCAATGCGGTTGGTTCGGGCACCGGCATGGTCAGCGCCTGCAGCATGAATCGTCCGGTGTCGACCGCGACG
>JBBQUN010000401.1:0-3307 GCA_038212405.1 Acidimicrobiales bacterium | reverse complement strand
CGCGGCCTCCTCGGCGCTCAACTCACCGTCTTGGGGATCGAAAGCCTCAGCGAGCGTTTGCTCCTCGTCGTCGATGCCCCCAGGCCCACCCGCTTCCGGACGGCTGATCGCCCCTGCGACGAGGAGTCTGGTCTCGGTTCCAGGGTCGTTCGCGAGTTGATCCGGACGTTCCCGCCACTCGCGGGTGTGGATGTCGTCCCTGGTCTCGGATCCGCCCATCAGCAGCGCTGGATCTTCGGAGTTCATTGGTGCGTGGTCCGAGTACTGGTTGACGCCGGGCAAGCCATGCGTACCCTGCCGATCGTTGGGTGGGCGTTCGCCGATCGCGTTGCCGTCGAGTTGTTCGGCGTTGTCCTGCGAGTCAGTCGTTTCGGAACCAGTGTTTGTTGATCGTGACGAAGTCATGGCACCGACATAGCCGTTTCACCCGTGGTCGAAACGTCCATTGCTCGCCTGTGGAGAATCCAGTTGGCGAATGATTCCGCAAGCAGTTCGAGCACGGTGGCGCTGTGCTCGGGACCGCTGTGCTCGGGACCGCTGTGCTCGGGAGCCGACTACTCCTCCCGCCGAAAACGGGCACGATGGGCTTCGGCTCGTGCGCGATGGAGTTCACTGGCCAGGCCAACATCGACACTGTCGCTGACCGAGCGCGGGACCGTGTCTGCCACATGCGCGCCCCGATTCCCAATCGGTTGGTCTCCGCCCACGGTCGAATCCGCCAACGTCTGGTGTTCGAGTTCGGCATTGACCTCGCCGGCGAGCAGGATCAGGTACGCAGAGAGGTACAGCCACAGCATGAAGACGATCACCGATCCCAACGATCCGTAGGTCTCGTTGTAGGAGCCGAAGTTCTGCACGTACAGGCCGAAGCCAATCGACATGGCGACCCAGGCCACCGCACCGAGCACGGTGCCGACCGAGATCCAAACAAGGCGTGGGGAGCGCCGCTTTGGACCGCTACGGAACAGGGTCGCCAAGAGCCCGAGCATGAGCCCAGCCAGAACGACCCAACGCCCGAGCAGGAGCAGCCGTCGAGGCCAACCGTTGACTCCGACCCAGTCGACGACCGCAGGAAGCAACGCAATGAGGGCGATGGCGATGACGAACACGGCGATGACACCAATCGAGGCAACGATCGCCCAGCCCCGCTTCACATACCACGGTCGAGTGTCGTCCTCCCCATACACCTCGTTGATGGTGTCTCGGAGCCGGTTGATGCCCCCGGAAACGCTCCAGATCGCACCGACGAGGCCGATCAGCGCACCGATTCCGAGAGCTCCGGAGTTCTGGTCGATCAGCGACTCGAGCTGACTCTGCAGGATGTCGGTCGCCGAGGCGGGCAGGACCGAACTGGCCCTCTCCACGAGGTCGGCAACATCTCGAGGGCTGGCGATCACGCCATAGATCGACACCACGGCAATGAGCAGCGTGGGGATCGAGAACATGGCCGAGTATGCAATCGCCGCCGCTCTCGTCGACACATCGTCTTGAGATCGTTGCTGCCACACCCGACCCAGCACGGCTTTCCAATCGTCGAGATCGAGTTGCCACGGTGCTCGGGCGAACAGCGAGTGGTTGGACTCAGACATGGGGCGCCTCCTTGGCAAATGTCCGAATCCGATCCCAGACGCGGCAACTCGACCGAGTGACAAAGCCTGCGAAGTCAGCGAGTCCCGCTCCCGCGAGTACCAGGAGAAATCCGCCAAAGCTGACGACGGTCGAGACCGCGAGCGCTGCGAGCATGACCAGTAGACCGACTGCTACCAACACCAGGCCAATCGCCTGTTGTCGACGACCTTCATGCTGGAAGCGCCATAGACGAATGCGTTGGATTCGGTGCCGGTTCGATCGATGGAACTCCTGTTCAATTACTGCGAATTGCCGCCGTTCCTCGTGTGTCATCCCCATGATGGCTGCCTACCCAACAGTAATGAAGCCAAACTCGAGATCGAGGCCGGGGAGATGGCGTCGAACGAGATATGTGTTTGGATACGCGCCTTCTGGGAAGACCGAGGCAGAAAAATCGCCAATCAAGAGTGACCCGTCCAATGCAGGAGACACATGGCTGACCTCGAAGCGAAGATCGAAACCGCTGCTGCAGCAGCCCGAGCGGCAAGAACGAAGGCGTATGCCCCGTACTCCGACTTCCCGATGGGCGCAGCGCTGGTCACCGAAGATGGCCAGACGCTGAGCGGCGTTCTGGTGGAAAATGTGTCGTTGGGTCTGGCCATGTGCGCCGAACGGGTCGCACTCTTCACCGCCGTGACCGAGCAGAAGCATCCGATCGTCCTTGCGTTGTGCTCGAAGCGGACCGAAGGCGAGCTGACCTTTCCGTGCGGGGCATGCCTGCAAGTTGCACTCGAGATCGGCGGGCCCGACCTGGTCGTCGTTGCCACCGATCCCGATGGTGTTGAGGATCACTCGACGGTCGGTGAGCTGTTGACCAGAGCACCGAGGCGCCACAGCCCAAATGCGGCGTCAACGTGATTGACGACAACGTCGTTGCCGCTCGGCTCGGAGGCGATGCATCGAGGATGGCGAGCGGTCGGGGGGTGGATGGTGAGACTCTGCGAGTGTCGCCGCTGCTCGACGGCGCCGATGCGTTCGCTCTCGAGAATCTTTCGGCGAGGATGCGGATCGACGAGTTCGAACCCGGTGATCGTGTCTACCGACAGGGCGACGCGGCTGAGACGTTCGGCATCGTGATGGATGGCTTGTTCACCGTGGAGAATCGACACGATCAGGGCGTCGTGTTGTGGGAGCGGTCCTTGGGGCCGGGCGCGGTCGTTGGGGTGACCGAGACACGTTCCGGGGCCGACCGAATGGCAACGGTGACGTGCAGGGTCGGCGGCCGGATGGCTACCGGCGATGCTGAGACCCTCACCGACATGCTTGCGATCCCTGACGTCAGTGGTCGGTTGATGCGAATCAGGTCAGAACAACTGGCGCAACGGGCGGAGCCTATTTGCGCTGACCTGACCGGTGCGGGCGAGATATGGCTGCGGCCGTTCTTGCCCAGTGATCGTGATGAGCTCGGTCAAGCGATCACGCAGGTGTCCGATCGGACTCGGCGATTGCGATTCTTCAGTGGAGGGCCCGTTTCCGGACGCGTCGTGGACTACCTCGCCAATCTCGATTACGTCAACCATTTCGCGTGGGCGGCGAGTCAAGAGCCGCACGGCGCCGGTATAGGAATCGTCAGAATCATCAGAGACAAGAACGACCCTGCGGTTGCCGAACTGGCGGTCGCCATCACCGACGATCATCAGGGAAGGGGCATCGGAGCGGTGTTGGTGGGTGCAGGCGC
>JBBQUN010000400.1:0-3318 GCA_038212405.1 Acidimicrobiales bacterium | reverse complement strand
ATCGACGCCGTTGGCGGTTCGTCCGCAGGCTCGATCGTTGCCGCCCTGTTCGCTCACTGCCTGGCGTCGGGTCGAGATGCCCCGGAACTCTTGCGGCAGGCATGGGTCGACGAGGTGGACGTGGGCCTGCTGCGTTCGGGTGGAGACGGAGCACCGCTGGCGTTCAACGATCTTCGAGAGCGACTGGTGAGGTTCTTGGACGACAACGACAAATACCCGTACGGCCTGCACGAGCCGATCGACGAAGCGATCTCGGTCCAGGTCGGGCTCACCTCGCTGCTCGGATTCACCACACCGGTCGTAACCGAGGGCCAGTCCAGCTCGACCATCACTTACACCGACTGGATGGAATTTCTGCTCGAACCAAGAAGCACCGCATCGGCAATCACGGAACCCGAAAGCCGGTCGCTGCTCGACGCCATTCTGGTGTCGGCCTCTCACCCTGCTGCGTTCGCTCCACGGTCGCTCGATCGCAGCGATGATCGAGAGGCGTACGAGAAGCGAGGCATCGACAACTTCCCCGAAGAAGGGGTGCTCTGGTACACCGACGGCGGACTGGTCGAATCCAAACCGGTTGGCCGGATCCTCGAAGCGGCCCGATCGAGAGCGCCCGAGTTCGCCGGCGTGCGGTTGCATTTCGTCATCGATCCCCGCTCGTCCGGACCTTCCGGCGACCGGGAATGGGCCAAGCCGGCAGAACGCCGGGACTGGATGGACGGCGTACGGCGAGCCCTGGCGATCCTTCCGACCCAGGCCCTCCACGACGATCTTCGTGCGGTTGCATCGACCAACGACCGGCTCGTCGAATTCGAGTCACTGCTCGACCGACACCGCGACCGGCTCGGCGACGACGACCAGGCCCAGGAGTTGCGGCGGGACCTCGCCAAGCTGGCCGGTGTTGCCGACAAGTCGTTCGTCGAGCTTGCGCTCATCTCCCCCTTGCTTCGGGCCCGCCAAACCGACAGCGACGTCAGCGAACTCCTCGCCGGCGACTTCATCGGCGCGTTCGGAGGGTTTCTCGACCAGGCCATCCGGCGGAGCGACTTCGGCCTCGGTTGGATGTGCACCGTCGCCTGGGTCGAACAGGAACTGGCCGATCGGGGTGTCGACCAGACCGTGGTCGACGAGATCCTGGCGACACTGGAAGCTTCGACCGAAGTCAACTGGGCAGACCAGATCCTCGACGGCGACAGCGTCGACCAACTCAGCCGCAAGGGTCGCTGGCAACTCGCGGTGTTGGCATTGCGATACGGCCAAGTCTTGACCCGTGAAGCACTCCCATCGCCGAGCAGCCTCGTGCAGCGCTGGCGCTGATAGCAGTGTCAGAAACCCAGACGTCAGACACTCGACCAAACGAGCTCTCCCGCGAACTCGGATTGTTCAACATCATCATGTTCGGCGTCGGCGGCATCGTCGGTGCCGGAATCTACGCCATCATCGGTGAGGCTGCGGCCTACGGCGGAAACCTGCTTTGGTTGAGTTTTCTGCTCGCCGCCTTCGTCGCCCTGCTCACTGCGGCGACATATGCCGAACTGGTCAGCCGGTTTCCTGACGCCGGCGGAAGCTTCGAGTACGTGAAGCAGGCATTCAGTTTGCGAGTGGCCACGATCGCCAGCGTGTTCATGCTCTTCACCGGTGTCGTTGCTGCCGGTGCAATCGCCATCTCGTTCAGTGACTACTTGTCTCGACTGCTCGACGTGCCGAGCATCGTCACCACGATCGCCATCGTGCTCGCCATGGGGTTGCTCAATGTTGCCGGCGCTGCGCAGGCCAACTGGTTCAACACCCTGGCCACGGTGGTCACCCTGGCCGGGCTGGCCGGCGTCATCGCTGTCTCGTTCGGAGACATCGGCTCGGTCGATCTGCTCGACTCGCAGGGTGCCGGTGCCCTTACCATCGGTACCGGTAGTGCCCTCATCTTCTTCAGCTTCATCGGATTCGAAGACCTGGTGAAACTGGCCGAGGAGACCAAAGAACCGAGGACGACTCTTCCACGCGGCCTCTTGATCTCGGCGGCGATCGTGCTCGTCGTCTATCTGCTTGTCGCGGTTGCTTCGGTTTCGGCGCTCGGCGGTGACCGGCTGAGCGAATCGTCGGGTCCGTTGGCCGAGATCGTCGAGGAGAAGGTCGGCAGCGGGTGGGCCACCGCCATCATCGTGGTCGCGCTGTTCGCCACCAGCAAGACGATTCTGTCGAACATCTTGGGAGCCAGTCGGCTGCTCTACGACGTGGGGCGTGACACCGAACTGGGGTTCCTCAAGAAGCTCACCAGAATCAACGAGGCGACGAGCACACCCATCCGGGCGATCATCATCGTTGCGTTGTTGGCGATGGCATTCGGCGCGATCGGTGATCTCGGCGTGGTCGCTGCGTTGAGCAACATCACGATCATGCTCGTGTTCCTGATCGTCAACGTCTCACTGGTGAGGATTCGCCGCAACGGGTCCGGGGAGGACCCGCCGTTCTCGATACCGCTCGCCGTTGGTGGGGTCCCGGTGAGTGTCGGTCTGGCCGTCGTCGGCATTCTTGCCCTTTTGGCTCTCAACGTCCGCACGTTGCTTTGAGCCGAGAGGATCAGGACGAGCCCCGCCGCTACCAAGCACTCCTCCAGCGCTGCAGAGTTCGTGCTACGGGGTCTCCGGCGGTAGGTCGAACGTCAGGTGCACGGTGGTGCCCGTGGCTTGCGTCCAGCGCTCGAATGTGTCGGCGACGCCGTCCATGATCTGGCTGCCGCGACCTCGGTGGCTTTGATCGATCCGCGCCGGGAGCCAGCGCCCATAGTCCTGCACCGTGACGTGCAGTACGCCTCGGCGGATTGCCGAGCGCACGTGAATCGATTCCGGCGCAGCGCCGGCATAGGCATGCTCCATGGCGTTTGCGACGGCTTCGCCAAGACCGAGCAGCACATCGAGGCTTCGCTCACCATCGACGTCGTTGTCGGCGAGCCAGGACCGCATCTTCTCCCTGACCGACCCCAGCTCGGCAGGATCGGTCGGTACCACGAGTGAGAGTCGGGGTTGGGTCGATGCGAAGCGAATCGAGACCACCACCGTGTCGTCTTTACTCGGTTCCGATCGAAGCGACTCGATGAGAGTCGCACCGACATCGACGACATCGAGGTTGGTGACCGTCTCCGCCGCTTTGGCGAGCCGTTGCAGGCCCTGCCCGAGATCCTCCCCACGGCGCTCCACCAGACCATCGGAGTAGAACACGATCAGATCGTCCGGTTCGATGACAGCGGATCCGCTGGCCCGATGCTCGACGGCCATGACCGACAGCGGAGGACTCTGGGCGTCGTCGAGGAACTCAGGGTCGGCG
>JBBQUN010000399.1:0-3331 GCA_038212405.1 Acidimicrobiales bacterium | reverse complement strand
CGGTGCCGGCGCAATCATGATCCCGTTGCTTGCCTTCGCCGCGATCGGGTGCGTGGTGCCGCTCATCGCACGTTTCCGTCGCAGTGTCGAGAGCGAGCGTCGCGCCCTCGGGTTCGTCGCCGCGGTCGTGGTGACCAGCCTAATTGTGCCAGGCGGTCGCCAGGGGCGGCGAGAGCGGTGAGGTCTTCGGGCAGGCGTTCACTGCGGTCATGATCGCCATCGTCACCATCGTGATCCTGACCAATCGGATCTGGGGATCGGCCCCAATGCTGCGTCGATCGCTGCACCACGCCGTCAACGCGACCGACGCCGAACGTCGACGAATTCGTGCCGAACTGCACGACGGTGTCGGTGCCGGGCTCACCTCGGTCCGCATGAAGATCGACGCGGCCAAGCTCCTGATCGACAGCCGGCCCGAGCGCGCCGCTGAGATACTTGGGCTCGCCAGCACCGAAGTCGGCACGCTGGTCCAAGACGTGAGGCGGATGGTCGAAGGGATCCGGCCCAGCGTGCTCGATCACGTCTCTGTGCTTGATGCACTCGACGCTCAGGCCCGGGACCTGACGGCCAGCGAATCGCTCGTCATCAAGATCGACCGGATCGACGATCTTCGGCTGACACCGGCGGCCGAGACAGCGCTCTACCGAATCGTCAACGAAGCGCTCACGAACGTCGTGCGTCACGCTCACGCCAGCCGTTGCGACGTCCGGTTCGCATCCACTCCTGACAGCCTCGTCGCTGAAGTCATCGACAACGGCGTTGGCGCCGGACCAAGCGAACCGGGTCGGCACGGAGTCGGGCTTTCATCGATGGCTGTTCGGGCAAACGAAGTCGGTGGATTCGTGACAGCAGGTCCACTTCCCGACGGCGGGTTCCGAGTCAGCGCAACCCTCCCTCGCACCCGGCCAACCACGCCCGAGCAACGCCCACCGGCGACGCCACCAACAATCAGTCCGCGTGTCGAACCAGCGTCGCAGCCGTCGGCGACCGCGACCACAAGCAAGGCGGAACAGTGCCAATCAGAGTGATGATCGTTGACGATCACCCGCTTGTGCGGTCAGGGTTTCGCTTCCTTGCCGAAGCTCGGCCCGAGATCGAACTCGTCGCCGAGGCGGCAACCGCAGACGAAGCCATCGCCCTCGCACGCACCGCACGGCCCGATGTCGTCGTCATGGACATCGGCCTTGGCTCCCGAAGCGGCATCGACGCCGCCAGCGCGATCCTTGCCTCGCATCCCGAGACCAGCGTCTTGTTCGTGACCATGCACGATGACGAGATGACCGTGCTGCGAACGCTCCGCTCAGGAGGTACCGGCTACGTGCTGAAGGGAGCCGACGACGACGAACTGGTCCGAGCCATCCAAGCAGTCCACGCAGGCGAGGTGATCCTCGGTAGGAGCGTCGGCGACGTCGTGCTCCAGGGTGTCAGCCGCATCGAACCGTCACGGGCACGGTTCCCGCATTTGACCGAACGCGAACACGAAGTCCTCGATCTCCTCGCCACCGGCAAGCCGAACGGGACCATCGCAACCCACCTCGGTGTCTCCCGCAAGACCATCGCCAACCACATCGCCAACATCCTCACCAAGATTCACGCCATCGATCGCAGCCAAGCAATCCTGCTCGCACGAGACGCGGGCTACGGCCGTTGACGCTGCCACACGGTCCAAGCAGCGCCTTTGGGCCACCCGAAATCCGGCGAAGTCGTAGGCCTTCGGCTCGTTGTCGACGCTCGACGCTCGACGCTCGACGATCACGCATGCTCACCCGGTTCGGCACGTGCGATCGGGTACATCCGGATCCGTTTGGCCCAGCGCAACTCCAAGGAATCAACGCTTCAAACAATGCCGCTACCAGGCTCAGCTGCAGCCGCCGCAGGAGCGTGATCCATGCGATCGGGATCTGGAACGAACTGATCCTCGCCAACGTCTACCTGACCAACGAAGATCTCTATCCCATCACCAAGGGCCTCATCGTCTTCGAAGGCGTGTATGGCAGTGACTGGCCCAAGCTCGCCGCCGCTGTGCTGATGCTGATGTTCCCGATGCTCGTGTTGTTCATGTTCCTACAGCGCTACATCATCTCCGGTCTGACCGCGGGAGCGGTCAAGGGATAGCGATCGGAACGGCGGGGGAGTCTTCATGAGGCACGAGAACCTGGCGTCCGGTTGCGTCGCCCGATTGGTCCCCTTGGCCGCTCTGATCGTTGTCGGCGCCTGCGGTTCCGGAGATTCCCAGGCGGACGCGACCGACGTCACGTCGAGTGGTCCGCCGGTGACCGCCGCCCCCGGTACGGCGAACGAGGAACTGAGGGGCCGGCGCGAGATGGTCTGTGGGCGTCGCCAAGCAAGACTTGGAGATCGAACTGGACGATTGCAAGCACGGTTGCTTGGCTCGAGACGGCAGTCTTGGCAGCAACGCTGGCCGAGCGCCAGGTCGAACTCGAATCAGCCAATCGGACCCTTGAACTGTTGGCGTATCGGGGACGACCGCCGGCGGACCCAAGCGTCAGTCCCAGATGGTGGCGCGCTCGAGGTCCTTCCCTGATCGCGACCCAATGACTCACTCGGCCACCGTGGCCGGGCGGGTCGACTGGATGCCCACCGGCAGTTCAGCGAACTGACGGTGGGTATCAGCCGGCGAAGCCGAGGTCGAGCCAGTTGAGGGCGTGGTCGGTGGCGACGGACGACACGATTCGGTCGATGTCGCCGAGGCTCCGTCCGCCGAGAGCCGAAGTCTCGAGCACAGTGGTTCTCGTCCCGAGTCCGTAGGGGCCGAGCACTGTTCGTTGGACCCCACGAGCGGTGGCGAAGGACCTCTTGTCGAACTGCACCGTGACCAGTACCTCCTGACCCTGGAACGGTGACGCTGTCCCGAGCCACTCCTCTCCCGGGTTCGTGCCGCGGATGCCGTCGCTGTCGTAGAGGACCGCATTGCGTGTCGCGATCGAAGTGACAGTGCTGAAGCTCAAGGATTCCGAGAGCACCGTCCCGGTCACCGGTTGGGCACCAGCTGGCAACAACGGGCCGAAGTCCCCAGCATTGAAACCACCAGTGAAGTCGTTGGAGGTCGCCCTGGCGGTGAGGGTCACGGGACCTGAAACAACGGTGCCCCGGAAGGGAATGACGTAAGAATCCCCGCCGATGGTGAACACGGTGCCGCTGAAGTTGCCGCCCGTCGTCGACAACCCGACTGGGCGCGTGCCCGGGAAGGTCGTGGCGATCGTGGTCCCATCCACCGAGATGGTGATCTCCTCTCCAACATCGATTCTGGTCGGGTCGGTGTAGGCGCCGGTCGGGAAAGGACCCTGGTCGGGGTCAGCGGTTCGCAGGA
>JBBQUN010000398.1:0-3344 GCA_038212405.1 Acidimicrobiales bacterium | reverse complement strand
CGGGCCAATCGGCGACTCGCACATCGTTGAGTGCGTCGGCAACGACCACCCCATCGTGACCGGCATTGCCCCACGACGCAGCAAGGGCATCGAGCAACCCCGGCCGAATACCGGCGCGTCGAGCGATCAGCGCCCGCTCGGGATCGGATCGGGATGCGGCGGCCCGCCGGGCGGCATCGGTCAACGGTGCGATCGATGCGAGCGTCGACCCGCCTTCGCTGAGGCACCGAGCCGCACGTTCGGCCGCATCGGCAACATCAGCAGCGAGCTGTCCGTCTCGGTCCGCGCTGACCATTGACCAGCGCTGACGCAGCAGTGCGAGGGCGTGGTCGCTGCTGGCGCTGCCGATCGGGAGCCCTCGTCCAATCGTGGCAATGTGGCCGGGATCCACCTCGCTCACTGCCCACATGGAGGCGGCGAGTTCGTCGGTTCGCTGCGCAGACGCGGCGGGCGCCGCAGCGGCGACTCGTTGTGCCTGAAGTCGTGCTTCGACCTCGGGCCGCGAACGCCCGCGTAACCGCAGGATCTCGAAGGGATCGACATCGAGCGCCGATGCCGACATGTAACACACCGCAGCGAGGTGTTTGCATGGCACGGCCCAATCGGGGCACGAACAGTTCATCGCCAGATCACCTGCCTCGGGGAGCAGCTCGACACCGCGGTGCGCGGCGTCGGCAACGAGCTGGTGAGGAACGACACCCGCCAAGAGGTCGGCGGTGAAACCGACCTGGCTGCCGATCACCTCGAACAACGAATCCCACTCCTCGGGTCGGAACCGGCGAATGCCGATCGTGACGCTGTACGGACGAGAGCGACTCCCTTGCACTTTGGCGGTGACCTGACCCTCGTCGATGGCGAGGTCGATGACGGCACCGCGTCGTGCGTACGTGCGGCCTCGACCGAGACGGTTCGGGTCACGCAGGGCGCGGGTTTCGAGCGCGTGGATCCACTGCTTGCTCCACCAGGTCGTTGCCAGATCGTTACGCGGTGCCATTAGTTCGGCGTCCTCCTCAGTCGAGTCCGCTGAGTTCGACGAGCGAACGCAGGGAGGAATCGTCGAGTTCACTGAGCCAACCTTCGCCGCTACCGACCACGGACTCGGCGAGCGTCGCCTTGCGTTGTAGCTCTCGCCCAATCGATTCTTCCAGGGTGCCTTCCGAGGTGAGCCGATGGACGAAGACCGCTCGCTTCTGGCCGATCCGCCATGCCCGGTCCGAAGCCTGGTTCTCCACCGCAGGATTCCACCAGCGGTCGTAGTGGATGACCTGATTGGCCCGGGTCAGATTGAGTCCGGTGCCCCCCGCCTTGATCGAGATGATGAAGACCGCCGGCCCCGTCCCGTCTTGGAAGCGGTCGACCATTGCCTGGCGGACCTTGGTGCTGGTGCCGCCGTGGAGGAACTGCGAAGCAATCCCGAGCTGGTTCATGCGCTGGGTCAAGAGGTTGCCCATGCCGACGTATTGGGTGAAGACGAGTACGGCGTCGCCGGCACTGATCATCTCGGTCACGAGGTCTTCGAAGGCGCCGAGCTTGCCCGACCTCGAAACGAGCGGACCACCCTGATCCAGCCACAGCAGGGGGTGGTCACAAATCTGCTTGAGCGCGGTCAACAGTTTGAGCACCAAGCCCCGTCGCTGCATGCCGTCGGCCGCCTCGATCTGCTCGAGGATGTCGGCGGTCATGCTTCGATAGAGCGCAACCTGCTCGGTGCTGAGCGGAACGATGTGGTCGATCTCGCTGCGCGGTGGGAGGTCGGGGGCGATCGAGGGATCGCTCTTGGCCCGGCGCAGCAGGAACGGTGCGATCATCCTGCTGAGTTGCGCCGTTGCCTCTGCGTCGCCATCACGCTCGATCGGGTTGCCATAGTGGCGCCGGAACCCGGTCTTGCTCCCGAGTAACCCAGGCACGGTCCAGTCGCTCAGCGCCCAGAGATCGTTGAGATTGTTCTCGACCGGCGTCCCCGACACCGCAAGTCGCACCGCTCCTGGCAGCGAGCGAACCGCTCGTGCGGTAGCCGATGCGTGATTCTTGATGTGTTGGGCCTCATCGGCAACGACCATGCCCCACCGTTGCTCGCCCAGTTGCGCTTGGTCGAGCCGAACCGTGGCATAGGTGGAGATGACGACGTCGCTGGGTGCGACACCGTCGAGCGTCCGGTCGGGACCGTGGTAGCGGTGTGTTCTCACCGAAGGCGCGAACCGCTCGAACTCCCGGATCCAGTTGGTGACCAGCGATGCCGGCCCAACGACGAGCGTTGGACCACGCCCGGTTGGCTGACCCGCAGCCATCGCTGGGTTTCGAAGCAGGTGAAGGGCAATGACTTGTATGGTCTTGCCGAGGCCCATGTCGTCAGCGAGGATGCCGCCGCCGACCAGTTCGCTGATCTGTCGGAGCCAGGCCACCCCGCGTTGTTGATAGGGCCGGAGCTCGGCCTCGAGTCCCGCCACGGTTTCGATCGAGCGTTGGTCGGAGAGCTCGCTCACCCTTGCGACCAGATCGGACAGCGCTCCGGTGGTTTCGATCTCGACCGGTTCGCCGTCGAGGACGATCTGTCCGCTGAGGGCGGCACCGAGCGCCTCGGCTGCACTGAGTCGTCGTTGGAGTTGCCTGGCCAGTCGAGTGTCGACCCGAACGAACGTGTTGCGGATCCGGACCACGTGGTGCTGGGCGTCGATCAGCACCTTCAGCTCGGCCGCCGTCAGCGCTTTGCCGTCGAGCGAGGCGGTCACCTTGGCCTCGCACAATGACTCGAGGTCGAACGCACCCGACGACACCGAGTCGCTCGACGACGAGACACTGGCCTTGACGCTGAGCTCTCGCACCAGGTCTCGAGGTAACAGCACTTCGAGCCCGATGGCAGCGAGTCGTTCCATGCCGCCGAGCAGGAAGTCGGCGATGGCATCGTCGTCGAGATCGATCGAAGCGGGTGTCGAGGTCGTGAGCATCACAGCGAGCGGTGACCACACCTCGGCCATTTGCTTGTACTGGCGGAGCAACCACATGTCGGGCGTCGGGTCACCGATGACACTCGCCTCGGCTGGCTCGGCCCAGACCTGGGCGGCGCTGCGGCGGGCGGTGTGATCGGTGCGATTGCGCACCTCGAAGGCGAGCTGCGCTCCCTCTGCCTCGTTCAGTTCCAAGCGAGCGACCAGCACCGGACCGGTACCGACCAAGAGGGCTTCGATGTCGTTGATCTCGATCGGGTCGAGTGTGCGGCTACGGCAATTCGCCGCTGGTGTTGCGACGAGGGCGTCGGCGATCGAATCGGCGAAGCGCAGGACCACGGTGAGCGAATCGAGCACTCGCAACGGCTTCTCGGCGACCGGCTCACAGCGAAGCGCCGG
>JBBQUN010000397.1:0-3360 GCA_038212405.1 Acidimicrobiales bacterium | reverse complement strand
GTGTGTCTGCTTGCGGCGGGGACCACGGGACGGCAGCTTCGTGCGCAGCGAGCCATCGACGACGAAGCGGATCAGGCATGGGACAACCTCTGTCGGTACAGGCTCGTGTAGTTCTGGGCCATGGTTCGTGCGCTCAGAACGGTGACGGCGTGTTTGCGGCAGGTCCTGGCGTCGAGGCCCGTGGCGTGACGAATCGCAGCCGCCAGGTCCGCCGGATCCTCACTTCCGATGAGTTCGCCAACCGCAGGCTCGACGACCGAACTCAGGCCGCCGCGGTCGAAGCCTGCTACCGGAGTTCCGCATGCCAGCATCTCGGCGGCAACCAGACCGAACGGCTCTTCCCAGCAGGGGGTGACGACGCCGACCTCACCCGAGCTGTAGAGGCTGCGTAACCCACAGGTGTCGAGGTGGCCGAGGTAGGTCGCGTCGGCGCCGAGTCGTGGCTCGATCTCGGAGCGGAAGTAGGTAGGGTCTTGGATTGGCCCCGCCAGTGTGATGTGAAGACCCGCCAGTCGGGCTGCCTCGATGGCAAGGTGCGGTCCCTTTTCTGGAACGATCCGACCGGCCCAGACCGCACCTTGCCTCTGGTCTGTCGGTTCCGGATGCCACCTGGCAATGTCGATACCGTTACCGACCACGTTGGTGACGACGCCTCCCCAGCTGTTGGCGAGCGCCTCGGAGACCGCCGTCACGATGGCACCGGCCGGTCGTGTCCTTGCGTGATGAGCGCGATGGAGCCACTCGAACGGGGGAGTGTGCAAGGCGTGAACCATCGCCACGCCAAGCTCAGCCTCCAAGGTCGGTACCAAATAGTGAAGCGAGGTGTTGTGAACGATGTCGTAGCCACCAGCGGTGACCTGGGCCAGGCAGTTGGTGTAGCCACGCCGCTCTATTGCGGCCCACCTCGCCGGGGTGGTGATGTCGACCCGCTCGTCCCGACCGACAGTGAGGGGCTCGTCGACCACCGGAATCACGGCGATGTCGTGAGGTTTGGGATCGTTGGGCCCTCCGGCGTAGACCGTGACTCGGTGGCCGAGTTCGGCCAAACCCCGGGCCAACGTTGCCGTGTGCGCCTCGAGCCCTCCTGCGTAGGGCTCAGCGATACCGAATCGAGATGGCCCAACGATGGCCAACTCGAGTACTCCCTCAGCCCCTGCATCCATACCGTTCCGGCTCCGTTCAGCAAGGGCGATGCGTGCTGCAGCGCCGATCTGGGAAGCGGACATACCACCGACTGGAGAACCCCAAACCAGTTGCCTGCGAAGTTCTTCGGGAACTTCGCAGGCAAGCAAGGTCTCCCCGGAGACGCCAAGGTCACTCCTCGTTTCGGTCGGGCGAGGTTCGATCCCAGCATCGCAGCGCCGAGCACATCGAGATGAACGCCGAGGCAGCCTTTCCGGTCCCGTCCAGAGCTTGGTACCCGACGGTTCGCTGCGACTCGTCGATTCCGGCTGCCGTCATGAGGTCTTCGGCGGCTGCGGTGTGAGCGATGAACTTGTCGTGCTGGTGGGCGTCGGCAACGAACTGCCGAGCGGCTGGATTGCCGCCGAGGTCAGCTGCGCCCTCTGGAGTCATCACCAGAGCGATCGCATCGAACAGCACCGATGGGCCACCTTCGACCCGCTCGTCGACCGTGATGGCTGCGCCGTCGCTGTCGGTGATGCCGTGACGAGATGGTGCGACCACGGCCACGGTCACGCCGTCCTGGTCGGCTGCGTTTCGAAGCGATCGCAGCGTCTTTGCATCGGCTCCATCGCTGACCAGTATCCCGAGCTTTCGGCCCGAAAAGTTCCCGGGGCCGTTCTCCAGGATGCTCAGCGCCTCGGACGATTCCAGATCGTCGACTGGTGTCCGGGCCGGCTCGAGCGCCGGCGGCATCTCGACGCCGACCTTCGAAGCAACGTCGGTAGCGAGGTCTTCATCCACGTTGCGGAGCGCACCGATGATCCGATCCACGATGTGGACGTGGTCGACCTTGGAGAGTTCGAACGCGAAACTGGCAGCAATGTGGGCCTGCTCGACCGGCGTTTGGGAACGGTAGAACTGGCGAGCCTGGCTGTAGTGATCGGCGAACAGTTCGGGGCGAACCCGGCGCTTGGGTCCGGTGTCGGTGTCGGGGTACGTGGCGTAGCCGGTCTTGGGATCCTCTCGGGGACCACCCTCCTCGCCACCCCAGGAGTTCGGCTCGTAGTTTGCCCGCCCGGTCGGGTTGGTCATGGCCATGTGGCCGTCCTGTTGGAAGTGGGCGACCGGGCAACGGGGCGCGTTGACCGGGATGTGCGTGAAGTTCGGGGAGCCGAGCCGCTTGAGCTGGGTATCGAGATACGAGAAGTTGCGTCCCTGCAATAGCGGATCGTTGGTGAAGTCGATTCCCGGCACCACGTTCGATGTGCAGAACGCGACCTGCTCGGTTTCGGCAAAGAAGTTGTCGACGTTGGTGTCGAGCACCATGCGACCGATCTTCTGCACCGGTACCAGCTCCTCGGGGATGAGCTTGGTGGCGTCGAGAATGTCGAAGGGGAACGAGTCGGCGAAGTCGTCGTCGAAGACCTGGACGCCAAGTTCCCATTCCGGGTAGTCACCGGAGTCGATGGCGTTCCACAGATCTCGGCGATGAAAGTCGGGATCGGCGCCGTTGATCTTGACCGCCTCGTCCCAGGTGACCGACTGCAACCCCTGCTTTGGTTTCCAGTGGAACTTCACGTACTGGGCATCGCCGTTCGCGTTCACGAACCGGAAGGTGTGAACCCCGAAGCCTTCCATGAACCGGAACGATCGGGGAATGGCCCGGTCCGACATGATCCACATCAGCATGTGAACCGATTCGGGCATCAACGAGGCGAAGTCCCAGAAGTTGTCGTGCGCCGTCTGCGCCTGCGGGAACCCCTTGTCGGGCTCGGGCTTGGCGGCGTGAATGAGGTCGGGGAACTTCATGGCGTCCTGGATGAAGAACACCGGCATGTTGTTGCCGACCAGATCCCAGTTGCCGGCCTGGGTGTAGAACTTCACGGCAAAACCACGGACGTCTCGGGCAAGGTCGGGGCTGCCCTTGTTGCCGGCGACAGTCGAGAACCGGGTGAACACTTCGGTTCGCTCGCCCTTGCGTTGGAACAGATCAGCCTTGGTGAGCTCGGGGATCGGTTCGTAGGTCTCGAAGAACCCCTTCGCCCCGTAGCCCCTGGCGTGGACGACCCGTTCGGGGATGCGTTCGTGATCGAAGTGGAAGATCTTCTCCCGCATCACGAAGTCTTCGAGGAGCTGTGGGCCACGATCGCCCGATGTCAGCGTGTTCTGATCGTCTGCGATCCGCGTCCCTTGGGCAGTGGTCATGGCGGCAACGTCGCCGCCCGACACTTGGTG
>JBBQUN010000396.1:0-3377 GCA_038212405.1 Acidimicrobiales bacterium | reverse complement strand
AACGAGGACGACGCCGCTGTTGCTGCGGGGGTACTCGGACCGGGATGAGCTGGCGCTGGGGAACACCCAGAAGGCGTTGCCACCAGGTCTGGGGCTCGACATAGGACGGTCGTTGTCCCGGCGATTTCGATGACGGCTCCCCACCCACGGCCCTTAGTTCACCACACGAAGCGCGCGATTGCAGCACGGGGCGCTGATTTGTGCTCGAATGCCCACGATGATTGGGTCGAACGGCCTGTTGTGGCAGCTTCGTCAGGCGGAGAACGAGACCTCTGCCGTCGGCACGACTTGGGCTTGTCGCCCCGGCGCCGTTTGGAAGCGCCAGTAGAGATTGGTGTGGGCAATCACCTGCTCGACCGGCGGGGCACCCCACTCGGTCAAGTCTTCGGTGGTGTGAGCATCGCTCACCAATGTCGTGTCGTAACCACGGATGAACGCGCCATGAAGGGTGGAGCGGACACACGCATCGGTCTGGGCGCCGGTGACGATCAAACGCCCGACACCACGTTTGGCCAGTTCTGCCTCGAGTGTGGTGGCTTCGAACGAGTCGCCATGTTCCTTGGCAATCACGGGCTCGTTCTGGGTCCACTGCAATTCTGGGAGATACGTCCAGGGTTCGGAGTCGATGGGCAGCTCCTCGCTGACGTGCTGAACCCAGATGACTGGGGCTCCCTGCTCTCTGGCGCGGTTCACGAGGGCGACGATATTGGCAACGACCGCGTCGACGTCGTGCGCTGCGGCCACGACGCCACGTTGCATGTCGATCACCACCAGAGCGGTGTTCGGTCGGTTGGCGAGTGTGGTCATCTGATGGGTTCCTTGCTCAGGCCGAGGGCAGCACGTAGGTGCCCTGCGCAACCGCGGTTGGCTTCGACTCGCGATCATCGACCCACAACCGGACCGTGCCGATCACGTTGCGTCGGCCGACACTGTCGAGCGTGGCCTTGGCCCACAGCACATCACCGACAGCCGGTCGCAGGTAGCGAATCGACAGCTCTGAGGTGAGCGACATCAGCTCGATCCGGCCGATCGCGTTGAAGACCATGAACCACAGCGCGGCATCGGCCAAGCCGAACTGTGCTGGGCCGGAGATGAAGCCGCCCGGGCGAAGCGACGAGGCGTCGGGGGTGATGGACGCGGTGACCCAGCCATCGCCGAGCTCGACACACGAACTCGGCAAACGGGGGAATGCCGCGTGAACGACGGTGTTGATGGCGTCGGGCGTGAGGAGATCACTCATGAACTCGACGCTACTCGGGCGAGAGAACGGCATCGACACTCGAGGGCTCTGGCTCGTCGAGCTGATCGAAGGTGCACTCGGCCGGGGTCTTGTCGGGACGCCAGCGCAGCATGTTGGTGACTTCACGGAACCGGCCATTGAGCGTCGACCCGTACTTGACCTCGACGACGAGTTCGATGCGAAGCGGAACCCACGAGTGGTCCTTTTGACCGCTCCAACGATTGGGGGCGCCGGGCATTCGTCCGTCCTCGTGCGCTTCCGCCTCGGCCCATGAGCGCCACGGATGATCGGCGATGGAGTCGAGGGTGAGCGGTTCGAGTTCGACGACGAGTTCCTTGCGCTTCTTCGCGGTGAAGCTGGAACACACACCAACATGCTGGAGGTTGCCGTCGTCGTCGTGTAGACCGAGCAGCAGCGACCCGACACCTTCGCCATCTTTGTGCCACCGAAACCCGGCGACTACGGCGTCGGCGCTGCGGACGTGTTTGACCTTCAGTTGACTGCGCTTGTTCTCGGCGTAGGGATCATCGACCGGTTTCGCAATCAGTCCGTCCAGCCCGGCACCTTCGAAGACGCTGAACCAACGAGCGGCCACCGTCGTGTCGGACGTGGTCGCCGTGAGATGAATCGGCGGCGTCACGTTGGCCAGCGCGATCTCGAGGGCCGCTCGGCGCTCAGCGAACGGGAGCGGTCGATAGTCGGTGTTGTCGAGAGCCAGCAGGTCGAAGGCCACGAACGACGCCGGCGTCTTCTCCGCCAACATGTCGACCCGGCTCTCGGCCGGATGAATGCGCTGCTGGAGCCCGTCGAAGTCGAGATGATCGTCGGTGATCAGAATGATCTCACCGTCGACGACGCAACGCTCGGGCAACGAAGCTTTGATTGCCGGCACGAGCTCGGGGAAGTAGCGGGTGAGTGGCTTTTCGTTGCGCGAGCCCAAGATCACGTCGTCGCCGTCGCGGAAGACAATGCAGCGAAAGCCGTCCCACTTCGGTTCGAAAAGCAGGTCGCTGCGATCGGGGATGCCCTTGACGGCCTTGGCCAGCATTGGCTTCACGGGCGGGTTGACCGGCAGATCCATCACCGCAGCGTAGTCGTGCTCGGCTCCTCGCCCCGGCAGGTTGCGGGGCGAGCGGAGGCTAGCGGCGTTGACGTTCGGCTCGGCGGTTGGACTTGATGTCGTACATCGCCTTGTCGGCTGCTGCCATCAGATCATCGAGCGAATCGTCAGGGCGCAGCGAGGCGAAGCCGATGCTGGCCCCGACCCGAACCTCGTACGGTCCGATCAGCATGTCTTGCTCGATGGCCGAGGACAATCGGTTGGCCAGCGCTTCGAGATGGCCGGGGATGTTCGTTGCGACGGCGACGGCGAACTCGTCGCCACCGAGTCGAGCGGCGATGTCGCCAGGGCGCAACTGCTGCTGCAAACGGCGAGCGGTCTCGGCGAGCACGGCGTCGCCGACGTGGTGGCCCATTTCATCATTGATGGCTTTGAATCCGTCGAGGTCGATGAACAGCAGTGCCGAGACGGTCGAGCCGAGCTGGCGTTGGAGACCGGCGCGAAAGCCGACCCGGTTCGGGAGACCGGTGAGCGCATCGTGAGCAGCGGCGAAACGAAGTTGGCCGACCTCGCGTCCGTTGTGCAGCGCCGACAGCAACACCTCGGCGAAGAGGGAATGTGTATCGAGTTGCTCGATCGATGTGGCGTCGTGTCGGAGGAACAGGTGCATCTCGCCGGTGCGGTTGCCAACGAGTAGGCGATGAGCACTCAGGAATCCTCGTTCCTTCGCTTCACCCCACACGCCTTCGCAGTTGTCGTGGTCGATCTCGACCATGCTGTCTTCGACGCTGAGCGCGAGGTGGCCCGTGCTGTCGAGGAGCTCGACCCGGTCGAAGGCGAAGTACTCGGCGTAGTCGCCTACGAGACGTCCCAGCTCGAGCTCGATGTCGTGGGACCGTTCGTTCGATGGATGGGTCAGCGTCGTTGCCGAAATGATGAACCGAGACAGTGCGCGCTGTGCCTGCGCAGCGGCCCGCCGATGCGCCGTCGGGCGAGCGACGATGAGGATCGCCGGTATCGATTCGTAGGTGATGAGACGGGCTCGCGCCTCGAACGCCGTCGTTTCCTCGTTGGGTC
>JBBQUN010000395.1:0-3384 GCA_038212405.1 Acidimicrobiales bacterium | reverse complement strand
CGCAGCAAGCGCAGCCAAGGTGGCTCGTTGCCAGCGACGCCACGTCGTTCGCCAGAGCGCCAATGCTCCGAGCCAGAGGAACGGCACCATCAGCACTCCCGGTCCGCCACCCAACAGCAGGTAGGAGAGCCCGCCGATGAGCCGGGTGGGGACGGTGATCCACCGCCGAGTCGTGCGGCTCCTGATTGCAGCGACCAAACCCTGCACGACACCGAAGACGCCGAACAACCCGATGATGAAGACCGTCCCGGACCACGTGAATTCTGGGTCCTCGGTCAGGAGACGCATGAAGCCGCGTGCTGCCACTCCAAGGGCGACGCCGGTGATCAAACCGGCACAGACCTGGCTGACGAATGATCGGCGATGTCTGGCGGATTTCATCTCGCCCGAGTGTTGTTGGGACAAGTCTTGCTGATCGTGGACGAAGCTGGTTCTCATACACGACAGACGGTTTGGCCGGCCCGTGCGGGTGACGATGTGATGGTGTCGTCGAGCGCGACGGCACACCGGGAGGTTCTGGCTTGCTGTTGGCCTGGTGGATTCGTAGCCGACTGCGCCGAGGCCGCAATTGAGGTGCAGGCGTCGTTTCTTCGAGTCGATGTCGGGCCACTCGAGCCCGTGAACCTCGCCGCCGGTGGGTGCGGCCCCGATCTGAATGGCGCTTGCGCATGACGTCGGCGTCCGTTAGACCTGAGTCGGAGTGATCAAGGGGGGACATATGGGTATTGCTCGAAGAAAGATTCTTTCGGGTCTCGTAGCAACTTCAGCGGTCGGATTCACTGGGTCGGCGGCCGGTGCTCTGACCAAGGGGACGAGCAGTGGAGTCCTGGAAGTCGGACTGTCCGAACTGGTCGTCAACGCGTCGAACCTCCGACTCTCGAGTGCCGGTCGAGCTGCTCCAGGTCTCGGCGAAAGCGTGCTGCTGAGTGCCGAACTCGAGGTCGAAGCCTTGGGGCTCGGAGGGTCAATGCACGGTGTGTACCTGGTGATCGATTCGCCCGGGAAGGTCGGCGCGTCAGCGCCGACCAGCATCGAGACCCACTACTTCGAATTCCCGGGCGGCACTCTCGTGGGCTCCGGAACGGCATCGCTCGATGACGACGATGATCAATTCGTGGTGCTCGGCGGCACCGGGGTGTTCGCCGGTGTCCGAGGATCGTACGCCGCCACCCAGCGCCCGCTCGGACTCGGCGGTGACGGTATCGCCAACTATCGGTTCACATTCCTCACCCAGCAAGGATCCTGATATGGCAGTCGACATGTTCCTCAAGCTCGCCGGCATCGACGGCGAAAGCCGGGACGCCGGCCACGAAAACGAGATCGACGTTCTCGCTTGGTCATGGGGTGCGAGCAATGCCGGCTCGCTCCAGGTCAGGGGCGGCAACAGGGCGGCGCCGAGTTTCCAAGACCTGTCCATCACGAAGTGGATCGATCGTTCGAGCGAAGACCTGCTCAGGCTCGTCGCGACGGGCGCGCAGGTGGCAGACGCCCAGTTGACGATCCGCAAGGCGGGCGAGAATCCACTGGATTACGTGGTGATCCGGTTCAAGCCCGTGCTCGTCACCTCGGTCTCGACCGGCGGTAGCGGCGGCGAAGATCGGTTGACCGAGAACATCTCGCTCAACTTTGCGAAATACGAATTCGTGTATACGCCTCAGACCGAAAAGGGCTCAGGTACGCCGGAGAGGTTCGCCTGGGACATTCAGGCCGCAACGGACATCACGGGCAGCTTCTGACAGTACGCCGACGCCGATCGCTGCCGTTGGCGTTCATTCGTTCGGGGGCGGTGTCAGGCTGATCGCTGCCGCAATGGTGCCGGCGACCGCTGGCGATCTGGTCGGTATGTGAGGGTCGTGCGGAGCTGTTGCCCCGCTTGCTTCGCCCGCAGGCAAAGGGTGCCAGCCGCGTCCCGATTCGTGGATCCCGATCACCGGCGCCGTCTTTCCGTCGCATGCAACGATCAACGCCTTGCTCGTTCCCAGCTCATCGAAGCGCCGGCCAAGCTGGATCAGAGGGCCACAGTGATAGCGGTTGCAGACATCGGAGCGTTCGGTTCGGGGCAGCGCGCAGCCATGCTCGCCGTGATAGACGCAGCTTTCCTCGACCGAACGCTCCGGTAGGCGGCCGAGGTAGTGGGCGGCGACCTCGGCGCCGGTTGTTCCGGGGTTCCGCTGGCGGAAACGTTGGATCGTCTCGACCGTCAGGAAGGCATACGCCGGGGCGCCAAGGGTGCAACATTGGCCTGCGCAGGTGGCGCAGGCGGCGACCGTCAGAGGGTTCTCAGGCTCTTCGCCATCCCGCTCCGTTTGCGGTACCGGGCGATCGTCGGTGAAGGCGAGGGTGACGAGCTGGTCCAATCGCGAGCCGAACTCGGTTCGCCGCTCGTCGGGAAGCGAGGAAACGGGCCGACCCTGCCGCGGTACGAGGCCATAGGCGATCTCGGCTGGGTCGCCCCCCAACTCGGCGGCGGCAGCGTCGATCTCGGGTCCGTGAGCTTCGACGATGTTGCACAACTTGGTCACGTGAGCCTGATGTCTGAGTTGGATGACTCGATCGGAAGCCTCCCGAATCTGCCGGGTCCGGCAACTCGGTGCGGAGCAGACGCCGCTCCTGGCTGCCTCGTGTCGATCGAGCGGCGCGTTGCAGAATCGACAAGCGGACTGCCACGGCATGGCCGTCGTCTGCGGTTTTGTGGGTCGCCCGGTCAATTCGGGCCATCCGACCCTTGGAGCATCGACTCCATGTCGACGTTCAACGCCAACGGCGCGCCGCCCCACTTGGTCTCCCGATGATCAGCCTCGACCGTCCGCTGGTTCGCCACCATGGCGACGACAGTAGTGGAAGCGCCCGCCCTGACCCACCGCTATCGCGACGCCGGCGTCCTGTCGCTGTGCGCCGCTTGACAAGAATGCCGGACCTCGGAACGGTCAGATGGCCGTTTCGGCACCGCGAATATCGAGCATTGCACCGGGCCGTGGCGAAGCGAGCCCGTGGTGGAGCCAGTCAGGACTGTGGGCGGCACCCTCGAACGGCCTCCGCTGTAGTAGACCGCCTCCCGCTCTTGTGTCGAGCACCCCACATGTCATAGCCTTCCGGCGTGCCGTCTTTCACAGCACGCCTGATCCGTTGCGTTGTTCGTCGCAGGATGAAACCATCCTCGATCAGCGATCGCTTCGTCGAGCAGATTCGCAAGGCAACCGACGGGCGTCCTCCACTCAGCATGCTCGGCCGTCACGTCGAGCATCGACCGATCGGGCCGGACGAGTACGGGCGGGTGGCGGGTGAGTGGGTTGGAGTGCAGGCACCACGTCGCCACGTCCTGTATCTGCACGGCGGCTACTACATCGCCGGCCGCCCCAGCACCTACGCCAACCTCGCCGCTCG
>JBBQUN010000394.1:0-3390 GCA_038212405.1 Acidimicrobiales bacterium | reverse complement strand
TCGAGCACTGCGACGATTTCATAGTTCTGATACGTCGAGAGATCTCGAATCGATGTCAGTGCATTTTGAATCAGCGGCACGTGTCGACCGTCGATGAACTTCGCTCCCCCACTGGTCGGAATGATGATGCTGATCAGTCCGAAATCGTGGTCGGGCACCGGGTCGATCGAGATGGTGCCCGGCATGCCCTCACGCCGCGTTGCCGTTGCCGGAATGCCGGTGCGATCGAGATGGCTTTGCACGGCGCGCACACCGGCGTCGTAGGCCCAGTCCTTCGAGGAGGGATCGAGTGCGGTCGAGGTGGCGGACTCGCGCCAGTGATACCCAATCCGAGGAACATGCACGATTCGTCGAGCACATTCGGCGACGCGCAGCGCAAGGTCGTGATCCTGCGATCCATCGAAGCCGGCCCGAAAGCCGCCGACCTCTTCGACCAGCGAACGGCGATACATGCCGAGGTGCCCGATGTACATGTTCGAGCGAAGGCGCTCCGGCGACCAGCCTGGCTTCAGGTAGGAACGGCGGCGTTGGCCGTCGGCGTCGAGTTTGTCTTCGTCGGTGTACATGAGGTCGACGTCGTCCCAGCGAGTCAGTTCCCAAGCGCAGGCGCCGAGCACATCGAGCGGTAAAACGTCATCGTTGTCGAGCAGGGCGATGAAGTCACCGCTCGCAGCAGCCAGCCCGTCGGCCGATGCGGCAATGATGCCGCCCTGTTCGGTTCGCTCGACGACGATGATCCGTGGATCGTCAGAGCGCAAGACCTCCATGATCTCAATCGATTGTGGGCCGTCGCAGACGGCGATGAGTTCCCAATCACCGGTCGTCTGGTAGTACACCGAGTTGACCGCTTCTTGGAGTTGACCGGGATTGGGACGCCACACCGGCATGATGACCGAGAAGATCGGTGTGGTCACCGCCGGTGTGTTCACCGTTGCACCTTGCGCTTTGCCTTTGCTGCGAGCGAACCGGCCTGTGCGAGCTGCCACGCTCTGGAGGACTTGATGCTGTGCAGTTCGGCCTTCATTGCGTCGATCTCCTCCAACGCAACGTGAACCTGGATTTCCCACTCGACTTGTTCGGCTTTGAGCGCTTCGAGCTCCTGCATGCGCACTGCGAGTTGGCCGAGCGCAGACCCTCGGGCGGCAAGCGCCCCCTCGGCTGCGTCGCGTGCGGCCCACAACTCCTGGGTGAGCTCGTCGACCTTGCGCTGAGCCACAGGGTCGAACGCCGTTGCACCCCCGCCATCCTGGGACTCCGACTCGGCAATCTGTGCCCACAGCCTTCGAGCTTCGCCCCGCAGTTCGTTCGCCTCGGTTCGGGTGAGCCACAACACCCGCTCATAGTCGCGGACGAGATCGGGGGTGGTTGGCAGCGAACGTCGGAACAGCATCGTCCACGGGGTGAGGAAGGTGCCGTCGTAGTCGAGATCGTGCACGAAGCCGTGCTCGGCGAACAGCGCGGCCCAGTAGGCAGGCGGCTGCACGTTGATGTGGGTCGGTTCGACGAAGTCGAGGGGCGACGACGACAGCAGGACCGTGTCGGTCACCGCCGTCATGTTCGCCACCGCAAGATGGCCGTCCATCACCGACATGTGTTCGATGACTTCGATGCAGGTCACGAGGTCGTATCGACCAGGAATCGGATCGGCCGCCGATCGAACCGAGCAGCGGTCGGCAATCGAGGCGTCGACTTTGCTGATCGCATACGACGAGAAATCGAAGCCCGCGGAGTCAACCCCTCGCTCGGCCAGTGCCTCGACGAGGAATCCCCAGGCGCAGCCGACGTCGAGCGACGAGGTCGGGTGCAACGACGACACGATCCGGTCGGCGACATTGCCGAAGAACCGGTTCCAGTGTTCGGAGTGCTCGTAGCGCTCGCCGCAATGATTTGCGTAGTACGACTCGCCGTATTCGGCCTCGCTGACCGTTTGGTTGTCTTGCATTCGAGCAACTCTAGACGCCCTCGGACCGGCCCCGGTCGAAGCTTGCGCGGTTCGGATCCAGTACCCTCTCGACGATGTCCAAGGCCAGCTCGAATCCCGTTCGACGACGCCAGATCGACCGACGATTCCTCGCCGAGATCGCCTCCGGGCCGCTCTGGGGCTACACCGCAGGCCCAAGGACTCGACAACTCGACGAGCTCGGCGACATCGTCGAACAACACTGGGATGCCGTGCTCGCCGACCCTCTGGTTGCCGGACTTCCGCTGGCGACCTCGATTCGATCGGTTACCTCGCGATCAGGCGCTCGACCCGAGTACGCACCGCTGCTGGAAGAGGCGAACCTCATGGCGGCTCTGGTCACCGACCAGGCGAAGCCGACGGCCGCGACGCAGTTGCTGCTCGTCGACGGTCGTTGCCTTCAACACCGGGACTTCGCACAACGCGGCATTGGGCGACTGGCTCGCTCCATCCTGCAGTCGGTCGTCGAGCATGCCCCGCTTTTGCGGACCATCGTGGTCACCGACGACTCGCTACCCCCGATTGCACCAGCAACCATTCCCTCGGCTATCGCACACGTTGCCAGTGGCGAACTCGGACCCATCATCGAACCCTTCGAACAAGTCGGCGAGATCGCCGTGCTCGATCCAGCACCGATGACCCATCCCCCGAGCCCGCTCGATCACCTCCGTGCTCGACGGATCGCCGTGGTCCACGACTACGTGCCGCTCCACGCCCCCGACATCTATCTGCCGAGTGCCCTCGATCAACTCGGGTATCTGATCCGCTTGGTTCGGCTGCGCTGCTTCGACCGCTACTGGTGCAACAGCGGCGCCATTGCCACCGAAACCAGGGATCGCCTGGGCTGCGACGACAACGCGATCGGCGTCCTCCCTCCGCCGAGCCCGTTGGACCGCAACGAGTCGTCGCGACCCGACACGATCATCGAACCGTTCTTCTTCGCTCCCGTCGGAGCCGACCGGCGCAAGAACCTGCCGTGCGCCGTCTCGACGCTCGCTCACCGATCGGCCCGTGGCTGGACCGGCAACCTCGTGATCCTCTCTCACATGCCCGACCCTCATCGCAAGGAGCTGAACGAGTTGGCAGCGGCGAGCGGCGTCGACAGCAACCGCATCATCGTCGTCTCCGACCTGACCGACAGCGAAGTCACCTGGTTGTACGAGCACGCCGAGCTGGCGATCATTCCGAGCTTCGACGAAGGCTTGTCACTGCCGGTGCTCGAAGCAATCGACGCCGATTGTCCGGTGGTCGCGTCCGACATTCCACCACACCGCGAGCTCCTTGGTCCCGACGAGATCCTCTGCGCTCCTGACAAGCCGAGTGCGTTCGCTGATCAGATCGACGCCATCCGCCAAACCCGGAGCCACACCCTCGAGCGGCAACAGGCGGCGCTCAGCAGCGCCCGTGGACGCCGATCACTCGACGACACC
>JBBQUN010000393.1:0-3412 GCA_038212405.1 Acidimicrobiales bacterium | reverse complement strand
CTGTACTTTCAACTGATGCGACGCGGTCGCAAGATGAAGAGGCCGACGCAAGACACTCGACAGCTCGGTGGTGACTTCGTGATCGATCCGCAGGGTCGACTGAGCGCCGGCTTCTGGCCAACCTCACCCGATGACCGACCGACCATCGATCAACTCGCCGAAGCAGTCCGCTCCAGCGCAGCGACCTGGTAGCGGTCAACGAACGCCCTCAACTGCCGCCACCCGAACCCAACCCCTCCAACTGTCGCAGCTGAAGCCCTGGATTGAGCTTCAGTGCCAACAGTTGAGCGAGGTGGGCTTGAGCGACGACAGATCAGGATGCAGTTGCCTCGGAGCATGCAGGGACCTACGTTCCCTGCATGCAACTCTTGAGGGCCTCGTGAGTTCCGTCGGGCTTTGCGGCCTTGGCCAGATGGGGCTGGCCGTCGCCGGACGGCTGGCGACGGCGTTCGACGTCGTGGCCTTCGACCCAGCCGACGATCGCCGAGCCCTGGCCGCCGGCATACCTGGCGTTCGCCCGGTCGACTCGCTTGGAGCCCTGTCAGACCTCGCTGTCATCGTGCTCTCGCTTCCGACGCCCGGCATCAGCCGCAGCACCTGTGAACAGCTGGCGGAACTCCTCGACAGCGAATCCTTGGTGATCGAAACCAGCACCGTGCTGCCAAGCGACGTCCAGACATGCGCCGATTCACTCTCCGACTTCGGCATCGAGTTGATCGATGCCGCCATTCTCTCCGGCGTCGCACAAATGGAGAGCGGTGGGGCAACCCTGCTCGTCGGCGGGCCGACCGTCGCCATCGCTCGTGCGATGCCGACACTCGAAGTCCTCGGAAAGCACGTCAAGCTGTTTGGCGACCTCGGTGCCGGTATGGCAGCGAAGGTGGTCAACAACGGCGTCGCACACGCCGTCATGGTGGTGCTGGCTGAAGGCTTCGCCATGGCCAAAACGAACGGCCTCGACATGAGCGACATCGCCGACATGTTGGCAGCACCCGACGGAGGACTCATTCGGCCGCTCACCCATCGCATGATGGAGCGCGTCGCTGACGCGAACTTCGATGGCGGCATGCCACTCGACGCAGCAAGGAAGGACTCCACCCTTGCCCTCGCCATGGCTCAGGCCGCCGGTGTTCCGCTCTTCGCCACTCAGGCGGCTCAGAGCGTGTACGACGTGGCAATAGCCCAGGGACTCGGTCGGTCCGACTACGCCGTGATTGCCACCCTGTGGGAACAGTGGTGCGACATCTCGCTGTCGACGCCCTCGATCAAGGACGAGGTCGCACGATGAAGCGCATCGACCACGGGATCTATGCACTTCAGTACGCCAGTCGAACGGCGTCGGTGCGAGGCGAACACTTCTATGGCCACGACGCCGATTGCGGTGGCCACTATCCAATCGACTACTTCGTGTGGGCAGTTTGCCGTCCCGACGACGTGGTCTTGGTCGATGGAGGTTTCACTCGCGAAACGGCACTCGATCGGGGGAATCGTGACTATCTCGCCGACCCAGTCGATCTGCTGGCGCTCCTTGGTCGCTCGGCCGACGAAGTCTCACACCTCGTGCTCTCCCACCTCCACTACGACCACACTGGGCATGTCGATGCGTTTCCCAATGCCAGGATCCATGTGCAACAGCGCGAACTCGACTTCTGGGGCGGTCCGCTCGCCAGCCGAGGCGTGCACGCTCACCTTCATGTGGCGAGCGACGTCGCCGCCGTCGTGCGGCTGGCCAACGAAGGTCGTGTCACGGTTCACGACGGTGATGCCCTGATCGATGAATCGATATCGCTCCACCTCGTTGGCGGCCATACGCCTGGCATGCAGGTGATGGCCATCGCGACCGTTGCCGGCCCGGTCGTTCTCGCCTCCGATGCATCGCATTTCTACGAGAACCTCGAGCAAGACAAGCCCTATGCGATCGTCACCGACCTGCCTGCGATGTACACCGCATTCGATCGGCTGCGCGAACTTGCCGGTGTCGGCGGGGTCATCGTTCCCGGTCATGACCCGCGCATCCGAGACCGTCACGCCACCATGAGCAACACCAACGGTCTCGTCACGATCCTGTCCGAAAGCGCCTGCCGATGAGTGACGGCTCCACCACCATTCACCACACCGATGTTCTGATCGTCGGCGGCGGCAACGCCGGCTTCAGCGCCGCCCATGCAGCACGGGAGAGAGGAAGAGGCGTGGTGTTGCTGGAAAAAGGATCGTTCGACCTTTCCGGCGGCAACAGCTTCTACACCGCAGGCGCCACCCGCATCGATCATGCTGGCCTCGACGATCTCCGCGACTTCATCGAACCCGATGACCGCCACCCGACAACCGACGTTCCGCCCTACTCCTCGGCCGAGTTCGCCGCGGATCTGGCGAAGGTCACCGAGGGACGAAACGATCCTGGACTCACCGACGTGCTGGTGCACGAGGCGCAATCCACCATGCGTTGGCTCCACTCACTCGGCTTGAAGTATCGCCTGATGTACGAGCGCCAGGCCTACGAACGACCCGACGGGACCTACCTGTTTTGGGGCGGCCTTCACGTTGGCAATGTCGGCGGTGGTCAGGGCCTCATGGCCGATCACCTGGCCGTCGCCGAGCGGTTGGGCACCGAGGTCCGATACGCAACGGCGGCGACCGACCTGATCGTCGAGGACGGTCGCGTGGTGGGGGTCGAGGCGACGACGCCGCGCGGGCTCGAGACGTGGCGCGCCGAGTCGGTCATCCTCGCCGCCGGCGGTTTCGAAGCCAATCCGGACTGGCGCAAGGAGTACCTGGGCGAAGGATGGGAACGGGCCAAAGTTCGCGGCACGCCGTTCAACACTGGTGACATGATCGACGCTGCCCTACGCATCGGTGCGGCGAAGGGTGGCGATTGGTCGACGGCTCACAGCGTTCAGTGGGACGCCCTCTGTTTCGACAACGAGAGCAATCGTGAGCTGACCAACCGACTCACTCGCCAGAGTTACCCGCTCGGCATCATCGTCAATGCCAACGGTGAGCGTTTCGTCGACGAGGGAGCCGACTTCCGGAACTACACCTACGCCAAGTACGGAAAGTACATCCTCGAACAGCCGGGATCGATCGCCTATCAGCTCTTCGACGCCAACCTCCGTCCGCTGTTGCGGGCCGAGGAATACGACATGCCGGGAATCTCGGTCGAACAAGCCGACACGATCGACGAACTGGCCAGCAAGATCAACGTGCCGGGCGCTGCACTGCGAGCGACGATCGAAGCGTTCAACCAGTCGATCGATCGAACCAAGCCACTCGATCCCACCATCAAGGACGAACGCCGAGCCTCCGTCGAGCCACCGAAGAGCCACTGGTCGTCGCCAATCGATTCACCCCCGTTCTACGCCTTTCCCGTCACCTGCGCGATCACTTTCACGTTCGGAGGCCTCGGTTGCGATAC
>JBBQUN010000392.1:0-3433 GCA_038212405.1 Acidimicrobiales bacterium | reverse complement strand
CCGTATTACCAGCAACCCGATCCGCCAACACCTTCGTAATCGCCGCAGTCAACGTCGTCTTCCCATGATCAATATGACCCATGGTCCCCACATTCACGTGAGGCTTATTACGCTCAAACTTTGCTTTTGCCATTGGGGCGTACTCCTGAAGAAAACGAAAGCAGGGGAGCAGATGCATTCTGCGTAGCGACGGTCGGGCTCGAACCGACGACCTCTCGATTATGAGTCGAGCACTCTTACCAACTGAGCTACGTCGCCGTGTTGAACGTCTCGCCTTGTGGGAGAGGACGGTAGTTCCGACCTTGCCTCGCTTGCGAGGCAAGCCCACCAGGGTGGGCGGTGGCCGACACGAGAGCCTCCTAACAGAATTGAACTGTTGACCTCTTCCTTACCATGGAAGCGCTCTACCGACTGAGCTAAGGAGGCGTGCGGCCTGCGAGCAGACCGTCCGAAAGTCTGCCACGACAAGTGGTCGGCCCCAACCAGTACGGAAGAGATTCTGTCGAGGCTGCCCGACGCTCGACCCGCACGACGCATCGGCACTACAAACGATCCGAACCAAGCCTCCACCAACGACGCCAGCCGCAACATGCAGAACTCACGAACCTCATCGCTGATCCTCGTCGGACTGCTCTCGATTCCGGGTGCCTGCGCAAGCCGCTCGTACGTCAACCGTGGGCGCATCGTGAGTCCGCTCGAGTCTCGAGTCGCCGGGTGCCAGTCGAATGGGTCGAATGTCATGGCCAACATGGATGACCACGTCATCGACCGAACGATGCTCGAATGCGGGAGTGGGGCCATCGGCATGGATGAGGTCGAAACGGCCCATTCGGCCTCGCCGAGTTCGACCGAGGGCGTTGCTCATGAGGAGCGGTATCGAGCAGGCAGTCTCGGTTACGCTCCACGTGTGCTGGTACGAGACGCCGACCTGAGTGATGCTGCCGCGATCGCCCGCATCTACAACCGCGAAGTGATCGAGAGCACCCACACCTTCGACCTCGTGGAACGCACCGTCGAGCAGCAGCGCGCATATTTGCGAGCGCGCAGCGGCGTACTGGCGGTGATCGTTGCCTGCAATGAAGACACGCGCAGTATCGGACCTGGTGCTGATACCGAAGGCGAAACCATCATCGGGTTCGGTGCTCTCAGCTTCTACCGAGACCGACCTGGCTATCGAACCTCGGTCGAGAACTCGGTCTATGTACACCGCGACCATCAACGCCAAGGAGTGGGCAACGCCCTCTTGGCTGGCCTCATCGAGCGGGCGGCCACCAACGGCTTCCACGCCGTGTTCGCCCGTGTCGTCGATGCCCAACAAGCCAGCCTCTCACTTCACCAGCGCCACGGATTCGAACTCGTCGGCATCGAACGCGAAGTAGGTCGAAAATTCGGCCGCTGGCTCGACGTCGCACTCCTCCAACGCCTGCTCTGACTCGGGGACGCATCTCACCCGATAACTGCGGTGTCGGGCAATGAACAGACAGCGCGGGCCTTGCACACCCGAACACCTGGGTCCCTCTCGCCACGCGAGGGCCTGTGCCGCACTGGCGATTCGGGGGTACGTTCCGCTTCAGGCCGAACTCGGAGGGAACGAGGCTGTGATACGCAAATCGGAATTGGGGCCCTTTGGGAGCCCGTTTTCCAGCGACCTCGAACGCGTCGGGTCAGCAGAACCGTGCTCGGGTCACTTCCGACGTCGTTGGTCGGGCGGGTCTCCGGCATCGTGGACTCGCTCCTCGCCGCCTCCATGCTGCTGGGCGCCGTGGCAATGTCGGCAACGGTCTCGCTACTGCGGCTAGGGCCAGGTCTCGTCGTGGTCGGCGGTGGGGGGCCGGTTGCCGCCGCCACTGCTGCGTTGTGCCTCAGCACGCGATCCTCGAGACCGAGACCTATTGGTCACCAAACCCCGCCCTACATGGCCAGCAGGCTGGCAGCGACCTTGTCAGAGAAATCTGATGGCCATGTCTCGGCCCAATCAGTAATCGATCCATAGGCAGTCGCCGTCGATGCCAAATGGAGAGCAGCCGAGACGATGCTTCGCTGCGTCTCGGTCGCCGTCGGTGGCCCGAACGGGTTGCCCATTGGGAAATTCACGAACAGCGACCGAGGCGGACACACCAGTTCGGTGAGATCGCGTCCGGTGGAGACCAAGACCGTGGAGATGCCTGCAGCTTCGATCACTCGTGCGACCAGACCAACTGTCTGGTGATCAAGCGGTCAAGCGGGTACCAGCAACACCAGATCGACCTCGTCGGCGAGGAGTTCCTCGGCGAAGGCCGGCCCGGCGACGTCGTTGACATGACTCCGCTTGTAGATGCGGCCCATGAAACCGCTCCAGAGGCGAGGCGAGACCGATCCGATCACGCCTGTTTCAGCCAGTTCTCGCAATCGATCGATCGGGAAGACGGTATTGACGTCTTGTTGGGCGTCGTCGGTGTCGTAGTAGCTGTCGTTCACAGCAAAGTCGGTGCTCGAACTGGCAGGGTCGACGGTGTCGAGTCGGAAGTCATTGCGAGCGTGGGCATCCCAGTCCGGCATCGAGCAATGCGACACTCCCCCGGAGGTGAGCATCGACACACGACACTCCGAGAGCGGCTTGTCGAGCGGCGTGAGGGTGGCCGGTTCGTTCACCGTCCACTCATAGGGCGGAAATCCTTGTTGACGGTATCGCTGATTCAACAACTCGACATAGTGGACAGGCTCCATCGCCAGACTCTAACGAACCCCCATCCCACCGTCGAAAGACCGGTCCAGAAAAGCCGAAGAACGGCCCTGGGGGCCGTTCTTCGCAGACTCTGACTGCAGCGGTGAGCGCAGCGAGCAACTGTGGGAACCCGAGGCCCGCCAGGGCCGATGGGTTCACGTGGGCCGGGTAGGATTTGAACCTACGTAGGCGATGCCGACGGGTTTACAGCCCGTTCCCTTTGGCCACTCGGGCACCGACCCAGGAGCATCAGAGGCTAGCGCACGTGTAGCGTCAATCCATGCCCAGTTTTGACGTTGTCTCCGAAATCGACATGCAAGAGGTCCGCAATGCCGTTGACCAAGCCTCACGAGAGGTGGCCAATCGCTACGACTTCAAAGACACCAACTCCACACTCGACCTCGACGACAAGGGCATGACCCTCACCATCGAGACCTCGAGCGAGGACAAGATGCGAGCCGTCCGCGAGATGCTCGAAGAGAAATTCGTGAAACGGAGCGTCTCGCTGAAGACCCTCGATTGGGGCAAGACCGAAGAGGCCTCAGGCGGACGAGCCCGGGTGAAGGTGTCGCTCAAGGCAGGCATCTCGACGGAGATGGCCAAGAAGATCAATGTCCACATCAAGGACATGAAGCTCAAGGGCACCCAGTCGCAGACGCAGTCCGATCAGGTCCGGGTCACGGCGAAGAAGCGCGATGACCTGCAGGCCGTCATCGCTTCACTCAAAGA
>JBBQUN010000391.1:0-3436 GCA_038212405.1 Acidimicrobiales bacterium | reverse complement strand
TTCGCAGTTTTGAGCATTGCTGCGCCGGTACATACCCAGATCGGCGCCATCCTCGGGGAACGAACATCGGGCCTCTTGCAAGGGCGTTTGACCGAAGCGGTGTCGAACCCCGATGGCATCGCCCATCTCGAACGGCCGGGCCTGGCCGATGAGTTGGTGCAGGCCCGCGACTTCGATCTGGGCATCATGGGGCCACCCATTTCCGTCTCGATGGGGTTCATCGCCTCGGGTCTCGTGCAACTGCTCAGCGGTGCCGCCCAAGCTGCGGCGTTGGCGACGGTCAACTGGTGGGGCGCCTTGGTGGTGTCAGCCGCATGGCTGTCCACCCATTGGTTGCTGCGGGAAAGTTCCTTCTGGGCCCGGCGAGGCGATGCCCAGGTACAGGCCGAGCAGCGTCACGCCGACTATGCATACCGCCTCGCGGTCGAAGCGACGCCGGCCAAGGAACTCCGGGTCTTCGGTCTGGGCGGCTGGGTGGTCGACCGGTTCGCGGAGCGACGAGGCAACCTTCTCGCCTTGCAGTGGGACGCCATGCGGCTGCGGCAACGTTCGCTCACCACCGTCTTCACCGTGCTGGTCGTTGCCCATGCGGTGGTGATCGTGCCGCTCATCCGGTCGGCGATCGACGGGGGTATCGACATGGCAGCACTCGTCATCGCCGCCCAAGGACTCATCGGGGCAAGCGCGCTGGCGGTCGGAGGGTTCAGCTGGGCGCTCGATGCGGCGGCAGCACCGGTGAAGGCGGTCGAGGGTTTGGCGGCTCGCATGGCTCCCGAGGGCGCGCTCTCGCCGCCACCGAACGGTCAGCATCACGTGTCGGCAGAGGGTCATCCCCAGTCCGAGATCCGGTTCAGCAACGTTGCCTTCACCTATCCCTCGGGTGGTGACGCCGTGTACGAGCACCTGAACCTCACGATTCCTGCCGGACAATCGATTGCCATCGTCGGACGAAACGGGGTCGGCAAGACGACGCTCGTCAAACTGCTCTGCCGGCTCTACGACCCGACGGGTGGTGCCGTCGAAGTGGACGGAGCCGACCTGCGCTCATTCGATGTCGAGTCATGGAGGAAGCAGGTCGCGGTGGTGTTCCAGGACTTCGTCCGCTTCGAACTGCCATTGCGTGACAACCTGGTTCCCGGCGGCGCGGCAGGCATCGACGACGACGTGTTGCGCGAGGCGTTGGTCACTGCCGGAGCCAGCGATCTGGCCGGGCTCGACCAGCCGCTCTCCAAGGCCTATGTCGGTGGCACCGATCTGTCTGGTGGCCAATGGCAACGGGTCGCCTTGGCCCGAGCGCTTTCGGCTGTGCATGTCGGTGCCGGCGTCGTCGTGCTCGACGAGCCGACGGCACAGCTCGACGTTCGCGGCGAAGCCGAAATCTTCGAACGACTCCTCGCCGCGACCAAGGGTCGAACCACGATTCTGATTTCGCACCGATTCTCCACCGTGCGCCACGCCGATCGGATCGTGGTCATTGACCGCGGCGTGGTCGTCGAGGAGGGCAACCACCACGAGCTGATGGCGCTCGATGGGCAATACCGCACGATGTTCGACCTGCAAGCAGCGCGGTTCGCCGAGGGCATCGACGGTGCGACGGCTGACGAAGCCGACGAGGTGTTGGGATGAGTGCAGATTCTGCAAGGCCCGCCTATGCGCTGGGCGATCTGCCCGGCGGTGTTGCCGGGCTGCGATACATCCTGAAGCTCGGCTTCCGGTTCGAGCCGACCTTGCTGTGGGTGGCGCTGGGCGTCACGCTCCTCGGAGCAATTCCCGATGCGCTGTTCGCCCTGTGGCTCGGCTTGCTGGCGACCGCACTCCGAGAACCGAACGACCCCAACCAGACGCTCCTCATCATTGCCGGTGCCGGGTTGGCGTTCTCCGCTGTCGGAGGTTGGGTGTTGCGGGCCGGCGGGGATCGGCTCCAACTTCGATTTCGACAGCGGCTCGCCGTCAAGCTCGAAACCCACGTCGCACGCCTCCAGGCAACGGCGGCGGGTATCGAGCAACACGAGCGACCCGACGTGCTCGACCGCCTCGCCATGTTGCGCGACCAGGTGTTCACGCTCGACCACATCTTCGTCTCGGTCTTCGGAACCCTCGGTATCGTGCTGCGGCTGCTGATCGTGATGGGCGTCCTGGCAACAGTGAACCCAGTCATGATGCTGCTGGGATTCGCAGCGATTCCGCCCGTGATTGCGGCGGCACGCCGCGGTCGGGCCGAGTCCGCCGTGTGGGAGTCGATGGCCGCCGAGCGTCGACTCTCGCGTCATCTTTTCGTTCTGGGTACCGAGGCATCATCGGCCAAGGAACTACGAGTTTCGGGCGCATCTGATGCCGTTGCCATGGCACGCGAGACGGCGTGGAAGGCCTTCGTCGGACCGGTCGAAAAGGCCCGACTGAAGTCGGGGATCATCCAGACGGCGGCGTGGTCGATCTTTGCCGGTGCCTTCGTCCTTGCCGTGGTGGCGGTGACCAACGGCTCGGGAACCAATCGAGCCGCCGACACGCTCATCGTGATCGCCGCCGGCTCTCGGCTCAGCGCCTACGTCAGCGCAACGGCGACCGAAGTCGATACGTGGGGGTTCTTCATCCAAGGATCGCAACGGTTGCTGTGGCTCGAACGACTGGTCGAAGCTCGACGACGTCCGGTGCGTCACGAGGTTCCCGAGCGACTTCGTACCGGCATCTCGCTGCGCGGCGTCTCGTTCACCTACCCGGGGAGCGACCGCGTCGTGCTCGACAACGTCGACCTTGACTTGCATGCAGGCACCGTGGTCGCGGTCGTCGGTGAAAACGGAGCAGGCAAGTCGACGCTCATCAAGCTGCTCGCTGGGCTCTATGAACCGACGTCTGGTCGAATCGAGGTCGACGGCATCGACCTCTTCGACCTCGACCCCGATGCGTGGCGAGCACGCATGGCCGGAGCGTTCCAGGACTTCGTTCGGTTCGAGTTTTCCGCCCAACACAGCGTGGGGGTCGGCGACCTCGGCCGACTCGACGACGAACCGGCGGTGGCCGGGGCCGTGACCCGGGCCGGCGCCAGCGATGTGATCGAACGACTCGGCCATGGACTCGCAACCCAGCTCGGACCAACGTGGCCCGGCGGCGTCGACCTCTCCGGCGGACAGTGGCAGAAGGTCGCGCTGGCCCGCAGCCTGGTGCGAGACCATCCGCTGTTGGTCGTGTTGGACGAACCGACCTCCGCCCTCGACGCCGAGACCGAACACAACCTGTTCGAACGATTCGCCGATCAGGCGGTCATGGCCCGCGAGGAGGGACGAGTGACCGTGTTGGTGTCGCACCGATTCTCGACCGTTCGCATGGCCGACCGCATCATCGTGCTGTCTGGGACCGGCGTCGAAGAAACCGGTACCCACGACGAACTGATGCAGAGAGGCGGAACCTACGCCGAGCTCTACACCATTCAGGCAGCCTC
>JBBQUN010000390.1:0-3445 GCA_038212405.1 Acidimicrobiales bacterium | reverse complement strand
GGTGTTGCGAGATGGCTGGCTGCACACCGGCGACATCGTGTCGATGGACGCCGAGGGCAACATCTTCTTCCGTGATCGGATGAAAGACCTCATCAAGTCGGGCGGCATGAACGTGTCATCGGTCGAGGTCGAACGGATGCTCTATCAGCACGACGCCGTGCTCGAAGTTGCCGTCGTCGGCCTGGCCGACGACTACTGGGGCCAGACGGTCAACGCCTACGTCGTGCTTCGCCCCAGGACCGATGCAACAGAACAGGCGACCGCCGAAGAACTGCGAGCCTGGTGCAAGGAGCGTCTCGCTCCCTACAAGGTGCCCAAGAGCGTGCACCTCGTCGACGCCCTTCCCAAAGACACCCAGGGCAAGACACTCAAGCGAGAGCTACGCGCTCAATAGCGACCGAGGCGTTCAGCGGGGGCCGGGCGGTTCAGTCGAGGTCGAACAGGGCCCGGGCGTTCCCACCAATGAACTTGGACTGATCCTGTGCCGGGAACATCGCCACCAGTGCGTTGAGATCGTGCACATACTCCGGCGTGTGATCGGCGTGGGGAAAGTCCGACGCCCACAGGAATCGTTCCACGCCGAAGCGCTCGGCCAACGACGGGATGGTTCGCTCGTCAGGGTCGCAGCTGATCCAGATGCGATCACGGAAGTAGTCGCTGGGCTTGTGCTCGAGCGGGACCTTGTCGCCGATGAACGTGTGGCCGTACACGGCGTCGATCCGGTCGAGCCAATAGCCAATCCAACCGCCGCCTGATTCGAGCACCAGCACCTTCAAGCTCGGGAACTTGTCGAACACGCCGTAATCGAAGAGCGTCGTGAACTGTTGACGAACCCCATCAGACGCCGTGACCGAAGCCAGCAAACGGAGCTGCTTCACGTTCTCCCAGCTGCCCATCCGCTCGCCTTTGGTCCACTGGGGTTCGAAGGTCGGATGGATGGCGAAGGGGACACCCAGGTCTTGCGCTGCGGCAAAGACGACGTCGTGGTCAGGGTGGCCCAACGGCTTCGCATCGTGGGTGAACGGACACACGTAGGCACCCTTCGCTCCTTCACCGACCGCTCGCTCCAACTCCTTGGCCGCCGCCAACGGATCGCTCAGGGACAGGTGTGCCGTTGGCACGAGTCGGGGCTCGTCGGCGCAGAATTCGGTGATCCACCGGTTGTACGCCTTGGTGTACGCCTGGGCGAGTGCCGGGTCCTTCACCTCGGCTTCCCACAGCAGACCCACCGTGGTATAGAGAATGGCGACATCGATGTTCTCGGCGTCGAGTACCTCGATCCGCTCGCCGGCGTGCATGGTCCCGTAGGGCGCCTCTCGAAGATAGGTGCGCTCGGGATCTTTCTGGAGTTCGGCCAGATCGGGGTATCCCATGGCCCCGAGCGTCGAGGGGAAGCCTCGCCTCGACATGGTCGAGCGACGACCGTCGATCTCGAGTTCTTCGAGCCCGTTCTCGTCGACCACGATGCGCAGCGCCCGATCTCGGAAGGCCGGGTCGATGTAGTCCTCCCACAACGTCGGCGGCTCGAGGATGTGCCCGTCGGCATCGACCGCTCCGTCGACGGCGACTCGGTGGGTCTCATGGATCGGTTTGGACGCAGCGACGAAGGTGGTCATGAACCATCTTTGCTCCACCCCGGCTCGCCCGCAATCTGGCCAACGACTGCCCGAACTGTCCCCATTCAAGCCCACCACCACGAACTGTCGACACTGAAGCTCAAACGGGGGTCTCCGTTGCAACAGTTCAGCCGAGTGGGCCTCAGTGGGGACGGTTCAGACCGAAGCCGAAATGTGGTGCCCGATCGAGTTGCCGGAATTGGCGAGCACGATGGCAAGCTTTGGCGGTGTTCGACGACGAAGAGCCGGAGTGGGACGACGCCGAGGTCGAGCGTTCCACGATCTGTGCAACCTGTGGCGTGAGCTCGCTACCGGCCGAGCCACTCAGTGGCGTTGGCAGCATCTGTGAGAATCCCAGCTGCGACCAGTACGGCGAGCCGGTCGATGACTGACGACACCGGCGACACCAAGACGGGTGACTCGCACATCGATATCGAGGACGACGGCACCACCTGGCGCTTCGAACGCTCGTTTCTCGAATCGAATTGGACGTGCATCTGGGGTGAGGGCTGCAAGGGAATCCTCGATCGGCCAAGCGAAGAACTCCAACAGGGCTGTTGCAGTCTTGGCGCCGAGCTCGATCCCGACGAAGCTCGGAACCTGGCGGCGCTGGTCCCGATGCTCGACCCCGAACACTGCCAGTTCCATACCGAGCTCGGCGAGGTCGGCCCATTTGCCAACCTGTCGAGCGACGAGACCGGCTGGCACACTCGGGTGGTCGACGACGCCTGTATCTTCTTGAACCGTCCGGGCTTCGCCGGGGGCGCCGGATGCTCGCTTCATCTCAGCGCACTGGCCAACGGGGAGTCACCGATCGATTGGAAGCCCGGCGTGTGTTGGCAGCTCCCGATCCACATCGATTGGGAGGCGACCGGCGACGACACCGAGACCGCAACGGTCCGGCCATGGCGGCGAGCCGATTGGGGCCAGCATGGCGAAACGATGGCCTGGTGCTGCACCGAGGAGCCCGACGCCTACCGAGGCAACCAACGGGTGATCGACGGCTTGGCCGGAGAACTCGAGGCCATGGTTGGCACACCCGTGTTCGTCGAACTCCGCCGCCGCCTCAGGACTGGGTGATCTCGGGCAGTGTTGCCCGGAGCTCGGCTTTGGCCACCTTGTTGAGCATCGAGCGTGGCAGTTCGTCGACGATGTGCACCTCTCGCACGACTTTGAAGTCGGCCAGGTTCGTCTGGCAGTGAGCGATGATCGCTTCGGCGATGGTCGAGGTGTCGGCACCGGGCAGCGGGATCACGAAGACCACGGGCACCTCGTCGAGCATGAAGTGCTTCTGGGCGACGACGGCACACTCGTCGACCAGCCCCGTCATCATGATGACGCTCTCGATCTCCGATGCGGCAACGTTCTCGGCCCCGACCTTGAGCATGTCCTTGCTGCGGTCGCTGAAGAAGAGCCAGCCTTCGTCGTCGATACGGATGACGTCGCCGGTGTCGAACCAGCCGTTCTCGTCGAATGCATCGGCATTGGCTTGTGCGTTGCCGTAGTACTCCTTGAACAACGATACGCCGCGGACGCCCCGAATGAAGAGGCCGCCCTTCTCGCCGGGACCGGCGATCGTGCCTTCATCGGTGCGGATCTGGAGCTCGTATTCGGGGGCGGCCCGACCGATCGAGCCCGAGGGACCCGGCTGGTCGTAATCGGTGACGATGCCGTGGGTCAGCGTCTCTGTCATTCCCCACCAGCCCATCACCTGGACTCCGAAGTGTTGCCCAACCGAGGGAAGGTGTGCGGCTGTGCCCCACATCCGGTAGTGGTGCTCGGGCACCGGTTGGCCGGCGAGCGCCTTGAATGCGAACGGGATCGTCGAG
>JBBQUN010000389.1:0-3445 GCA_038212405.1 Acidimicrobiales bacterium | reverse complement strand
ACTGATTCGCTCGCGACACCTTTCGTCTCGGAATCAGCGACATACCATCACCGACGATCCCATCATCCGAACTACCCCGATGACGATGATCGACGCGAGGAGTTCGATCGGGTCTATGACCTTTGTCATGGGTGTCGTCTCAGTTTCGAGTTCTGCACCGCCAGTGTGCACTCTTCAAATCAGACGTGGCGCGCCACTGGGTACGGTCTCGACTGTCGTGTCACGCGATGTGCTGGTCGAGCGAGGTGTCCTCACTCCTGGGCTGGCCGATGACGTGGCCCTGAACGCTGACGTGCGCAACGGTGGTCAGCCATTCGAGGTCGCCAAGGCTGTCGACGCCCGTCGCGATGACCTCGAGTCCCAGTTCGTCGCACAATGCGACCAAGCCAGCGACGATCGATGCCTGACGTCGGTCGAGAGACACGCCGCGGACCACGTGTTCGGAGAGGCGCACACCACGGACGAGCGGGGTGCGAAGCAAGGTGAAGTTCGATCCAGCGCCGCCGAAACCGCTGAGGAACAAGGTGGTACCGAATTGTGCCAATCGTGCCATGGCCGAGATGGTGTCGTGGTGTTCGGCCAGCGTCGGCTCTGCGACATCGATGGCGAGCGATCTGGGTTCGACGTCGTTGTGGTCGAGCAGATCGATGATCAGGCCGACCATGCGGGGGTCGGCAAGTTGACGGTGCAACAGGCTGAGGTGAATTCGATGGCCGGACTCGAGACCGCCGCTGTTGATCAGGCGTCGCAGCCGAGGGATCGCGGTGGCGATGAGCCAACGCCCCGTGGTAACGGTGAGTTCGTGAGCGATGGTTGCTGTGCTCGTCGTGGCGACGGCATCGAGCGGCCCCAGATCAACGACCTGGCTGTGGAGCCGCAAGGACCGATCGTCGCCGACCGTGACCCCAAGCAGCATGTCGGATTCGATGATCGACCCCGAGGGACTCATGATCGGCTGGTGGAGCAGCACCAGGTCGGCGTGCAGCAGGGCAATGACCGCTTTGGTCTCGAGCGTCGGTAATGCTTGGCTCAATTCCGCCACATCGAGGCCCGCGCTGTCGAGGCTCGCGCTGTCGAAGGCCGCGCTGTCGAAGACCGCGCTGTCGAAGACCGCTGTATCGGGTGCTGATCCAGTCCTGGGCGGTGAAGTTGCGGGGTGGGTCGGAGCTGGCGTTGGCGAGCCGACTGCGTTGTCCCTGACGGCGACGAGCCGTCGCTCGGTGGTCTCGTTGGCCGCTGACGTGCGACGTGTGCGTTCGTTGGAGCGTCGTTGTGATGCCTGCTCGACCATCTCGAGAATGGCATCGACCATGATTCGTAGCCGTCCGTGGAGGTCTCGCTGCTGGCGGGGTGCGAGGGGGCCAAGACGCAACTCCGCTGCGTAATTGGGCGATTCGCTTCGCAGTGTCAACACCGGTGATGATGCGACTCCTTCAAGCCGGCTGGTTGCCGGGTCAGTGTCGCCAAGTGGTTGGCCGGTGGTGATCTCCCAGATCAGTTCACTGCTGAGGCTCGTGAGCGTGAGGCGGCCTCCGAGCACGTCGATCGCGTCGACGAGATCGTCCAGGACGGGATCGAGGTCGGCCATACGGCCGAACTCATCGGTTTCGAGGCGGTCGGGGAGTTCCTGGGTGAGTCGGCTGAGGCGAGTCGAACGATGAAGCTCCCGAGCCAAGCGAAGTGAGCGAATCAACGCTCGGACACCGATGGAGTCGACGGCGATCGCGACAGGAATGAACGAAGCGAGCGCACGGCCGGCCGAGGTCGTGTTTCGTGTCGTGATCCTCAGCAGCGGCGGTGGATGGCGCCCCGCTGACAAGCGACTGATGAACGTCTCGACTTGCTCATCGGTGTCCAGGTCGATGGAGTCCAGAACGAACGTGGCGTCGTACCGAACCGGTGAGAGGAGGCATCGCTGCGCCATGGTGCTGTTTGCAACGTGATCGATCGAGACGTGAGGATCGATCGTTTCGAGCGTGGCGATCAGAAGCGGGGCCTGTGATTCAGGCCCGAGGAGGAGAACTCGCCATTGCGACGGTGCTGCTGCAACCTGGCTGCCAAAGGGCATGAAAAAAGAATACGCGACAATCGAGCCCGAGGTGTTGATGGTCCGACAAGGAAGGCTATGCTCCGCCGGTTTCGTTCGGTCGGGCACTTGGCGTTGTCCTGGGCACAGCAAGCATCTGGGTGAACAACCAGCGGCTAGGTTGTTCGGGTGGAGAGGTCGAGGGGAGTGGCGCGTACATACGAGGCCACCGATGCGAGCATCGGTGGTGTTGCCTCGGGCTGCGTTCTCGACCGCTCGCGGTCGGTCGTGGCGAGCTTCGGGCCCGCTGGGAATTGGCTGACCTGTCTGCTCTCGGGAACTCTCGAGACAGCCGGAAACGCCGAGGCGGCCGAAGCAGCAGACCTCAGCGCTGCTGTCGATCACTGCTTTTCGACGGCGAGCGCCACCCTTGGTCTGACCGTGGCGTCAGCTTCCCCTCGGCCTCTGATGCTCGACGTCCAACGAGCTGGTTCGCACGGTGCACCGACGACGCTGGTGGCAGTCACCACATCCTTCGCTGTCGCTGGTCCTGAACCTCTTCACACCACGGTGGCGCACCGTCGCATGCGCGACCGAGAGATGCAGCTGCTTCGCTTGATCGACCTCGCCTCTGCGCCCATCTGGGTGATCAATCGCCAACGCCGAATCGTTCGCCTGAACGAAGCGGCCCGATCACTCGAGGCCGGTGTGACCACCTCATTGCTCGGGTCCTGTGTCGACGATGCCTACCCCGCCTCGGCCGCCGAAGTCTTTGGGCCAGTCGGGGTGACATTCGAGTCGCTGGCGACCACCGGGCAGTTGGCGCCGATCATCTCCTCGGAGTCGGATGATCGAGTCTTTCGTGTCGAGCGAACGCCCCTCGTTGATCGAACCGGAACCGCTTCAGCCATGGCGGTGATGCTCACTGATGTCTCAGAAGTCCATGGGGCACAACAGGAACTCCACGTCAAGAATGAGGTACTCGAGCATCGCAACGCCGAGCTCGACCAGTTCGCCCACATGGCGTCGCACGATCTGCGGGCACCGCTGCGGGCGATCTACGCCTTCACCCAAATGGCAATGGACGAAGAAGGCGAGGAGCATCGCGACCATCTCGGCGCCATCTTGGGGTCAGTCGATCGAATGCGGTCCGTGCTCGACTCGCTCCTCGACTATGCGACAGCGAATGCTCACCCGGTGTTCGAAGAAGTGGCGTTGACGGAACTCGTCGGCTCGGTGCTGGGCGACCTGGCAAGTGATGTCGCCGAATCAGGAGCCTCGGTACGAGTGGGCGAGCTTCCCGTGCTCCAATGCGACGAGACATCGATGCGTCGTTTGTTCCAGAACCTGGTTGCCAACGCGATTGCGTATGCAGGAGACGGTCCGCCATCGATCACCGTGACGTCGACAGCGGAGTAT
>JBBQUN010000388.1:0-3479 GCA_038212405.1 Acidimicrobiales bacterium | reverse complement strand
AAGTCGGCGACGCGGATCTCGTGCTCGGTACAGAACGCCTTGGTGGCCGCACTGAAACCTTCCGGCGCCTGCTTGAGCACCTCTCGGTAGACCAGGAGACGACCGACTCGATACTCCGATTCGAGACGAGCCACCTCTTGCCGCACCAGCGGATCGGACGTGTCGGAGACCGAAACCGCGTGGTGGAACATCGCCCGATTCGACACCAGACGGTCGATACCGCCACGTTCGTGGGCCAGTTGCACCATGGTTTGCTTGAAGGCGTCGCCCTCGACGCCGACGAGGTTTTCGACCGGGACGCGTGCGTCGGTGAAGTAGGTCTCGCAGAAGTGACGGTTCGTCGTCATGTCGGTGATCGGACGGACCTCGATGCCCGGCGTGTCCATGGGCACGATGATCTCGCTGATGCCCTTGTGCGGCGGGCCGCTCGAGTCGGTGCGACAGATCAAGTAGCAGTAGTCGGCAACGTCACCGAAACTGGTCCAGATCTTCTGACCGTTGATCACGAATTCGTCGCCGTCTCGCACAGCCGAAGTCTTGAGTCCGGCGAGGTCGGAGCCGGCATCTGGCTCGCTCATGCCGATACACCAGGTGGTGTCGCCGGTGAGCATCCCCGGCAGAAACTCCGCCCGCTGGTCGTCGGTGCCGTAAGCGATGAGGGTTGGGCCCATCTGACGGTCGGCGAACCACATCGCAGCGATCGGAGCGCCGGCGCTGATCATTTCCTCGGCGACGATCAATCGCTCGATCGGGGGACGGGCGTGGCCACCGAACTCGGTTGGCCACCCCATGCCAATCCAACCCTCGGCGGCCATCACCCTGGCGAACTCCTTCGAGTAGCCATTGATCCAGCTGTCGTTGTGACGACCGAAGTCTTCGACGCCTTTGGCCGCAACGACACGGGCGCGATCTCGCAGCGCCTCGAGATCATCGTTCAACTCAAAACTCAAAGCCACGTGTCGACAACCCTTTCTTCCGCTCGCCTACCAGCGAGCAGCCACCCACGCAGTGGTGGGCGGCAAGCGAACGAAACGATCCTATGACACCGGTCGCCGGTTCCCGAAACCCTGCTCCGGTCTTCGGGTGAGGGTCTTCGGGTGAGGGTCTTGGGGTGAGGGTCAGTCCGCCGTTGGGCGAAGCTCTGCTCGGCCCCCGCTCGACCATTGCGCGACGAAGCGATAACGGTCGCCGCGAATGATCGTCGTCCGCCATTCGATCGGCTGGTCGTCGCGACTGCCGAGACGTTCGAGGAAGAACGCCGCCTCGGACCTTTTCAGCTTGAGCTGGGCTCGGTCCGACGCGGTGGGGACCAGCGGGGTCAAGCGCTCCCAGCCTTGGTTCGGCACCGGCGCACCGATCGTGGCCAACTCGTCATAGAGGGCGGTATGGGTCCAATCGACGTCGAGCAGCGGGCGGGTAGTCGCCGCCGGCATCCACGCCCGGTCGATGGCAAGCGGCTCGCCGCCGGCGCACCGCAATCGAGCCAGCAACACCAGCGGGGTGTCCTCGGCAAGCCCGAGACGGTTGGCTGCGATCGAATCGGTCACCTCAGCCAGTTCGAGTACCTGACTGTACTGCTCGGTTCCCGCTGCCTCGACGCTCCGGAACAGGCTGTAGAGCGTGCCGAGCGACTGTTCGAACTCGGCCCGATTCACGACCGTTCCCCGACCCCGCTCGCGCTTGAGCACGCCAGTCTTGTTCAGATGCCGAATCGCTTCGCGCACCGTGTGGCGGCTGACCTCGTACTCGGCGGTCAGGACGAGATCGGTCGGGAACAGCCCGTCATCGAATTCGCCGCTGTCGAGCCGGCGCCGCAGATCGGCCTCGAGCTGGGCCCACAGGGGCAACGGTTGCGATCGATCAAGCGCTTGTATCGGCACTGCAGCACCTCCGCACCGGCGCGCTCGGCGCACCAGCATCATCTGGACTCATCATCGGGCCTCACCTTCAGACCCATCATCTGGACTACAGAACATATCGACTCGAAGGTATGGATGTTCGGCCTTCAAAGCAACTCGACCTCCTCGGCCGATCGGCAAGCCCCGCCTGCTCCCGAGGACCGGGCGCAGTACGGTCGATGAGGTGGCCATGATCCGTGTGACCGAACCATTCGCTGCTCCGCCCAGGATTACTCCTCCTCGCCGTTGTAGCCTCGTAGAACCGGACGACCTGGAACTCGATCGAGGCCTCCTCGAACTCAGCGGGGTCGACCTTCGCTCGGCCACACTCGCGGTCGAGGGCGTCGATGAACTCCTCATCGAAGACTCGATCGTGAGCGGTGTCGATCTCACCGCCATGACCGCCTCGACGCTCGACATCGTTCGCTCCACGCTCGACCGATGCGACCTCAGCCGTATGCCGATCCGAAGCATCCGAGGGAGCCGGATCGCCGGCACCAAACTGGTGGGTTCCGAACTCTCTGGGGCGATGCTGACCGACGTGCACTTCGAACGGTGCACGTTCCGTTACGCGAATCTGCGAATGGCCAATCTGCGGCGGGTGCGATTCGAAGAATGCCAGTTGGTCGATGTCGACGCATTCGAAGCATCGATGGAAGACGTCGAGTTCGAGGGGTCGGTGATCGCTGAACTCAACATCGATCGGCTATCGGCGACGAGGGTCGATCTCCGTCATGCGTCGACCCTCGAGCTCCGCGGCATCGGCAACCTCCAAGGCATGCTCGTCGCCGAAGAGCAGTTGCCCGGGCTGGCCCACCTGCTGGCCGCGGCGGTCGGTCTCGACATCGAAGCGCTGCTCGAGCCATGAGTCGTCACCGACACGCCGATTCTGGCACCGGGGCAAGCAGCTGATTAGCGTACGCAGGTCGAAGAAGTCGATCGCCCGCAGCGCCGGACTCGTCCGGGGCTGCTCGCCCATTCCACTCAACCGAGGAGCACCGTGGATCTCATCGAAGCAATGCGTTCACAGCCTGCCACCCGCTTTTACAAGCCAGATCCCGTACCAACCGAGGTGTTCCATCGAGCCGTCGACAACGCTCGCTTCGGCCCCCAAGGCGGCAATCGTCAACCCGTTCGATTCCTCATCGTCACCGATCCGGCCAAGAAGGCGCAGCTCGCCGAGTGGTACTGGGAGCCATGGAGCGCCTACTACGCAGCAGCGTCGAACGACGGGGCAACCATCACCGCGGAGAGCGGCGACGAAAAAGCCACCAAGGCCGTCATGACCAAGGCATCAATGGCCGCCGCCAACGATTTCGCCAAGAACTTCGCCAACCATCCCGCGATCATCGTCGCCTGCGCCGAACTGGCCGAGACCCATCCAACCGACACCGACCTGGGTCGCCTCTCGATCGTTGGCGGCGCCTCGGTCTACCCCATGGTGCAGAACCTGTGCTTGGCGCTGCGTAACGAAGGTGTCGCCACCACCCTCACCACCCTGCTCTGCCTCTTCGAGCCACAGGTGAAGGAACTGCTCGGGATCCCCGAGGAGTACGCGACCGCGGCCCACATCGTTGCCGG
>JBBQUN010000387.1:0-3510 GCA_038212405.1 Acidimicrobiales bacterium | reverse complement strand
TGGTCAGGTATTGCCAGGCGAGTCGGCGAAGGACACCCCGGTGATGCACCGGAACGCCCTTCGGTCGACCGGTCGAGCCCGAGGTGAACGTGAGAAACAGTGTCGAGTCGGCTGTCGTTGACGGCCGATCCAGACTCGCTGCCGGGTCGCCGGTGACCTTGCGAACATCGAGGATCTGAGGGGCGTGATCGTGATTCGCGCCAAGCGTTTCGTTCATGGCGATCATGGCTGCGTCGTCGGCGACGAGGACGATGGGTGCCTGAGCGTCGGCAACGATGCCGGCGGTGCGAGCGAGCGGATGCGACGGGTCGAGCGCGAGATAGCAGCCACCGGCCTGTACCACGCCCAGAATGGCCACCACCATGTCGATGCTGCGCTCGATGGCGATGCCGACAGGAATCTCGAGGCCAACGCCTCGACGTCGCAATTCGCCGGCCACGACCGCAGCACGAGCGTCGAGCTCGGCGAAGCTCAGCGTCTCGGTCCCGCATCGTACGGCGGGGTCGTTGGCGTTCGCAATGGCGCGGTGGGCGAAGGCGCCATCGACGGTGGAACGGTCGACGCTGTTGGTGATGCTTGCTGACAGTTCACTGTCGCCGTCGGCAACGGCATCGCTCAACCGACGCGCCGCGCCAGCTCGACCGTCCATGCCACCAGCGTCAGCATCAGCATCAGTAGCGTCAGCGCCGTCGGCGAGCGCCACCAGTTCGGCAACGAAGTCGTCGACCAGTTGTGAGGCGAACCACGGAGCGAGCGCCGACTCGTCGTAGACCACGATGAAGCCAAGAGCCGAGCTACCTGGCACGTCGCCCGCCATGATCGTGAGCGGGTAGTGGCTTTGCTCGAACACGCGATAGTGCTCGACATGCACGCTCGTACCGGGGGCATCGGCGCGCATCGGGTAGTTCTCGAAAACGAGAATGGAGTCGAACAGGGCAGTCGCTGCGCCAGGCGTCGGGGCAAGACGCTGGACCTCGGCCAATGACGCATGTCCGTGCTGGCTGACATCGAGCTGCTGTCGCTGCAACGCCCGAAGCCAGGTGGCCGTTTCGGAACTGGCGGTACCGGTGAGGGCAGGGCCCGTCGTCGGCAACGGCAGGGTGACTGGGAACGGCAGGGTGTTCAGGAACATGCCAACGCAATCGTTGGCTCCATCGAGTGCGGGCGGACGACCCGACACGGTCACCCCGAACACCACTTCGTTTCGACCGGTGTACCGGGCGAGGGTTCGAACCCAGGCCGCCTGCACCATGGTGTTGACCGTGACCCGATGACCAGCGGCCGCCGACCGCACCCGATCGCTGTCGGCGGACGACAGTTCGGCGTCGATACGAGCACGCTCGAAGCCAGTGCCAGTGCCAGTCCGGTGGCCGCTACCGAGCAGCGTCGGCTCGGTCACCTCTGCCAGTTGCGCTCGCCAGAACTCGGTGGTGACGCCGTGGTCCTGGTCGGCCAACCACTCGAGGTACGGTCGAAAGTCTGAACCGAGCTCCCCATCGGCAGCGCCGCGGTCGTGCTCGTAGCAGTCGAGCACCTCGCCAACGACTCTCGCCGTTGACCAGCCATCGAGCAAGAGGTGATGAAAGCTCCAGATGACGTGCGTTCGCCGGTCGTCGATCAGCACGAGGTCGAAGGTCGAGATCGGGCCGATGCCGACATCGATGCCGTCCGCTCGCCGTTTGCTTGCGCACTGCTCCGCCGCGGCGTGACCAGCCAGATCAGGTGGATTCGGATCGGGTGACGGGTCGCCGTTCTCACGAGGGCGGGCGTCGATCACGTGCCAGTCGAGCTCGACCTTGGCAAGGACCGCCTGCAATGGCTCGTCGAGGCCATCCCACAAGAAGACCGTCCGCAGCATCGAATGACGTTCGTGCATGGTCTGCCACGCCGATCGAAATCGTTCGAGGTCGAGCGGGCCGACGAGATCGAACCGGACCTGCTCGAAGTACATCGATGGATCGCCGCTACTCAGGCTCTCGTAGAGCATCCCGGTCTGCGCCGGGGTGAGCGGCAACACATCATCGAGGCGTTGCTCGGGCCGCGGCGGATTGACGACGTCGTCCGCGCCGGTGTCGACGTCGGGATCGGTGGTGGCGTTGGACAGTGAGAGCACGATCTGACCATGGTGCCATGCGGTTCGGCCCAGTGGCTCGGTCCGGGTGTATCGACCCTAGGGATCAAGGCACTTCACCCTGCAGACTGATGCGGTGTTCGACCGGCTCCGTACCTTCACCAACGCTGCGGGTGCTTCGATTGCTGATCGCACATGCTGAGCAGACTTCGGCAACGATTCGCTTCGGGACGCTCGCGAGACGCGATGTGGACTGGCATCGGGACGATGCTCGGCGCCGCTGCGGTGCTCGGCTCACTGGCGATCCTCACGGTCGTGCTCTCGCCCGCCCAGTTCGGCGTCTACGCCGGGGTGGTGTCGGCGGGCTCGGTGCTCCTCGGTTTCGCCGTGTTCGGTTCGGCCGAGGCCCTGTTGTTGGCGCTTCCCCACGCCGATCGAGCGGCGTCGCCTTCGGCCGAAGCCAGCATCGCCAGGGTCTGGGGCCGCGGACTCGGGACCACACTGTTGGCCAGCGTGGTGTGTTTCACCGTCTTGATGCTGGCGACGTCGCTGATCCTTCCCGATGTTTCGCCGGGCTTGATCGCCGCCTTGGCTGCTGGTGAATACATCGCCTCGGGAGTCGGCACGGTCAACGTGCAGTTGCTGCGAGGCGTCGGCCGGTTCAAGGCGGGCGCGCTCACCTCGACCTTCGTCTTCGGTGCGCGGCCGATCGCCGCCGCGTCGCTGCTCATCGTCGATGATCCGCAGTTGCGCGACTACGCAACACTCAACCTGATCATGGCGGTTTTGGTCTCGGTCATCAGCACGGCATGGATCGTGCGTTCGGTCGGGCGGCCCCGACTCTCGATTCCGCCCACCCTGGCCGACTACCGCCAAGGTGGCGCGATCGCCATCGGGCAGACATCGAATTCGGTGTCGGCCGGTATCGACCAGACCCTGCTGCTGCGGGCCGGTTTCGAACGCGACAACGGTCTCTACGGCATCGGCGTGCGCATCGTCAGCTACGCGCTGCTTCCCGCTGCCGCGGTGACCACCACGATCTATCCCGAGTTCTTCTCGAAGGGGGCCGAAGGCATCGAGGCCACGGTCGCGTTTGCCCGGCGGATGGCCAAACCAATGGTGGCCTACGGGCTCGTGATCTTGCCGCCGCTGTGGATCGGCGCACTGGTGGTGGAGTGGCTGCTGGGCCGGGAGTATGACGGGGTTGCCGTGGTGATCTGGTCGATGAGCGGGTTCCCGGTGTTGCGAATCATGCAGTCGTTGCTCGGCGATGCGCTCAAGGGCGTCGGCCGCTTCGGTGCGACGAGCGGGGCCATCATGATCACCGCCGCCACCAACGTGGTGCTCAACCTGTGGTGGATCCCCGAGTACAGCTGGAAGGGGGCCGCTGTCGCCACCTACCTGTCGGAGCTGCTCTACCTGGCCCTGCTGTTCCTCGC
>JBBQUN010000386.1:0-3520 GCA_038212405.1 Acidimicrobiales bacterium | reverse complement strand
GTTCGTCGGTGCTTCCGATCCAGTGAAAGAACTCCTCTACACGGATGCCGTCTTCGGCACCGTGTCAGTAGTGGCGATCATCTGCAATCCGGCCTCGGGTCGACAACACCGCCGTGACGCATCGTCTCATCACCGATAGCCAGGCGTTCTCCCTCAATCTTTGGAACGCCGAAGACAGCCGTGTGTTCGTCAAGTTCTCCAAACCGGCCAGCTACGACAATGGGGAGTTGAACGGCCGCCCGGTCCGCGACGCCACCACCGGGTCGCCCATCTTCACCGAGGCCCTCGCGTGGATCGACTGTGAAGTCCGACAGGCGATCGACTTCGGCACCCACACCCTGTTCGCAGGCGAAATCGTGGCCGCCGGCATCAACGACGACGACGCCCGCGCCGCGTCCATGGCTGACACTCGCATGAAGTACGGCGGCGTCAAGCGAGGCGGACACGCCTAGGGGCACTCGCCGCCAGGGCGCACACATCAGAACTCGCCCGCAGCCGCCGCCCACCTCGGTTGTCACGCTTCCCGCCGCCGTGGTTCGAACGCCGAGAGATTCAGATCTTTGCACACACCGCAGATCTACGATCACTGGCCGACATGACGGCCCGTTCCTCAGCTTCATGGTCCCGGCCTCGAGCGGTGCGGTTCCTCAACGGTCGCCAGACGGCCTGATACTGGCTAATGAACGTACGTCGGTGTCGTGGTGAACCAACCACCTGGAGACGCGTCGGCACGGTCAGAATCCACGCCCACCTGCGCCTCATCGCAGCACTGTTGCCTCAACGGAGTCATGCCGCCCGTCGGTGACCGACAAGCGCCGCCCCCGAACCCCCGGGTTCGGATGCCCGGCCTCGTGACACGAGGTGTCTTCGGCAGGCCCGAGGCCACCGCAGCCGATCATTGATCCAACCAGGAACTCCGGTACCACGGTACCGAAACCGGCACTCTCGCACCGCAGTTGTCGACCCGAGGCCGGATTGCAGATGATCGCCACTACTGACACGGTGCCGAAGACGGCATCCGTGTAGAGGAGTTCTTTCACTGGATCGGAAGCACCGACGAACTTCCAAGCAGCACCCTGCCAGCCGGCGAACTTGCCGGCCGGGGTTGGGTGTCAGGCTGCCGCAGGTTCCGCGAGGCTACGTGTCACCGTCGGCGATGAGCAGGCCGTCGAGCGCCATCTCGAGGAACTTGCGGGTCTCCTTCTTGGTCCTCGTCTTGGGACCTTTCACCGTGAGGAGTGACAAGGTGATGCGGAGCGTCCACTCTGCGAGGTCGTCGAGGTCGAGGTTGGCTCCGAGCTCGCCGGCTGGCTAGGCGCGCTCGAGATAAGGATGCAGGAAAACCGAGCTCATCTTGAACAACGATTCCGACGCGCCGGCGACTTCACCGGTGATGCCGGCGGCTTGCGGAGCGAAGAGGATGGCAAGGTGCGGATTGGTTCGCACTCCTTCGATCGTCAGCATGATGGACTCGACGATGAAGGTCGAAAGATCGGTGAAACGGTGCAGTCGGTCGGTCATCTCGACCGAGAAGCGGCCGAGTTCTCGCTGCAGGACGCCGAGGATGAGGGCATCGCGGCCGTCGAAATATCGGTAGACGGTGGCGCGTGACACCTTGGCATGGGCGGCGATGTCGTCGACGGTCGTCTCGTTCAAACCGAATCGAGAGAAACAGGCCTCGGCCGAATCGAGCAGCCGTTCTCGTGCATCGGAGATGTCAGTCGGCGTGTCCTCACTCCATCGTCGGTTGCTCACCTCGTTGAAGCTACCGCCGCTCGACCTCGACAGGCGTCCACGTTGCACGCGCCGCGCGGCCTGGTTCGTGGTCGACGAGCACGCACCCCGGTCGGCCGTCGCGCGAACTGGCGAGCGCACCGGGGTAGACCGAGAGCGGCCGTTTCTCGACCACTGGTGCACGTGCACATGGCCGAGTGCGATGTAGTCGGCGTCGACGGTGCTCAACTCATCCCGGTTGATCAGTGATGATCGCCCGGGTGCGGGGCGATCCACGACCAAGCCGTGAGCGGCGATCACGTTCCACCGGCCCTCGATCCGGTCGGGGCGTCCTTGGAGGGACCCAGGCTCCGGCTTGCTGGCGCCGCCCCTGAGGCGAGCCTTCGTTTCTGCCGACGACCCGAACTGGGTCGATCCAATCGTGCTGACAGCCCGGCTGGGATCGTCGATCAGCTCCCGATCGGCAGGATCGATCCGTATCGCTCTTTGGCACGTCTCGTCGGCTTCCTCACCTCTTCTCGGACCCCGATCTTTGCGTGCTCCAGAAGAAATTCGGACGGCGATGCATGCGGGTAAAGCGAGTGGGTAGAGCGCTAGAGGCTCAAGTTGGGTCTTCCAAGAAAGAGGTAGATGATGGCAGGTACGACATTCAAGATGACTCGACTGGTCGGCGAGTCCGAGAAGGGAATCGAAGAAGCTGTATCGACCGCATTGGCTACATCGGCCAACGAGGTTCACGGCCAGACATGGTTGACCGTTTCCGATATCCGAGCCAACCTCGGCGAAGGAGGTTCCATCGACCGATGGCAGGTGACGATCGACGTGGCCTTCCGGGTCGACGAAAGCGCCTGAAGAAGGCCGATCTTCAAGAGCAGGGTCCCGGACCAAATGGTCTGGGACCCTCCTGGGTGTCACCACCGCTGATCGTCTTCGGCTGCCACCAACACTCACCGACTACTACCAAGCGATCGGACGGGCCGGCCGCGACGGTCAGTCTGCTGCAGCGTTCGCATGTCTGGGTACCGAGAGGCGCAGTATTCGGCGGTGTCAGACGGTGTGTGCCGAAGACTGCGCTTCGATCTTGGTAGCCCTGGCCGACGGGGCCACATCGAAACGTCTGGCTGTGAATCGAGTTGTGTCTGGCAGAAGGTATTGGCCGAGTGATCAATAGATCGTGCAGCGTCCTGCTGCCGTCGGGGTCGTGAGAGGGCCCCGTTGTGTGGTCCAGTTGCTCTGCGACTTTGGGTTGGTTGGCGTTGTGACGGGGTGGTCATCGAGCAGGTCGGCGGCATGTGTCGAGAGCGTGTCGGTGGCAAAGTGTCACCAGACGCAATCAGGGAGTTCTAGCGGCGTCGTTGAAGAGTGGATCGCCAGATCGGGTACAACAAGGTCGTGATGATCAAGCTCTTTGGTGCACCGCATACACTATTCAAGGTGTACCACCGGATTGACGCGTGATCCCGGTCGAGGTTCTGCACGCCGAATCGTTCGATGCGTTTGTTTCGAACCTCGTTTCTGCGCTGGGTGCAAACGATCTGTATGTGATGTCGCACGACCTGGCGTCGATCGAGCCACTGAGCTTCGATGGTCCAGGCATCCGAGACGAGGCCCTCATCGATGATCTGCTCGGAGGCGTCCCCTCGTTGTTCGGCGGCGAAATGTTTTCGCCGCTGCTGAGCAGACTCTTCCCCCTCCTTGCTGCAACAAGTGCCGAGGGTACGGTTCTGCGGGAGGATGCTTCTGCGATCGCCGGACCGATCACCGATTTTCATCGAGAGTTGTTCGA
>JBBQUN010000385.1:0-3524 GCA_038212405.1 Acidimicrobiales bacterium | reverse complement strand
TGTTGTCACCCATCCACAACCCAGGATCGATCGAAGAGTTCGTCGATCAGATCGTTCCCGAACTCCAGCATCGAGGCCGCTACCGGACCGAGTACACCGGCTCGACCCAACGAGACCATCTCCGGCAGCAGATCTAGAGCGAGGGCGTCGGAGCGGTCCGAGCTGATCTGCACGATCTGCACTCTCGTCAAGCAGAATCAGACAGGGCCGGCAGCGCAGCATCGGAACCATCGGCTGATGGATCGAGTCGTTGACCGAGGTCGGGAGGGCGACGATCTGTACATCGCTCACGCCAGCGGCCAACGCGAGGCGCACGTGACTCCCCGCTCGTAGGCAGATTGGAGGCGGTATCGAGTTCGCAGCACCTCCGTCAAACGGGGGCAACCTCAGCTGTGTGGAGGAGGCTCGTGCGGACGATATGCAATGGTTTCGACTGAGATCGCTACTTGAGTTGGGTCCGAACCACTTCAGCTCCGGCCCGTGCAATCGCCCTGAGGCAAATTGAGCGTCGTGACGTGCCCGAGCCCATGTGCGCCTCGTTGGTCACGAACCCGCCACCGTTTCGAGAAGTTCGACGACCTGGGCTGGAGTCGGTGGTGTCGGGTCGGTTGTAGCCACACTGAGGATCAGGAAGTGTTGGCCGAAGTCGGCCGCGGCGATGGTCATTCCTACTGGCTCGGGGCCGCCAAGACCGTTGCTGCCGGACACGACGATCCAACTCGAAGCTCCTGACACGCTCACGCCGTCCTCAACTGCGAACGAAGCGGCTTGGTAGCGGGGCTCAAGGTCTGAGCAGGTCGCCAAGGCTCTCAGAGCGTTCATCCAGGGTTCGGAGGAGCCACTAGATCTGATGATCAGCAAGCTTGCCTCGTGGGTTCCCGACCTGGTCACATAGGTCGCCTCCTGGTGCGCAGGGTGGGCGTTTGGATAGTGAGTTCCGCAGATCGTGTCGGTCGGGTCTTCCGTCTCGGCCGGCATGTCGATGATGTCTTCTAGAACCCAGTCTGCTCCCACTCCGGATAGCTCGAACTTGGCGGCGCTGGGAAACTCAACAGCTCCTTCGTCGGCGGTTTGATTCCTTGGGACGGCGGATGCGGTGGGTTCGGGCGCCGTGGAGGTCACGTCGCTGACCGGTGCGGCGGTTCCGCTCGTCTCGGTCGAGGGACTGAGGTTCGCCTGCTCGCCGGACTGTCCGCATGCGGCAGCGAGAAACAGAATGACGACGGCGACTGAGTATCGACCCATATGCGTTCTTGTCGACTGGAGAGGCGGCTTTCTTGAACGGTCAGCGACTGTGGCCAACCGGCTTCTCGTCAACGAACTGCCAAGGCAAACAAGAAGCGCAAGTAGGGCAGCAAGGAGTGAGCCAGCGGCGAACAGGGCGCCCAGGAAAAAAGCCGTAGCGACGACCGCCGCTTGGGTCGCGCTTCGCATCGCAGTCACGCGCTAACGACCTATGAGGGAGACCGAATCGCACGCCTCGAACGTTTGTCCCTTCCCGAGTGCCCCAGGGGCTGCAGTGCGGTGAATGTAGCCGCGCGTCATCGGGTGGCCATCGACAACCACGGGACTCGACGGCTGATGATAGAGGAACCAACGAGTTCCTTGCCTCGAGAACGCGGGCATCCCCTTCGGGATCTTGACACTGGTCATGGTCGCCCCTAACATGCAACCATATGGTTGTAGATCACGGATTGGAGCTCAGTAGCCGAGAGGTGGACCGAATCTTTCGGGCGCTGGCCGACGCGACGCGACGCGACATCGTTCGGCGCACGCTCGGCGGCGAGGCCTCGGTCTCGGAGCTGGCGGGCGCCTACGACATGTCGTTCGCTGCCGTCCAAAAGCATGTCGCCGTCTTGGAGGGAGCAGGTCTTGTGACCAAACACCCCCACGGTCGCGAGCGGATGGTCCGCGGCAACCTTCACACCATCCAGCGAGCCCAGGCGCTGCTCGAGCGGTACGAGCAGATCTGGCGATCCCGCATCGACCGTCTCGACGAACTTCTCGCCGACACCGGCGAGTGATCCCGAAGAATCACGAAAAAGGAGCAGCCCATGCCTATCACCTCGGTCGAGAAGGATCTCGACGCGCTCACCATGACCGTCGTCGCCGACTTCGCCGCCACACGCGAGCGATTGTGGGAGGCGTACACCGACCCCCGCCAGATCGAGAAGTTCTGGGGTCCCGTCGAGTGGCCGGCTACGTTCACCCGCCATGACGTGTTCGTCGGCGGACGGTCCGCGTACGTCATGACCGGACCGGACGGCGAACGGTCTGCCGGCTTCTGGGAGTTCCTCGCTGTCGACGACGGCAAGTCCTTCGAGGTCCGCGATGGATTCGCCGACGAGGATGGCCAGGAGAACCCGGCGATGCCATCAATGCGGATGACCTTCTCCTTCGAAGACACCAACGACGGCTCACGCCTCGTCACCACGACCCATTTCGGCTCGCTCGATCAACTCGAACAGCTGCTCGACATGGGTATGGAAGAGGGCATGGCGTCGGCCATGGGCCAGATCGATCACGTGCTCGCCGACCTCGAGTCGTTTGCAGCCGGCCGCGGAACCGACCAGCAGATCCTGTCCGACACCCAGGTCCGCTTCTCGCGCATCATTCGCGGCACCGTCGAGCAGGTGTGGCACGCCCACCACGACCCCGCAATGATGCAGCAGTGGATGCTGGGGCCCGACGGTTGGACCATGCCCGTCTGCGAGACCACGACCGAGGTCGGCGGGGCCTACCGCTACGAGTGGGAACCCGAGGACTCGTCCGGGGAAGGCTCGCCCGGACGGTTCGGCTTCGAGGGCGAGTTGCTGGAGTTCGACCCACCACACCGTGCGGTCACGACCGAGCGCATGATCGGGATGGAGGGTCCAGGCACCCGGAATGAGCTGACTCTCACTCCGTCTCATGGCGGCACCCTGCTGAGTCTCGTCATCACCTTCCCGAGCGCCGAGATGCGAGACACCGTGCTTGATACCGGCATGGTCGACGGGATGGAGACCAGCTACGCCCGCCTCGAATCCGTGCTCTCATGAGACCGACCAACCGAGTGACCGCTCCGATTGTCGAACCCGGCAGCAAGGTCGAGGGCCCGGCTTCGTAGTACCCGTCGATCACCGGAAGCGTTATCGGCCGCCAGGGGCGGGACAGCTACGCGATCGAGAACCAGGAGCTTTCGAGGGCCCGGTCAATGGTGCGTGCAACTCTGGTAGTGAATGCCTGACCACGTCTCATCCAGACTGGTGGTCCGATCGTCCGAGCGGGTCCGTCCTCTGTAAATGGTGGGTTATCAATCGCGGTTATCGAGTGCCCTCCCGGCACCAGCGCTGTAGAGACGGCTGGCCTTCGGCGTGTCCGGTGACACGCATGCTGCGAACGCAGTACGACGTGCAGCGGTGGGTCACTGTTCGTGGTCGATACCGTGCGCACCGAGAGCACGGACGGTCATGTCGAGCATGCGTTCCAGGTCACTTTCGGAGACATCGCTGTTGTCGACAATGCGCTGTGAGATCAGCGGGCCC
>JBBQUN010000384.1:0-3525 GCA_038212405.1 Acidimicrobiales bacterium | reverse complement strand
CGCTACTCGCCGTCGGGGTTCGGCGCGCCGGCAGGAAAATCCCCGACGCCTTGGAGTGGACTCGGGGAGACTGGCTCGGTGAGTGATCCGACGCCGTCTCGCTGGCGCGCCCTTCTCGAGTTGATGCAACCGGATCGTCGGCGTTGGGTCGCGCTCGGTTTGCTGGTGGCCGTCACCTCTGCGCTCGGTCTGGCCGGGCCGGTCATCATTCGTCGGATCGTCGACGAGGCGGCGACGGGAGCAACCGCCGCCGACATCGTGCGGTTGGCCGTGGTGTTCCTCGTCCTCGCCGTCATCACCCAACTGGCGCAGGTGGCCGTTGCCTGGTTGGCGACGGTGGCGGCGTGGCGAACGACCAATGATCTGCGACTGTCGATGACGCACCATGTTCTGACCCTCGATCACGAGTTCCACCGCACACACACCCCGGGCGAGCTGATCCAACGAGTCGATGGCGATGTCAGCTCCGTGTCGGATTTCCTCGGCAAGGTCGTGCCGAAGGCGCTCGGTGCGGTGCTCTTGGTTGCGGGCATGGTCGTCGTTCTGGCCGTGATCGACTGGCGTCTGGCGATCGGCATGGTCGGCTATCTGGGGCTCTCCGGCGCAGTATTGGCCGCCAACCGGCACCGAGCCATCAGCGAATCGGCCAGCGAAATGGGCGACTATGCCAAGCTCTACGGCGGGATCGAGGAACGGCTGACCGCGACCGAAGACCTGCGGGCCAACGGCGCAACGGAGTATGCGATCGACCGATTCGTGACCGAGTCCAGCGCGGCGCTCCTCAGCTCGGTTTCACGCGAGCGTGCGTTCATGTCCATGTGGTGGGCGGTGCAGGGTTCGCTGGCCGTCGGTGCTGCGCTGTCGCTCATCGCTGGCGCCGCATTGGTGCGGTCCGACACGATCACGATCGGCACTGCCTTTTTGTTGTTCCAATACGTCTTGGCTGTTTCGCGGCCGCTCGAGGACGTGGTGCATCAACTCGAAACGGTCCAAAAGGCAACCGGCGCCATGCAGCGTGTGGCCTCGCTCCGGGCAATCGAACCAGCAATCGTCGATGACGGCACTGTCTCACCGCCGACCGGGCCGCTGTCGATCTCGGTGCGCTCGGTGTCGTTCGACTACGGCGACGACCAGGCGGTCCTGAGCGAGGTCGACGTCGAGATCGCGGCTGGTCGCACCGTTGGCATCGTCGGTCGTACCGGCAGTGGCAAGACCACCTTCTCCCGACTCGTGTTGCGCCTGACCGAGGCGACCGGTGGCATCGTGCTGCTCGGTGGCGTAGCCATCAGCGAGATCCCGCTGTCCGAACTCCGGCGGCGCGTCGCACTGATCCCCCAGGAAGTCGAACTCTTCAGCGGTTCGATCAGAGACAACGTCACCCTCTTCGACGACCGTCCGAGTGATGCCGAGGTGGTCGATGCTCTCGCCAATGTTGGCCTCGGGACGCTGGCCAACGGCGGGATCGACCGTCAGCTCGGCGCTGGCGGCGATGGGCTGTCTGCTGGTGAGTCGCAGCTTCTCGCCCTTGCCAGGGTGTGGCTGCGCCAGCCAGATCTGATCGTGCTCGACGAGGCGACCGCCCGCGTCGATCCCGAGACCGAGGTGCGAATCGATGCCGCCGTTGCCCGGCTCATCGAGGGTCGCACGACGCTCGTGATCGCTCATCGACTTTCGACGTTACAGTCGCTCGACGAGATCATCGTCTTCGATCATGGGCGCATCGCCGAACACGGTGATCGCGTCGACCTGATTGCCGATGGTGAGAGCCGGTTTGCCCAGTTACTCGAGCTGGCGATGGAGGTGTCGCCATGAACGTGTGGAGCCTCGCTCGGAAGGTGGCAATGCACGAGCCACGCAGCTTCATCCTCGGCTGGATCGGCTTCATCATCTTCTTCTGCATGCCTGCGCTCAGCGGGTGGGTGCTCGCTCGCAGCTATGACGCGATCGAGAACCGGTCGCCGGGCTTCGGTTGGGGCGTTGGCCAGTGGGTGTTGTTCTACCTGGGTAGCGAGTTCGTCCGGATGGCGGCGTTGCATGCCGGTGTCATCGAATGGACCAAGTCGTGGGTGCACATGGAGAGCTTTCTCCGCGTCAACATGCTCACGGCCCAACTGTCGAGCGGCGGGCCCGAAGCCGGCCAACCAGTAGGGTCTGCCGGCGAAGCGGTCACCCATTTCCGTGACGACACCCACGATGTCGCCATGTTCCTCGACGGTGTCATCGATGTCTCCGGCGGCCTCGCCTTCACCGCAGTTGCGGGGTTCGTGCTCGGGGCGACGAATGCACCAGCGGCGGCGATTCTCGTACTCCCGCTGGTGGTCGTTGCCGCAGGCACACGTGTTCTCGACGGTCGAATCAAGGCGTACCGCCGCGCCGATCGGGCGGCTGCGGCATCGGTCAGTGGACTGGTCGGCGACATCATGGCCGGGGCAACGACGATCAAGGTCAACGACGCCGCCGACTCGTTGCTCGGCAGGCTTGCCGGCCTGGTACGCCACCGCAGCCACACCGCCGTACGTGACAACGTGCTCGACGAGGGTGTGCAAGCGTTCAGCAAAGGTGCAGCCGACGTGGGGCTCGGACTGGTGCTCTTGGTGAGTGCGGGAGCGATTGCTTCGGGGGCATTCGGGGTCGCCCAGCTCGCCCTGTTCACTGCCTACTTGGGGTGGCTCAGCTTCCTGCCACGGATGATCGGTCGTTTGCTGGCCCGTCGCAAGCAAGCGGGCGTGGCCTTCGAGCGGATGGGGTTGCTGGTCGCCGATCAACTCGCGCAGAACACCGTGACGCCTCGCCAGTTGCCAATCGAGAGCAGGCAGCACCGAGCGGTGCTCGACCCAAAGCGTCCCGATCGTCAGCCCCTCGACCGACTCGAAGTGTCGAACCTTTCGGCCCGATACGGCAACGGGGCCGGGCTCCACGCCGCGTCGTTCGTCATCGAACGCGGCAGCTTCACGGTGTTGTCGGGGCCGGTCGGTGCAGGCAAGTCGACATTGTTGCGAGCCTTGCTCGGTTTGGCTTGGCAGGCCGAGGTTGCCGGTGAGATCCGCTGGAATGGCGAGCTGGTGGAGGATCCCGCTGCCTTCTTCGTGCCGCCGAATGCGGCATTTCTCTCGCAAGTGCCTCAGCTCGTCTCCGATTCGGTCGCCGAGAACGTGTCGCTCGGACCGGTCGATGACGACGCACTCCAGACCGCACTTGCCCATGCCGCAATCGGGGCTGACATCGCTGCGTTGCCCGACGGCGTCGACACGCTCATTGGTCCCCGCGGCCTTCGGTTGTCGGGTGGGCAGCGTCAGCGATTGGCAACAGCGCGTGCGCTCGTGCACCGTCCTGAACTGGTGGTACTCGACGATCTCTCGAGCGCACTCGACGTCGAGACCGAACTGGCTCTGTGGACCAATCTTGCCTCTGCCGGCATGACCGTGCTGGCGGTCTCACACCGTGCGGTCGCCTTCGAACGTGCTGACCAGGTGCTGCGTCTCGACGATGGCGTGCTGTCGGTGGCCGTCGGTGTCGCGCCGGCGA
>JBBQUN010000383.1:0-3527 GCA_038212405.1 Acidimicrobiales bacterium | reverse complement strand
CGGTTCGATACGGCCGGCGTCATCGCGCAGGTGATCGCTCGCCGACGTGCCCTACTGCTCGCCTGACGCAGTGCGAGTCAACGCGTGATATGCGTGCCCTCCAACGGCACATTGAGGGCAGTCGTCAAGCACCGCGCTGTGAGCGTTATGGGATGCTCGGCCGTAACCGAAATGCCGGATCGAGGACGGGTCGGCAGCCGCCGCGGCTCCGCGAATACCGAGCACAAGGGCCGCAGTGTGGCGCGCTGCCTGAGCTACCGATGGTGATTCTGCATGTCGAAGTGTGTGGGCCGTGCGACCAAGCAACGACACCGACGACCAAGGCGATTCCGACGACGATCACGACGACTTCAACGATGAACCTCCAAGAGTTCGGCGGACACCACGACCAGCGGGCCATGGCCTTGTCGGATTGTCGTACCCAATCGATGGACGTCAGTCGGTCGACGTCCGCGTGATGCCCTCGGTCGTGTCTCGGCACGAGTTCGGGATCCCGTCGATACACCCAGGGCCTTGTTGGGTGAGCGTCAGGGGACTGCCCTCCTCGCCGGCGATCGTGTAGGCACCGCTCGCCCAACCGGTAACGTCCGAACCAGAGATCGTTCCCGTGAACGTGCCGCTGCATCGTCGTCCGGGAGATACAACAACGTGACCATCCCGCCTCATCGGCGTTGGACTCGTTCGGTTCGTGATCTACGTCCGGCGGGCACCCCTTGATTGGGTGACCGACGTCGTCGTTGACCGCATGCAAGACGACATGAGAGACCTGCAGCCGACGACTACTACCGTCACCACCACGCCGTAGTCATGGGCATTCGCAAATCGAGTGCGGAACGAACATTGGTTGCTCCCTATCAGGTGTCCCTGCACGCCGTGCGACACCGCGTCACAGATCCCATTGTCGGCATCAGGCAGTCGGTCGACGGCAGAGTTCTTCGTCGCTGTCGATGTTCGTTGGCAGCGTGCGTGATGACGCGCAGCTGTAACAGCGCGAGTCGCATACTCCTCCGGGTAACCCGATCGCTGGGTCGCAGTCTCGGGTCTTCAGCGCCGCACGGCGCGAACTGATCAGCGCCAGGAGGATCCCCATGGATTTCCACTTCACCGACCACCCCGACGCCGTCTACTTGGTCCGGGTAGCCGCCCGCTCGCGGCGTGGATCGAGCGTCCGGCGGGGCGCCCGTCGGTGGTGGTCCAGGAGCAGGCAGGACGGAAGTCGCCAGCGGTCGGACTGGACGAGCAGTGCGCCGAATGGTTATAGCCCAACCACAGCGTTCTTGATTCACCGTGAATCCTCGGACGCCGGACGTCGAGTGCGCAGCTGATGGCGATTGTCGCCGGTTCGTCGGGGCTGTCGGGTGCCTCCGCGAGCGGAGCGTTTCTACCGGGCTTGTGTGGTCAGTGAGTCGTGGAGGATGGCGTAGTCGATGGCGTCCTTTGAGCTGGCGTTTCCAGCCGACGCTGGGGGCGCCATCGATGAGGAGGCTTCGTTTGAAGTTGTTGTTGAGGCTTTCGGCGTCGGGGCGGATGCCGTAGAGGGGTTCGAAGGCAGGGTCGTCGGGTGGGACGAGTGGGATGTTTTCGGGGTCGTCGTGGGATGAGAGCCAGGTGGTCCAGGTGGTGCTGTGCTGGCGGCAGCGGAGGCGGATCGCGAGGTTGAAGCGGTAGGTGTCGTCTTTGCGTCGGATGCGTTTGATCTGTTGTCGTTCGGCCCACGCGACGACGGTCGGTCGTCGTCGGCGAGTTCGATGTCGGCGATGCGCCCGTTGATCGCGGCGAGCTGGTGGGCGCATTCGTCTTGTTGCGTTTGCTGGGGTGGTGGTAGGTGCCGAGCATGCGGCGTCGCACGCCCGCACGCCGACGCCCCGATTTTCCACGACCCTCGGTGAGGCCGTACCAGGCGAAAACCCGGGCTCCGCCGTCGCGCCAAACCCCCTCCCGTACCAGCACTTCCGGGCGATGGCAGCGCCTCACACTCACTCACGATTGCGACCGACAACGCTCGGCTCCGCGCCACAGAACCGGCGAAGCGTGTGGGACCTTCGACTGGTGATTTAGTAGCGCATAATCACGCGTCGGCGAGCGGCTGAGACCTGCGCTCTAACGGCACCTTCGATCGCTACTCCTGATCGATATCAGCGAGGACGGCTGCTGCGATGTCTTGAGAATCGGCGAGCAGGCGGACGACATCGACGCGATCGCTGCTGACGAAGTAGAACCAGCCGCACGGGAAGTTCGGGACGCGGCGGACACGCAACCCATCGATTCCGCACAACTCGCCCACACGCGGCGACCCGGCACCTGGCATCCGCCCGATTGCGTCCAACGCCGTAATCGCTGCATCGAAGAATCGTTCGCCGAGGTCAGAGCCGCCCTCATCTCGGTAGTAGTGGGCTCGCTCTATGAGATCGACTTCGGCTTGTGGGCGAAGAATCGGACGCGTCACGCGTCAGCGCCAAGTGCCCGCTTACGCAGCGCGGCAACCACGTCGTCGGTCGCTTCGCGCCCGTCTCCCGATGCGAGTCCGTCAGCGATGAGATCGCGGAGGCGTTGGGCAGCCTGCTCACGTTGATCGCGGCGAATCAACTCGCGCAGGTACTCACTCGTGTTGCCGTAGCTGCCGTCGCTGACACGCGCGTCGATGTACTCGCGCATGTTCTCAGGAAGTGCGAAGCTCATCGTGTTGCGGCTCATTTGACCATTGTGCTGGAGCTATCAACAGTTGTCAACACCGCTCAGATCGACACGCTCCAGGGAGCGCCTCAGCCGCTTTCTATCGGCACTTGAGGGCGGGCAGCCCTGCCCCATAACACTCGACGGCGACGGCCTCCGAAGGTGCCACCCAACGCCGGCTGGTGGCTGCACATTCTCGGGCGGATCAACGGCTCGCAGTTAACACGGTGTCGGTCGTTTTGGTTGCAGCGATCATCGTTGTCGTGTCGATCACGATTTGGCGCCGTAAGGCGAGGCGGGAAGCCGAGCGACTACGTGGCGATCTGATCGGGTGAGTGGGCAAGCCGGGTGCGTTGATATGCGTGCAATCGGGCGTCCAAACCTGCTCGAGGTCAACTCGACGAGCAGCGCTCCGGCCTAGCGTGAATTGATACCTCGCCTCAGCGTCGGCCACAGCGTGTGCGTTCACGGCCGACGAGACCAATGCGCCACTGTTTTGGATACCCGTCGATGCTGATGAGACGACGGGGATCCACCAGGCAAGCCGGCTCATGGTCGACAAGGTCGCAACTCACAGTGCACGTTCTCGAGCACCAGTCGTATCACAGCTGCAGGGTGGCGAGGTTGTCGTCGCAACGAGCGACATCGCGTGGCTGGCCCGATTCTTGAAAGCCTCGCCTCGCTTGGTCGAAGTGGAGGCGGGCAGCGACCCCGTTGCCCTCGGCAACGCAGCGATGTCCACGCACCTCGTCGAGCGCGGCGTACCACGCGGGGAGTTGCATCACCACCTCGGCGAGCCATTCGCACGATGCTTCGTACGCAGCGAGTCGATCGAGTTGGCCGGCCTTCGCCAG
>JBBQUN010000382.1:0-3536 GCA_038212405.1 Acidimicrobiales bacterium | reverse complement strand
CACAATGCCGGCGCGCTGACCGAGGACTATCGCACCAACAGTGAAGGGATGGAACTCACCCTCGCTTCGCACCTCGTCGGTCCGTACGCACTGACCACGGCCCTTCGCAGCCATCTGGCTCCCGGGGCTCGGGTGCTGTGGATGGCCTCGGGAGGTATGTACACCCAGGGCCTCGATGTGGATCGCATCGAGATGTCGAAGCAGGCCTACAAGGGTGCGGTCGCCTATGCCCGAGCCAAGCGGGGACAGGTCGAGATGGTCAACTACCTGGGCCGTCAGTGGGCTCCCGACGTGTGGATGCAATCGATGCATCCAGGCTGGGTCGACACCGATGGGGTGGCGCAAGCGTTGCCTGGATTCGGCAAGGTCATGGGTCCGCTCCTGCGTGACGTCGACCAGGGAGCCGACACCATGATCTGGCTCGCCTGCGGCAACGCGGATGACGCAGCACCCGGGCAGTTCTGGCTCGATCGCCGACCGCGCTCGTCGAGTTACCTTCCAGGCACCGGCACCGACGATCGTGAACGAGCGAAGCTCGTTGCCTGGCTCGATGCCGTCACGGCCGACTGATCGAGGCGATCAGTCGGCCGGGAACGAATGGCGAGAAGGCCAGAATCAGTCGGCCGAGACGAGTGCGAGCGATCCGAGGTCGGCGCTGTTGCCAGTGACGTCGACGGAGTTGGCGGAGTTGGTGGTGAGGAGCGCAGCACCGGAGGCGTCGGTGATCTGGGCGCGAAGCGAGTAGCGCAGCGCCGGATCGACTTCGGCCAGAGGAACCGAGAGGGTGAACGGGATCGGGCTGGTGCCGTCTTCGATCTCGATCTGTTCCTCGGTGACGAGTGCCGTCGCCGCGTTGGCGTCGGTCAGGTCGGTCAGGGTGAGGACCAAGATGCTGCCAGCCTCGACGGTGGCATCGGTGAAGGTGACTTCGCCGGTGATCGCAAGGCTGTCCGAGTGATCCTCAGTCATCTCGCCATCGGACGCAGCGTCTTCCTCGGCCATCTCGCTGTCGGCGTCAGCGCCCTCAGCGGCGGCGTCGTCGACGACCGTCGTTACCGATTCGGTGCCGTCGCTCGTCGCGCCCTCGGAGTCGTCGGACGCGCACGCGGCCAGGGAGGCAGTCATGGCGAGGGCGGCGAGGAGGCTGATGATTCGTGACATGCGAAAACTCTTTCGATCCGATCGATGGTTCGGCTTTCGAACCATTTTGAATCCACTTTTCTACCCGCCGGTAGCCTGATTGATTTGTGACTCTTGGCATGTGTTCGTGCTGCTTGGAGCCCTGCGGCTGGCATGCTGTCGGGGATGGCCGCACCCGGCAAGAAACTGAGCGACGACCTCTACAGCCTGTATTTGGCGGGCATTGCCTGGTTACTCCTACCGGTCTACGGGAACGGTCTGGCGGTCGTCTTGCCGAGCGATGTTTCGGGCTTCGAACGCACGCTCGACGTGATGGCGGCAGTGGTGATCGCCGGTTCGGCGTGGATCGGGTTTCGTGGCGGACCCTTCCTGATCAATCGGGCCGGCGTTCTGCACGAACTGTTGTCGCCCCGCCGACTTCGTACCTCGCTGCTGCCCCGCATGCTGCGTCAGGGCGTTGCCTATGCCGCACTCGGTGCCATCGCCGTCACGGTGCTCTTGGCCATGAGTGATGCCGAGTCGTTTGGTTTCGCCGAGGCGGCACGATCGTCGGTGGTGGCCATGCTGGCGATGCTGGTCTCTGTCGGGTGTGCTGTTGGCTGGCTCGTGGTCTTCAAGGGAGTGAGCCGGCACCGTGGCGTGATTGGGGTCGTCAACCTGATCGTGGCGGCGCTCGTCGCTGGGCTCGTTGCTGCTGGGGTGTCACTGGCGTCAGGGACCGGTCTTGGCGTGCTCGGGATCTGCGTCGTTGGATCGACGATCGTTGCCATGATCTCGCTCGACCTCGTGCCGGTCGACCACCTCTGGCGTCGTGCCTCGGCCTTGGAAGACATGCGATCAGCGATGTTGAGTTTCGACTTCCAGCAGGTGTTGGTGAGTCTGCGCCGAGCGATCGACCACACCGAGGGCCGATCCAAAGCCAACGTTGCTCGACCGTGGATGCCGCTTCAGCTTTGGCGTTACCTCGCGTCGGTCGAGCACGGGTGGCACGCTCGCCTCGGCCAGTTCGTCATTGCCGTAACGGCCACCGCCATGATCCTGGTCTGGACCGATCCAGCCGACGGCATCATTGCGCTCGCCATCGCCGGCATCGGGTTCGTCGTCGGCATCGAACTGTCGTCGCCGGTTGCTTCGACAACCGGGCAACTCGTCTTCCTCGTCCATTACCCCCGACCCTCGGCCAGCATCTTGCGTCGTCAGACCGCAACCGCTGTTGCCCTCGCCCTGGTGTTGGGTTCGATCGCTGTTGGATGGAAGATCGCGATCGACCCAGCGATCGGGATCAGTGTGCTCGGCCTGTTCGTGTTCGGCACGCTCGCGGCCGCAGCGCAAGGCCGACTCGGCTCACCTGACCTTGCCCAGATGGCTTCGATCTTGGGGCCGGGCGGACTCGGGCCTGCACTCTGGGCCCGGGCGCTCTTCGGTCCGATGATGGCTCTGGCGCTCACCATCGTGGTCTCCCACGGTTGGCTTCATCCCGATCCGCTCAACGCTCCCTGGGAGACCCTCGTCATGCTCGTTGTTCTCGGCGCTGCCGTCGTTGCGACCTACCCCCTGGAGAAGCGCTCATGATCGTGGTCGACAAGCTGCGAATGGTCTACGGCAAGTCCGTGGCGGTCGACATCGAGCACCTCGTGATCGAGGCAGGCACCACCGCACTCGTTGGTCACAACGGTGCTGGCAAGTCGACCCTGCTGCTGATCGCTACCGGGCTTCTTCGTCCAACCGGCGGCACCGTCGACATCGATGGTCGTCGCGCCGGGAGCATCGCCGCTCGTGAACTCGTGAGTTTCGTGCCTGATCAGCCGTCGCTCTTCGACGATCTCACGCTGTGGGACCAGATGGTCTACGTCGCCAGACTGCACGGAAGTGCCGAGCCCGGTGCTTCGTCGATGCACCTGATCGAGACCCTCGACGCGTTCGAACTGCTCGAGCGATTTCCGACCGCGATGAGCAAGGGGCAGAGGCAGAAGGCGAGCCTGCTGGTTGCCACTGCTCGTCCGCTGGCGGTGTTGCTTGCTGATGAACCGACGACTGGCCTCGATGCTGAGGCGAAGACGGCGTTCGTCGAGGCCCTTTCCTCGCTGGTCGAGCAGGGTATTTCGGTTGTCTCGAGTACGCACGATGATGAACTGATCGAGCGATCGACGAACTCGATTCGTCTTGCCGGCGGACGAGTGATTCAGGCCGACGACGCCGCGGCGGGCCCGCCACCAGACCCCGATGGGTCCTCCGGTGTTGGGTCGACGCTGAAACCAGGAGAGCGCTCTGACCGTTGGGCTCGACGCAAGGGCGCTGACCCAACAGACTGAGCGCATGGCAGCCATTCCCAGCGACCTCATCGGACTGAGCATCGAGCAAGACGGGGGCGTTGCGGTGCTGGTCATCGACAACGG
>JBBQUN010000381.1:0-3573 GCA_038212405.1 Acidimicrobiales bacterium | reverse complement strand
AGGTCGCGGGTGACGACGAGCGGCGTGATCGATCGGCGGGCCGGAATGGAGATCGCGTCGGCTGAGCCGAAGACGAAGGTGATGATGTACAGCGGCCAGATCGCAGCGTCGGATCCGTTGGAGACGTCACCGATGCCACGGCTGTAGGCAGCAAACGCGATGACGCAAGCGATACGAATCACGGTCATCACCGCGGTCACCCGTCGACGGTCGAACCGGTCGGCCACATACCCGCTCACGAAGACCAACAGAACGGCGGGTACGAACTGCAGGAGTCCGATGATTCCGATCGCCAGCGCATCACCGGTGATGTCGAACGCCTGCTTGAACAGCACGGCCAGCATCAACGTGATACCCATCCCCGACAGCGCCGTTGAGCTGAGGAATCGACCGACCGATGGGTTGCCAGACAACGTCGCAGGGGGAGGGCCGGGAATCACCGGCCGACACTATCCCGAACTCGGCACGCTGCTGTCTGCGGCTTGTCGACCATGGGTGACGTGTTCTGTTTGCCGAGTCGCTCGTCCTGCGTAAGGCGAGGTGACCTCGGCGAAGCGTTCGCGGCAAACCCGGCCGCCGAAGTCTTCTTCGCCACCCTCTCCAATAACCTTCAGCGCTACCACGTCGACGGCATCAATGGCGCGAAAGCGGCCGACACCCGGCAGCGCCGTGTCGACAAATCGATCGGCTTGTTCCTCCAGGGCAAGCAGCGCTGATTGGCCAATGGCCAAGGAGAAGACATGGCACGCAAGAAGCAGGGCGGCGGTCGCACGACCCCGAAGAAGGCGTCAACTCCTGAACCATCCTCCCCGTTCGCTGGCCCCTTGGGATTCGATGCCGCCGCAATGTCTGATGGCGAATTCGATGAAGGCGATCTCGAGCTGTTTCGGTCGATCCGCATGTCGATCGACGCCAATCCAATCGAACTGCTCGGTCTCGCATCCTCATTCGTCGACTCGAACGATGCTCGGACGGCGTCGATCTTCGACCCGTCCGGCGATGACGAGTCAGACGAGGTCATGGAGCAACTCCTCGAACTTGCCGGACTCGAAGCCAGAGAGACCGATGCCTTGGCGATGGCGGTGGCATCGCTCCTCCCCCGAGCCGACGCGCTCGCGCAAGTACGCGAACGCATCGGCGCCACCGAGTGGCTGCCAACCTGGCTCCGCAAGATCGACGAAGCGGTGGTCGACGACGCGTTCGAGCTGACTGATGTCCTCGGCGATGCCGACCAGCTCAGCTTCGAGGTCCGCTTCCCCGGCGGCAAGGCCTTCTGCCTCGTGATCTTGATCGACAACAATCAGGGAGGGGTCGTCACCGACGGGTTCGCCGTGCCGCTGAGCATCGACGAGCTTGCCGACGTCATCGATCAGGGCGTCGACGACGGCATGACCCGACAGCCGCTCGACCTGGCGGCTGGCCGTGCCCGACTCGCCGAGGCCATCGAGTTGGGATTCAACACCGTTCCCCCGTTCGAGACCGAAACCTGGCCCGACATCCGACCACTCACCGAATGGATGATGCGCTTGTTGCCCGAAGGCGGGGTTGCCCCGATCGCCGAGCCGCTCACCCGAGCCGCAGCCGCGGAACTCACCAACGATTTTCTGGCCTCGGCCGACGGTGCCGACCTTTCCGACACCCAGGTCGAATTGGTCGAGCACCTCCTGGCGTTCAAGGGCGGTTCGGGCAACCTCGACCCGCTTCGCTGGAGTGAGATGTCGGTCGAGCTTTTCTTTGCCGACTGGGCACCGAGAACGCTCGAGCTGTCAGACGAACAGTGGGCCGAACTTCCCGACGTGCTCAAGGCCTTCATCCATTTCGCTTACGACAAGCTCGGCAACGTGCCCGACACCGACGCGGAGGAAACAATGGCCGCCATCGACCACTGGTCAGTCCAGCGCCGCTGAACCCGCGCATTGCCACCAGCCGACACCAGGGCCAAGGACCCGAAGCCGGGCCCGACACCGGGGCCGAAACCGTGGCATCTGCGCCAGGGATCGGTAGCCCGAGCCCGACACCACCCGGCTGGGCCCGGGCCACAAGCGACGGCCCACCACCGATTCGGCAGTGCCCACCACCGCGCCCCGCCCTGCGCGCCCTGCACGCGGCGCTACCCGAGGCTGGCGGCGCCCTCGAGTAGCGCGTTCGTTTTGGGGATCAGCCTCTGGCGTTGTTGGCCCGTTCTTGCTCCGTGGCACGGTTGCGAACGAGCCGCCGCGGTTTGGGTCTGGCCGCACCCGACGCTGGCTCCCTCGACGCCGGCTCCTTCGACGGCGGTGCCCCCGACGCTGACGCTGGCTCCTTCGACGCTGACGCGTCCGACACTGACGCGTCCGACACTGGTGCACCCGTCGCTGCAGGCGGATCCTTGGTCGACCACGCTCTGCCTGATCGTTCCTTCGCCAGTCGTGCTTTGGCGGCTTGCCAGTCGGCGAGGCGTGTCGGCCGACAGTCGGCCTGCACCGCCCCAGCGGTGTCGGTGAGGAACAAGGAGCCCGGCCTCGAGACGCTGTGCATCAGGTGCCAACCACCCTCGTGCACCAGGTGGTGATGGCGCCAGCACAGCGGAATCAGGTTGGCCAGATCCGTCGGGCCACCCGATTCCCATTCGAGAATGTGATGCACATGGCATTGCTCGAACGGCGTGTCACAACGGGCGACCGCGCAGGTGTCGTGCAGTGCTCGAAGCACTGCCCGCTGCGCCTGGGTGGCGACTCGGTGCCGCCGACCCACGTCGAGCGCCCCGGTGAGCGGATCGACCCTGACGGCCTGCAAGGTCGCTCCGCAGCACAACCGACTGAGGGTGGCAGGTGGTATCGGGGTTCCGATGGCAGTTTCGGCCACCGAGTGATCGTGGAAACCGTTGGCCAGGGTCTCAGCGTCGGCAATGACGGTGACGTCAGCCCTACCGGCACCAGCGAGCGCGCTTGAAGCCAGCAGCGTCAGCGCCTGTGCGGCGTACTGCTCCCGGCGAATTGGTTCCGAGCCGAGCGGAGCAAATCCAAGCCCACCGCCGATCGGGTCGTCCTTTGCGGCGTTGATCAGCGAATCGGTCAAGCTGTTCAACGCATTGAGGACGGTTTCACCCCGGATCGGATCGAGCGCACCACTGAGGCGGACCATGCCGTTGGCGGGGTCGAGCCATGACTTGAAGAACGAGTCGCGGCGCTGCTTCTCGAGCCGGTTCTCGCCCCGGTCATTTGCGATCTCCTCGGCCAGTCGACCGCAGTGCTTGCGGAAGTCCTCAGGCGAGAGCTGTCGGGCCTTGCTGGCCAGTTCGGCATCGTGACTGGCAAACGTTTGCTTCTCGGCGTCGGTCAGACCGTGTTGCGCCGCAGCGGCGGCATCGAGGTGTTCGGCGGAGATATCACCATTGGCCAGCTGGCTCCCGACACCCGGGAGTTGGCCAAGGGTCTTGCCCCGCCGGGCAGCGGTGCGGGCGTCGCGACCGCTGGTACGGCCCTTGTTTCCCAGCAGATCATCTGGCTCTGGCGTCGTTGGGTCGCTCTGCTTGAGTGCGTCGAGCCGGCACGCAATCGCCGCCGTGGTGTAGGCGACGAACGATCCGAGTTT
>JBBQUN010000380.1:0-3598 GCA_038212405.1 Acidimicrobiales bacterium | reverse complement strand
CGCGGCCGGTGACCCGAGCCCGGCCAACACCGTCGCCGACGAGTTCGGACTCCAGCCCGCCAACGTGCGCCAAATCGATGCCAGAATGCGGCGCAAGCTTCGGCAACTTGCCGAAACCGACAGCACCTACTCCGAGATCGGAGACCTCCGGTGGTTGGCATGAACTCCCTGAATCGTGCGCACTTGCTCGAGCATCTCGCAGAACGTCTGCAACGTGGTGGCGTCAGCCATCCCGACGTTGCCGCCGCTGTGCTGGCTGCTCGAGGAGCTTCCCGCGCCGACATGATCACCTACGCCCGCCGGCTCCGTATCCGTGTCGAGGATCTGCGAGCCGCCGAAGCCGGCGAGGTGTCCATCGACGACCTCCCCCTTCGTCTGCGTCAGGCCATCGAGGAGTAGGGGCTGCCGACGAGCAGGTCAGGGAGTCATCACGCGAATGATTCGTGCCATTCACCCCCGGCACATGCAGGCGACGACGAGATGGTGTTGGATTGCTCCTGAGGACCAGCGCCTGATTCGTCCTACCGCGCAGGTTTGACCGACGCAGGGTCTCACACCAAAGGAGCAGCTCCATGAATTTCGCACAGGTCGGCATCAAACCTCAGCGGACCGCAGATCCAGTACTCGCTCGCCTCTTGGTGGAGCAAGACGGCGCCGTCATCCTGCAGCGCGCCGGTCTGAGCGAGGCCGACGCGCGCGCCGTTGGCTTTGCCGTGTTCGGCCCTTCGCTGCTGGCGGTTCCGTCGGGAGTCAAGGTCAGCAGCAGCGGTGATCGGCGCCGACGACCAGCCGGGACAACCAATGAATCACGCTCGCACTGCCACACCTCTGGCTACTCCTATGGCGAGCATTATCCCGACTATGTCGTCTTGCTTTGTCAATGGCAGAGCGAGGTCGGCGGCGAATCGGTCCTGGTCGACGGCTACGCCCTCCTCGACCAGATGGCGGAGGATCCTCGCTACGCCGACCTGGCCAACGATCTGAGCACCACAGCAATCGACCAGACCGACCCGGGGATGCAGCCGCTGATCCGACCCATTGTCGGGTCGACCGACCGAGGGCGCCGGGCGATCGTCATGGCCAATCGCCAACACGTACGACCACGCAACGATTCCCCGAACCCCGACGCCGACCAAGCGATGATCGACCGTTGGCGCGGCACGGTCGAGGCGGCCACCGATCAGATCGAGCATGTGAAGCTCCGCAATGGCGAGGCGTTGATCATCGACAACTACCGCGTGGTCCATGGGCGCGAGCCTTACCAAGACACACGGCGTACGTTGTGGCGACTGTGGCTGTGGACCGAACACTCGGCCCAGGGCATGCCGAGTGTGCCACTGCACTCCGACAATCGTCACGCACACGTCGCCTGAATCGCTTCGTTCGACCGCACTCCTTCGACCGCACTCGTTCGACAGCAGAGCCGCAGTGCGCTCTGATGAGTGGCAATGCGATTCACACCAACCGAACTGACCGTCGACGAACTGGCGCTGCAAGCCGAGGTGCGCGAGTTCCTCGCCGAGGAACTACCGCCTGGCTCACACGAACCGGGCCTCGGTATGTCCGCCGCCCATGACCCGGCATTCTCCAAGAAGATGGCCGAGCGGGGCTGGGTCGGCATGGCCCTCCCCACCGAATGGGGCGGCAGCAACAAGAAAGCCGTCGACCGATTCATCGTCGTCGAAGAGATGCTGCGCTGGGGAGCCCCGGTCGGCTACCACTGGGTGGCTGACCGCCAAACCGGCAGCGTCATCGTCAAGTTCGGCACCGATGAGCAGAAGGCCCGCTTCGTCCCGAAGATCTGCGCCGGTGAACTCGGCTTCTCGATCGGCATGAGCGAGCCCGACTCCGGGTCCGACCTGGCCTCGGTCACCACGAGAGCCGAACGCGACTCCGGCGGTTGGATCGTCAACGGCACCAAGATCTGGACCAGCAACGCCCACACCAACGATTGGTTCATCTGTCTGCTGCGCACAAAACCGGTCGACGAGGTCGGCAACAAACGTGAGGGTCTCAGCCAGATGCTGATCGATCTGCACAACACGCCCGGCCTCGAACTCAGCCCGATTCCGTTCCTGAACGGCGAGGTCCATTTCAACGAAGTCTCGTTCAACGACGTGTTCGTCCCCGACGAGAACGTGGTCGGCACACCCGGTATGGGATGGAACCAGAACACCACCGAGATGGCTTATGAACGCGGTGGCCCTGACCGCTGGCTGTCGACGTTCTCCACCGTCGAGCAGTTGTTGCGAGAAACGGCCGGTACCGACCTCGACACCCGAACGCTCGAACTGTTCGGCGAACTGGCGGCGCGATGGTGGGGGATTCGCAACATGTCGCTGTCGGTCGCCCGCCTGATCGATGCGGGTGAGGCCCCGTCGGTCGAGTCGGCGTTGGTCAAGGAGATGGGCACCCGATTCGAGATCGAAACGATCGAACGGTTGGTCGAACTGGTCGACACCGAACTGTCACTCGAATCGTCGTCGCTGTTCGAACGCCTCCTCGCCCAGTGCGTCCTCACCGGACCGGGCAACACCATCCGCGGTGGCACGATCGAAATCCTTCGATCGGTCGCCAGCAAAGGACTGCAGGGGTTGCCGGCATGACCGTCGATGCGCTGATCACCGAAACCGCCGACCGACTCTTCGCTCGGCTCTGCACCCACGAAGCCATCCAGGCCGCCGAGGCGAATGGGTCGGCCCCAGAGATCTGGTCGGCGTTCGCCGAGACCGGCTTCGCCTGGATCTCGATTCCCGAATCATCGGGCGGGTCGGGCGGCACGTTGCTCGACGCCCTCGAGGTGTTGCGTCTCGTTGGCTACCACGCAGCCCCGATCCCCGCAGCCGAAACCGGCATGCTCGGCAGTTGGCTACTGGCTTCGGCCGGACTGGCACTGCCAGACGGCATCGTCACCATCGCCCCCGGCGCACGGGGCGACGCGCTGAGCCTCAACGCCGATGGAACACTGACCGGCACCGTGTCGATGGTGCCATGGGGGCGATCAGCCGAACGGTTGGCTGTCATCGTCGACGGACAGGTGGTGTCGGTTGCCGTCGCAGGCGGCGCTGTCGAACACGTGACGGTCGAACCTCGCACCTCGCTCGCCGGGGAACCGCGCGACGCCATCACGTTCACGAAGGCCCCGGCCGAGGCGGCAACAGCACCAGATGGGGTCGATGCTGCATCGTTCCGACTGCGCGGCGCGTTGAGCAGGGTGGCGCTCATGGGTGGCGCCATCGAGAAGATGAGCCAACTCACCGTCAGCTACGCCCAGGAACGCAAACAATTCGGTCAGGCAATCGCTCGATTCCAGGCCGTGCAACAGCACCTGGTGTGGGCGGCGCAAGACGCAGCGCTCGCTCGGTCGGTTGCCGAGATCGCCGGACTTGCCGCCTCTCGTGGCCCCGCCAAATTCGAGATCGCGTCGGCCAAGTTGAACGCCAACCAGGCGGCAACGCGCGCCACCAAGGCCTGCCACCAGGCGCATGGCGCCATGGGCATGACCCAGGAGTATCCGCTCCATCACTACAGCCGCCGCCTGTGGGCGTGGCGCAGCGAGTTCGGCGGAACCAACGAATGGTCCCGGGTCGCTGGCCGG
>JBBQUN010000379.1:0-3605 GCA_038212405.1 Acidimicrobiales bacterium | reverse complement strand
CCGTCACCGAATCGGATCCAACCCGAGACCTCGGCCCGCTCACTTGCGCCGGCGATCGCCCACTGCGGGTCGATGCGGACATCGAGTCGCTCCAGGATCGGCAGGTCGATGCCCTGCTCCAGCGAGCGACGGTCGACGCAGTTCTCGGGGTCGGGAAGCGCGACCGGTTCGAGGGTCAGCGGTTGATCATCAGGTGCATCACCAAGATCGCCGAAGGCGCCGACCATCTGGACTCGTTGCTTGCCACCCTGGTGCAGTTCGGCCGCGACCGTTGTCGACCGGCGGCCGGGTCGGAGCAACCGGGCCCTGATCTCGGCGGCCTCGCCACCCGATCCGGGCCGCAAGAAGTGCGTCGTGACCGAGAGCGGGTCGGGCTGGCCCGCCAACTCGGCCATGGCTCGAAGCGACGACGCCGCCAGGTAGCCGCCGTTCGGGTTGTCGCCGATGTTCCAGTTGTTCGACACGATGGTGTCGAAGAAAACGCCCTCGGAGTGAGCACCTTCAGCGTGAGCAGAGAGACTGCCAGCGTTGCGATGCGGGGCGGACTCGCGGTCGAATTGATAGGAATGCAGGGTCATCGTCGCGACTCTACGCGGCGCAAGCCACCCCGTTCGATGCGTGGGTAAATCGAGAGATCTCGTTCTCGTCCACCCTTTGTGACATTCGTGCTGTAGCCTGTCGGAACCGGCTTGCACAAAGCCAACCGGTGCTTGCGGGGCCAATACGGGTTCTTCAGGCAAAAATGAAAGAAGTTCAAGCAATGGCAATCGTAGGTACCGTGAAGTTCTTCAACTCTGAGAAGGGCTTCGGTTTCATCTCCCGTGAGCAGGGCGACGATGTGTTCGTCCACTTCTCAAACATCGTCGGCGAGGGCTACAAGTCCCTTGACGAAGGCCAGCGAGTCGAATTCGACGTCGCTCCCGGCCGTAAGGGCGAAGAAGCGCAGAACGTTCGCGCAATCTGATCTCACGACCTGACCACGTTTGTCAGGTCGAAAGCGAAACCGCCGGCCTCTGGTCGGCGGTTTCGTCGTTTTCTGAGGCACGCTGACAGCGTGTCTGCGTCATCCTCTCGGATCGCTCCCTCGAATCGCCTCACGCCAGCCGAACTCGCCGAAGCCGCAGTGCTCGCCGATCTTGCGGTGCTGGTGGTGATCGTGGCCAACCTGTCGCCCTTCGCAGGTCTCACCACCGTCGTCGGGGCGGTGCCGTTCGTTGTCTTGAGCATTCGCCAATGCCTGCGGGCCGTGGTGGTCGCCTTCTTCGTTGCGGTCGTGCTGGTGTTCCTGCTCGCTGGCTTCAGCGCCTCGACCCAGGTATTGGTCATGGCCGTATTCGGCGGGCTGATCGGCCGAGGTCTGTCGCAGGGCTGGACCACCAGACGCACGGTACTCACCACCGTTTTCTACGGATGGTGCATCGTTGCCTCGCTCACGGTGGCCTTTCTCTGGATCTTCGAAGGGTTGCGAGAACTGAATCTCGACGCCGTCGCAGTGCAGTGGACGGGGATCTCGAAAGGGCTCGACGCCATTGGTCTCGACCCGATCGTCGACGCCATCGATCCCCGGATCGATTGGATCATCGACAACTGGTTCCTCAGCATCCCCGTGCTCCAACTCCTCGTGTCGGTCTTCGTTGCTGGGTTGATCATTCGTGTCGGCCGTCCAGTGGTCGATCGCGTGCAGCGAGCGTTCGGTGAGCGCCCTGCGCCAACAGCGGCGGTCGAGGCGCTCGCAGCCGAGCTGGCAGCCACGCCAGGACTCACCGTGGTCAGCGGTCCGAACGGCGCGGGAAAGACCTCATTGCTGCGCGCAATGGCTGGCCAAGCCGGTGATCGTGGTCAGCTCGGTGGGACCGCCATCATTGGTCAGCGGCCCGAGAGCCAGGTCATCGGCGTGCGCGTCGATGACGACCTGGCGTGGGGAATGCAGGCGCAGCCAACGAGTCGGCAGCGCACGAACGCACTCGAATTGGTTGGCCTCTCCGGCTTCGAGGATCGAGAGACTTCGTCACTTTCGGGGGGCGAACTCCAGCGCCTGGCCCTCGCCTCGGCAGTGCTTCGCTCACCGACCCTCGTCCTGTCTGATGAGTCGACTGCCATGATCGACCCTGCCGGCCGAACCATGGTGATGTCCATCCTGCGTCGCCTCGCCGATCAGGGCATGACGGTGGTCCATGTCAGCCACCTCGATGCCGATGCCGACATCGCTGACCAGGTCGTCGAACTGTCGTGACTACTTCGACAGGAAGGGGTCCGGCGGTCAGTCTTTGCGGCGTTGGGCATGTGCACAGTGACCGCACTCCGTGGGCTCGCCGGGCGCTGCATCCGCTCGACCTCGTGCTCGAGCGTGGTGAACGAGTGCTGATCGTCGGGGCCAACGGGTCGGGAAAGACCACCTTGGCCTGGATTCTTGCCGGCCTTCTCGATCCGACCGAAGGTACCGCGACGATGGACGGCGAGCTGCTGACCATGGAGCGTGAACACATCGGTCTGCTGGTCCAGCAGGCCCGTCTCCAACTACTGCGCCCAACGGTTGGTGAGGAATTGGCGGCCTTTGATGCCAACCGGGGACATCAACTGGCGGCACTCATCGACATGGGGTTCGAGATCGCCGATCTGGGCCGCCGTATCGACGAGCTGTCGATTGGTCAGCAACGCCGGATCGCACTAGCCGCCCAGCTCGCACGCCGTTCATCGCTGCTCATACTCGACGAACCAATGGCCGGGCTCGACCGCGCCGGACGTGATGCGCTTGCCGCAGCCATCGTTGCGTTGCCGCTCGAAACGATCGTCGTCACGGTCACGCATGACCTCGCCGAGAGTCGATTTCTCGGTGATCGGGTCGTCGAACTCGACGACGGCCGTCTCGTTGCTGATCGGTACGTGCCGTGATTGCCGGCATGAATTTCCTTCGCTACGTCGATGGCAGCTCGGTTGTTCACCGCGCAAACGCCCGCACGAAGGTCCTTGCCCTCACCGCGCTGGTGTTCATGCTGTCGTTCGACCCGACGTGGTCGAGCGTTGCCATCATTTGGACCTCGATTCTGATCACGTTCGTTCTTGCTCGTCTCCCCATCGGTGTCCGGCCGAGACCCCCGAAGCTCCTGGTCTGGTCGATCGGCTTGTCCCTTCTGCTGGGCTTGGCTGCTGGTGGCGAACCGAATGTCGAGGTCGGCGGCTTCATGATCGGTCTCGACGGGCTCATTCTCGAACTCCGATTCTTCTCCGTGACCCTTGGGCTGCTCGCCCTGTCGCTGCTGCTCGGGTGGACAACGGCAATGGCCGACCTGCCAGCGGCTGCGAGCTGGCTCCTCACGCCCCTCCGCAAGCTTCGGCTTCCGGTCGATGATGTGGTCGCTGGATTGACACTCGGCGTGCGTGCGCTGCCCCTGATGGCCGACGAGTTGGCAACGACGAGCACGTTGTGGCGGCTTCGGCCGAAGAATCAGCGGAACGTGGTCGTCGAAATGGTCGACTTCGCCGCGACCGCAACGACCTCGGCAGTCCGCCGGGCGACCGAACTCGGCGAGACGTTGGCGAACCGCGGTCCGGTGGTGCCGGTGACCGGGCGATCATCGTGGAGCCTGGCCGATGTCGTGGTGGCG
>JBBQUN010000378.1:0-3644 GCA_038212405.1 Acidimicrobiales bacterium | reverse complement strand
ACACCGAGCTGGGACGGATCGCGTCGCTGCTCCAAGGTGTTGCGTCCGAGGCGACTCCGCTCCAGGTCCGACTCGACGCTGTCGGCAAACAACTCGCTGCCCTCGGTGTGCTCGTCGCGGCAATGGTCGTGGCGATGGGCGCGGCGGGCGGCGAGTCGGCTTCGGATCTTGTGCTCACTGCGATCAGTGTTGCTGTTGCTGTCATCCCGGAAGGGCTTCCCGCCGTGGTGACCTTCACCTTGGCGATCGGGGCGCAGCGGATGCTTCGCCGCAACGCACTGATTCGCAAACTCCCTGCGGTCGAGACACTGGGTTCGGTCACGGTGATCTGTTCGGACAAGACCGGCACCCTCACACAGAACCAGATGACGGTCACCGTCATCGACGTCGCCGACGGTCGCATCGATCTCGCTGGTCACCGTTCGGGTCCTCTTGGGTCTTCCAACACCGCTGCCGAACTGCTGATGGTGGCAGGTGCGTTGTGCAACGACGGAGAAGCCCACATGGCCGATGGGTTGCTCGAACTTTCCGGCGACCCCACCGAAACCGCGCTGCTTCGTGTCGCCAACGAGGCAGGGATCGATCTGACCGCTTTGAGAGAAGCCTCTCCTCGCGTCGACGAGAACCCGTTCGACTCGACCCGGAAACGCATGAGCACGATCCACGGACCCCTCGACAACCGGATCGTCCTGACCGCAGCGCTTCCCCAAGACACACCAGTGGCCTTCATCAAGGGCGCCCCCGATGCAATGATCGACCTCGCCACCCACCTCTGGGTCGGTGACCGCCCCGAACCGTTGACCCAGGAGTGGCGGCGGCGGATGCTCGAAGCGAACAACGAACTGGCCGCAGCAGGCAAACGGGTTCTGGGTGTCGGCTATCGGACCCTGCCCGCAGCGGATCCGACCCAGGCCGAAACCGCGATCACCATGCTCGGCCTCGTCGGCATCATCGATCCGCCCCGACCCGAGGTCCGAGACGCCGTTGCCGGCTGCCGCAGCGCCGGGATCCGGCCGATCATGATCACCGGCGATCATCCCCTCACTGCGTTGGCGATCGCCCGAGACCTCGGTATCACCGACGACGACAACGTGCTGACCGGCAACGACCTCGACCGGTTCGACCACGACGACTTCGCCGAAGCAGTTCGGACCGTTTCGGTGTTCGCACGGGTCTCGCCCGAGCACAAGCTCCGCATCGTCGAACTCCTTCAAGACACCCACCACCAGGTCGTTGCCATGACCGGCGATGGTGTCAACGACGCTCCGGCGCTCAAGCGTGCCGACATCGGCGTCGCCATGGGAATCACCGGTACCGATGTGTCGAAAGAAGCATCCGACATCGTGCTGCGCGACGACAACTTCTCCACGATCGTCGCCGCGGTCGAAGAAGGACGGGTGATCTACGACAACCTGCGACGCTTTGTCAGCTTCGCCGTCGCCGGGAACCTCGGCAAGATCATCGTCATGCTCGGATGGCCCATTCCGTACCTGCTCACCGGAGGCGAAGTCGACGCTGCGGTCGCGCTCCTGCCCTTACAGCTACTGTGGCTCAACCTCATGACCGACGGTCTACTCGGGCTGTCCATCGGGATGGAGCCGGCCGAGCGAAACGTCATGCGCCGCCCACCCCACCAGCCATCGGCGAGTCTCTGGGCCGGCGGGCTCGGCCGCCAAACACTTTGGATCGGCGGGCTCATCGGGGCCGGTTCGCTCGGCGTCGGCTACGCGTACCACGAGGCAGGGCACGGCCAATGGCAGACCATGATCTTCACCACCCTCGCCGTCATGCAGATCTTCCAGGCCATCGGCACCCGCTCCAACACCGAATCGATTCGCACGATCGGCTGGACCACCAATCCGACCATGATCGCCATCATCGGACTCGTTGCCGCCCTGCAGATCGCCGCGGTCACCACCCCGCTCCGCTCATTCCTCGAACTCGAACCGCTCCAACCCGTCGATGCCGCAATCAGCCTCGGCCTCGGCCTCGGCCTCTTCGCCGCCCTCGAAACCGACAAGGCCCGCCGACGCAGACAACCCCAGCCAACGTCTGCGCAGGCAACGCACCTCGAAAGCGAAACCTCGGCCCCTCAACCACGTTGACCCGATCATGAGCCGACACCAAGACGCTCGCGTTGCCAAGACGTGCGCCGGGCATGACGGTTCGGGGAACACCGCCCTGATCAGAGCCGGCTCTCCCCCGTGCCCGTTGATACGAGGTCGAACCGATCGTGTCGTGGTTCGGGTACGTCGTCTTCGTCGGCATCGTGGCTGCGATCGGACGGTTCGTGTCGACCAGGAGAAACTCAGACGCTGTCGCGTGAACCGAGGCGGTGACGCCGCCATCCCTGAAAGCCGGTGACGGCAAAGGTCATGACCACCAAGGGTGTCACGATGAGAGCAGTATCACCGATGACCCCCGTGGCGTCGGAGCCGTTGGCGTCGAGCGCCAGGTAGACGACGTACACGGCGTAGAAACCGATCAGGACGAACCCTTCCCATCGCCTGATCTCGAAACCGTTCCACACGATGGGCACCAGCACGATCGTGGCTGCCAGCATCACCGGGAAGTCCAGCCGCAGGGAGACGTCGCTGACCGGGATGCCGTTGCTCGACACGATCGAGGAGAGGCCGAGCACCGACATCAAGTTGAACAGATTCGAACCAATCACGTTGCCGACGGCGATGTCTCGTTGACCGCGCAGTGCTGCGGTGATCGAAGTGGCGAGTTCGGGCAACGACGTTCCGATCGCTACCACCGTCAACCCGATCACCAAGTCGCTCACCCCGGCCGCCTCGGCGATGTCGGTGGCTGCGTTCACCAATAGCTGCGAACCGATCACGAGCACGACGAGACCAACCAGAACAAGACCGACGTTGAACCAAACGGGACGCCCGACGGCTGCGCCCTCCAGCGTTTCGATCGACTCGCTGTACTCGGCGACCACGTCGCTGCGTTCGCTACGGGCCTCACGAATGAGCCACCCGGTATAGAGCACGACACCGGCGAACAACACGATGCCATCGAGGCGTCCGATGGTGTTGTCGGCGGCGAGCAGGTAGGCCACGACCGAAACCACCACGAGCAAGGGCACATCGAAGCGGATGATGCGTTGCTGTACCGCCAGCCCACCGACCACGGCCGAAGCTCCGAGAATCAGCAAGATATTGGCGATGTTGCTTCCTACGACGTTGCCGAACGCGACGTCGGCGTTCCCGCCCAACACCGCCGACACACTCACCGCAAGCTCCGGTGCACTCGTGCCGAAAGCAACGACGGTCAGACCAACGATGACCGGCGCAATACCGAGCCGTGAAGCAATCGTGGCTGCCCCCTTCACCAGGAGTTCGGCTCCGCCGACGAGCCCGACGAGACCAATGATGAGTGAGACGATCGTGAGTGCAGTCACCGCTGCGCACTATGCCACGTGGCAACGCCAATTGGTCGCACCGACTCGAGAAGGCACCTCGACTCCAGAACCCATTTGCGTCAATGACTATCTGGCACCGAAAGTCAGGTGACGTTCCCAAAGGGCGGCTTGGACCTGACCAACAGCCGTCCCTCGAATGTTCTGCGATCTAGTCCTCTTGCTCCATTTCGCCTTCGTCACGTTCATTGCCGCTCTCGGTGCCGTCGCTCCC
>JBBQUN010000377.1:0-3719 GCA_038212405.1 Acidimicrobiales bacterium | reverse complement strand
GGTATGACGAGCATGTGGAACGCACCGCTGCGTTCGCGCTGGCGGGGATCGAGACGACGCGACGAGGATCAAGCCCGATTCCTCACCCGCGACTCGCTTCGATGGGTTCTGCAGAACAAGGCCTATACGCCGTGGTATTTGGTCCGGTATTACCGTCTCGCGCGATTCAAGGCGGCGAATCCGCACGTGATCCTTCGAGGAATGGTCTTCCTGGGAAAAAACGTGGAAATCCACTCGACGCCGGAATTGTCGCGGCTCGAGATCGGGCGCTGGGTGCACATCGGCGACGGCAACGCCATCCGGTGCCACGAGGGTTCGCTTCGAATCGGCGACAAAGTGGTGTTCGGTAAGGACAATGTCGTCAACACTTATCTCGATATCGAGATCGGTGCCTCGACACTGGTTGCTGACTGGTGCTACATCTGCGATTTCGACCACCGCATGGACGACGTCAATACGCCCATCAAGGATCAGGGCATCCTCAAAGGCCCGGTGCGGATCGGTCCGGACACCTGGATAGCAGCCAAGGTCACAGTGCTACGTGAGACCAGCGTCGGTCGCGGCTGTGTGCTCGGGGCGCACGCGGTGGTCAAGGGCACGATTCCTGACTACAGCATCGCGGTCGGTGCGCCCGCGAAGGTCGTTCGCAATCGCAAAGCCGACTGGGAAGCGGGCGCTGCGGATCGTGCGAAATATGTCGCGGCACTCGAAGACATCGCTAGAAAGAAGACCCTCGCGGCCGCCGAATCAGCGCTCGACGCTCTGACCACGAACGACCCTCGAACGACGTAGGTCGGCTCAACTGCGCTCGGGTAGAGCGCGTTCTACGATGACCGGCCGGCCCAGCGGGAATCGCACCTTTCGCTTCGACGCGAGATACACCTGGGCGGTCTCGTAGGCAACGTGTTTCCAATCGAAGTCCGTGGTGAGGCGCAGTCGCGCGGCATCGGCCCGCTCCTGAGCGGCGTCGGCGTCGTCGAGGACCTTGCGCACAGCGTTCGCGAGACCTGCCACGTCGGACGGCTCGAACGACAATCCGGTCACGCCATCGACGATCGCTTCACCGAGGCCGCCTGCAGTCGACGCCACGAGCGGTGCTCCCGCCGCGGCGGCTTCGAGCGCAATGATCCCGAAAGGCTCGTATCGGCTCGGCAACACGATGGCGTCGGCGCTGTGCAGCCAACCCAGCAGTTCGGTGTGATCGAGCGTGCCGAGAAACGACACGGCCCGAGAAACGCGATGGGTGCGGGCCAACTGGGCGAGCCACGCGAATTGCGTTCCCTCACCAGCGATGTGAAGGGTTGTCCCTGGATGACTGCGGCGTATCCGGGGGAGCGCGGCGATCGCGTCCTGGATGCCCTTCTCGTACTCGAGACGTCCGACGTACAGCAGTTTCGCGGGTGCGCTACGCGGCGCGCGCCGGCGGAAACTCCACGTGCGGATATCGATGCCGTTTCGGATCACGTTAACCGCTGCGTCGCGAATGCCGAAGAGACGAGTCACTTCGTCCTTCATCGACGCCGAGCACGTGATGACGGCGTCGGAGTCGTTGGCCAGCCACCACTCGATCGAGTGGACCTGACGGTTGACCGGACCCGAGATCCACCCGCTGTGCCGACCAGCCTCGGTGGCGTGGATCGTAGAAACCAGCGGGACGTCGTAGTGCTCGGCCAGCGCGATCGCCGGGTGGGCGACCAGCCAGTCGTGCGCATGGACGACGTCGGGCGCAAAGCCCTCGCCCAGTCCTGGCTTTCCCAGTTCGATACCCGCGCGGGCCATGGCGTGTCCCATGGCGAGCGTCCAGGCCAACATGTCTTCGCCGAACACGAAGTGCGCAGGATCTTCGGCGACCGCCACCACGAGGACACCGTCTTCGATGCGGTGCTGCGTCGGATGCGTAGAGGCGTCAGTCCCGGTCGGGCGGCGGGAGAGCACCACCACCTCGTGTCCGGCACGCGCCAGTTCTGTAGCGAGGTGATGGACGTGGCGGCCCAACCCTCCGACCACGACGGGTGGGTACTCCCACGACACCATCAAAACCTTCACTTAATGCTTCCCTCCATACGCATGGTTCGCAGGCAGTCGTCTCGCGTCGAGCGACGGGAACAATCCATCGGCTCGATTCCACTGCATTGCTAGCTCAGCGGCCCGGACTTCGTGTCCACGGGCCACCGCGTCGGCGATCTCCCGTAATGCGTGAGCGTGCACGTGAGCCCGCTGACGGGCGTACCCAGCGGCGGAGTCCTTGCTGACCATGAACGCCCAGTCGCTCGATATGGCCATCAGTGTCTCACGCAGCATCTGGTCATTGACCCGATTGCGCAATTCGGGCTGACCGGCGCCGAGGTGATCGCGGCTCTTGTCGATGGTGTCGAGTGCGGTGGCGACGATCTCGGCGTTGAGCGCCACCAGATCCTGAACCGGCTCGCCGGCCCACACACGCCAGTCCTTTCCCGATCCCCACGATGATTCCTGCAAGGGGAAAGGTTCGCCGACGAAGCCGCGCGTTCGGGCGTCGTCCAGAGTTCCTACATCGATTCCCGCTTCGGGAAGTGCGCGCAGAACCTTCTCGAGCCATTGCGGACCCTCGTACCACCAATGGCCGAACAGTTCGGTGTCGAACGCAGCGACAACGAGCGCCGGCCTTCCTATCCTGGAAGATTCCTCACGTAGCCGGTTGCGGACCGACTCGACGAAATCGTCGACGTGCTTGTCGATCGCTGACGAAGCCAGATCGGGGTCGTACGGCGCCTTGTCTTTGGAATCGATGGTGCGTCCCGTGACACGGGCATGCTTGAGCCCGGTGTCGTGATCGTAAGTGTGGAAGTCGCGGTACGCGGGGTGCCCCGGGTATCCGGACTTCGGCGACCAGACGCGGTAGCTGACTTTCAAGTCTCGCCCGAAGGCCAGAACGTCCGAATCGTGCACTGGGCGACCGAGCGTGGTGTCGCCGCGCAATGCCGGACCGTCGACCATGAAGTGACTGATGCCGGCTTCGGCATAGCCGATTTCCATGCCGGGTGCGTAGGCGCACTCCGGCGCCCAGATTCCAGTCGGCGCGACTCCCCATCGCTGCCTCGCGTCGAGAAGTCCTTCTGTCAAAGAGAACTGACGCAGGCGCGGGTCCATCAGCGGCTGAAATGGGTGCGCGAGTGGGCCGCCGAGCAGCTCGACTGTTCCCGAGTCCACAAACTTGCGGATGACCGCTGAACCTCCGTGACGCCAATGGGTTTCGAAGGTTTCCAGCGCGGCTGCTGCAGCTCGGTGTTCGCGAGTCGACAGCGCTCGATTGCTTGCCTCGTGTGCGCGAAGCTGCCAGTTGCCGAGCCAGTGATGCATCCCGGCCAGGGAGTGTGGATCGTCCAATTGAGCCGCCAACACCGGAGTGATGCCCAAGGTCAGCATGTTCTGGCGGCCTTCGTCGGCCAGTCGCGTCAGCATGTTCGTCAGGGGGAGGTATGAGCCCGCCCACGACTGATACAGCCACTCTTCGCCCACCGGCCAGCGGCCGTGGTTGGCGAGCCAGGGTAAGTGTGAGTGCAGAACCAGGGCGAACATCCCAGGCTCGGTCACAGCCGGTCGGTGATCGTTCATCCGTCTATCGACCGCCTCTGCTCGTGTGAATCGGTCATCGGGGTAGCTGGTTTTACCGCGATGGCCACCAGGTCGAGGCTGCCGTCCATATCCGAGGGATCGATATCGAAGTCTTCGGTGGTCAC
>JBBQUN010000376.1:0-3759 GCA_038212405.1 Acidimicrobiales bacterium | reverse complement strand
GTCATTCCCCACCAGCCCATCACCTGGACTCCGAAGTGTTGCCCAACCGAGGGAAGGTGTGCGGCTGTGCCCCACATCCGGTAGTGGTGCTCGGGCACCGGTTGGCCGGCGAGCGCCTTGAATGCGAACGGGATCGTCGAGAGCCACGTTGCCGAGTTGGCAATCGAGACATCCCAGAACCGAGAAGCCGAGAACTTCGGTTGCACCACCAGCGTGCCGCCTGACCAGTGGGTGGCGAGCATGGAATAGCCCTGAGCGTTGGTGTGGAACAGTGGCATGAACGCCAGCGTGGTGTCGTCGTTGCGCAGCCGCATGTGGATGGCCGAGGCCTTGCCGGCCCACAACCCGTTGGCGTGGGTCCACAGCACCGCTTTCGGGCGTGAGGTGGTTCCCGACGTGAACTGCACGCTGAGATTGCGCATCGGCTCGGTGGGAAGCGTCGGGGGCTGACCGTCGCTGAGCAAATCGGCGAACGGAACGGCATCAAAGCTCAACTGGTCGAGCGGTGCTGCCGGCGGCTCACCGGCGTCGTTGTCCGTCACGGCAACGAATCGGAGATTCGGGCAAGAGTCGAACATCAGCTGGGCATAGGTGGGCTGGGTGATCGCACAGACGGCCGAGACGTGATCGGCGAAGTAGCTGAGGTCACGCGCCACTGAGTGGGTGTTGGTCGACACCGCGACGGCGCCCAGTTCGGCGCACCCGTACCAGGCGATGAGAAACTCGAGTGAGTTGTCGAGATGCACCAACACGAAGTCGCCAGCCTTCACCCCTCGTTCGTGCAGGCCGGCAGCGACCGAACGAGCTCGCGCTTGGAGCTCGGCATAACTGAGCACGACCCGGTCGCCAGAGAATGGCTCCCACACGACCGCCGCCTTGTCGGGGGTGCGCTGCACCCACTGGTCGATCAACCAGGGAATGTCCATACCGTCCATGGATTGCACGCGTGAAGCGTCGATCTCGGCGGAGAGCTTGGTGTTCACGATTCGACCTCGCGGCAGGAGAAGGCGGAGCGCCAGGGCGCCCGGCGAAGCTAACCCATCAGCCGCCGGGCAGCCAACGGCGCTCGGCGCCTACCAGCTGATTTCGATCTCGACGCTGGTTCCGTCGTCATCGATCTCGATTTCGACCTCGAGTTCCACTTCGTCGGGAACGGCGATCTTGTATTTTCGCCCCTCGCGCTCGAACGCCAGTTGGTTGTTTCGGCCAAGAGTGTCGGCGAACTCGTGCAGCATCGTTGCGACCTCTTCGCGGGTCAGGGTTTGCTCGGTCTCGACGTCGAGGAACTTCATTGGCTTCCGTTCTGGGATCGATTGGGGGCTGGCTGCCCGGCGACCAGTTCAGCATGACGTGGCGCCGAGTTCGAGGCACCAACGTCGGATCTCCACCGATCGCGTGCTGAACTCGATCTCGAGGAATCGGCGAGCGTGCGACACTGGCCGGATGCAACGCCGATTCAGTCAGGTCGATGTCTTCGCCCGAGGAGGGTTCAACGGCAATCCGCTCGCCGTTGTCCACGATGCCGAAGGCCTCTCCACCCACGACATGCAACGGATCACCGACTGGACCAATCTGTCCGAGGCCACCTTCCTGCTGCCGCCGACCGACCAAGCAGCCGACTACCGCGTGCGGATCTTTTGCCCCGGCCGCGAGCTGCCCTTCGCCGGACATCCGACGCTTGGCAGTGCTGCGGCGTGGCTCGACGCGAGTGGCACGCCTGCTGATCTCGATCGCATCGTGCAGGAATGCGGCGTCGGCCTGGTTTCGATCCGCCGTGACGCCGACGAGCGGTTGTCGTTCGCTGCTCCGCCGTTGATCCGGTCAGGCCCGGTCGAGGCTGACCTGCTGGCTGAGCGCCTCGAGCAGCTCGGCCTCACTGCCGACGATGTGCTCGACTCGGCGTGGATCGACAACGGCCCGGGCTGGCTCGGACTCTTGCTGACTTCGGCCAACGCCGTACTCGAGGTGGCAACGCCGACCGCTTCCATCCACGGCTTCGATATCGGGCTGCTCGGACTCCACCGGCCGGGGCAAGAATACGCGCTCGAGGTGCGTGCCCTCTTCGCCGATGCTCGCGGCTCGATCCGAGAGGACCCGGTCACCGGCAGCCTCAATGCTTCTGCGGCCCAGTGGCTGCTGGGTACCGGCCGTATCGAGGCTGGGTATGTCGCGGCCCAGGGCCGAATGATTGGCCGCGATGGCCGAGTCTTCGTCGACCAGGACGAAGAGGGCGTCTGGATCGGCGGTCACACCACCGTTTCGGTTCGCGGCACCATCAACTGCTGAGGGGCCGCTCCAAACGGGAGTTGCTCGTCAGCTCGATGATGGCCACTTCTCGTTGGCGCCGGTCGGAAGTGGCACCTCGAAGGCGTTGAGCGTGAAGGAGATCAGGGTGTAATAGCCGCACAGCGACACGAGTTCGACCACTTGCTGCTCACCCAAGAGATCGCGAGCTGCGGTGAACGTTGCCTCATCGAGTTGTCCAGCCCGCACCAACTGGTGGGCAAGGGCATAGACGATCCGCTCGTCATCGAGGGTGAAGTCGGGCTCCTCCCCCACCCCGATGGCGTCGACCGTGGCCTTGGCGACACCGGCATCGAGCGCCATCGCCGAGTGTGCGTACCATTCGAACTCCGACTTCCAGCGGGCGCCGACGGTGATGATCGCCAGCTCGATGAGTCGTCGATCGACGTTCATCTCGAATCGCAACGACGAGCCAAGTCGACTCATGGCCTTGCCGATCACCGGGGCATGCAGCCAGGCGTTGAACGGACCGTGTAGACCGCCCTCTTCGTTGATGAGGCTGTCGCCGCGGGGTCCGATGATGGCGTCGTAGAGGGCTGCGCCCTGCTCGTCGAGTTGGTCTTTGGTCAATGAAGTCAGTCGAGTCATGGACGAACACTAGATTGCCTGCCCATGACGAAGGTCACTGGCGGTGCATTCGACACCTCGACGATCCGCTTTGGCACGGCCAAAGACGTTGTCGCCTGCACCCGGGTGTGGCGGGCGACCGTCGATACGACACTCCCCGAACTCACAACCGGTTACGACCTCTACGAGCACGAGGCCGAGACCGGCACGCTGCTCGTCGCCGAGGTCAGCGGGGGCCGGCAGGGCGCAGGTCGGAACGGCGCGCTGATCGTCGGGTTCGCAGGATCGATCACCAGAGGTGACCGCTGGTTCCTGGCCGACCTGTTCGTCGATCCCAGCTACCACGGGCTCGGCCTCGGCCGCAGACTGCTCGACGCGCTCGTCGCCAACGACTCGCCAGGGCCGGTTCGGGCAACGATGGCATCCGATGATCCGCGAGCGCTCACGCTGAACACCCAGCTCCGGATGACACCGCGCTGGCCGTGCTTCTCGATCATCGGAGCGCCGGACCGAACTGCGCCTCTTGGCTTCGCTGGCGTTCCAATCGCCGATCGGTGCTCACCGGCCGAACTGGTCCAGCAGACCGAACGGTGCGGTTACCCGCTGTCGAGGATCGACCTGGCGTATTGGGAACGCACCGTCGATGCCGACTGCGTTCTGGTTGGTGATGTTGGCGGTGCGGTCGTTCGGTGGACGACACCGTTTTCGATCGAACATCCCGACGCCATCAGCATCGGTCCCCTGTTCGCTTCGTCTCCCGAGCAATTGCCGGGCGTTGTTGGGTCCGTGCTCAGTTTGGTTCGGGCGCACGACGATCGGCACCCGACAAAGCTCTACGTGCCCGGGCCGAGCCCAGCGCTGCGCCCGCTTCTCGATGCCGGTCATCGG
>JBBQUN010000375.1:0-3762 GCA_038212405.1 Acidimicrobiales bacterium | reverse complement strand
TGACCGAAGTTGTCGTTCACCGGCTTGAGGTTGTCGAGATCGGCGTACAGGATGGTCGCCGGCTCGCTTCGCCGCTGGCTGAGGGCGAGCATGCGCGATCCGGCGTCGATGAAGGCACGACGATTGGCCAAGCTGGTGAGCACATCGCCGTTGGCCAACCCGACCTGGCTGATCTCGGTCTCGACCAGATCGGCCAGATCGCGCAGGTACCCGAGCTCGCCGGCGCTCATCGCCCTTGGCGTCGTATCGATGATGCACAGTGTTCCGAGCCGGTGACCCTGGGGTGAGCTGATCGGTGCGCCCGCATAGAACCGGATGAACGGAGGTCCGAGAACCAAGGGATTGCCGCCAAATCGGTGGTCGAGCGACGCGTCCTCGATCACGAGGAACTCACGGTCGAGGATTGCATGGGCGCAGAAGGCATCACAACGAGGTGTCTCGGTGGCGTCGAGACCCTGGCGCGAGGCGAACCACTGCCGGTTCTCGTCGACCTGGGAGACGAGCGCAATCGGTACCTCGAACAGGCGACTGGCCAGCCGCGTCACTCGTTCGAAGCGTTCGTTCGGATCGCGGTCGAGCAGGCCGAGGCAGAAGAGATCCAGTAGGCGGGCTGATTCATCAGCCGGGAGCGGTGCGTCCATAGGGACTGAGTGTCGGTTGACCGAACGCAGCCATGAGATCGACCAGGGGAGGCACGGTCGTGGCACCACTCGGCGAAGATCCCTAGGTCGGTGATGTAGCTGACGCGCGTGCCGCCGGAGTGGCCGGCCGGGAACGCTGCGGGGGCGACACGCTCGGACAAGCGGAGCAGGTCTTCGGGACGAATGAACTCGGCGGGTGGCGCGTGGATGTTGCGGTCGTTGGCCAGGGTGGCCTCCTGGTGACCCAGCCCTTTGTGCGAGGTCAGCGCGTCGGGGGTGTTCGTGGTGGATTGAGGACCGAGGGCAAGACGGTCGTCACGTCGTGGTTCCCGTCCTGAACCATCCAGACATCGATGGAGTGACCGTGACGTTGAGTGACACCCCGACGGCGACCACCACGGGTATCAGCGACAGACGACTCAGCGGCTTACGCCTCTGGAACCTGGGCCTCACTGTCCTGCATCTCGGACAGGCGGCTTTGATGCTGTTGCTGACGAACGACTTCGCCATCGCCGTGCTGACCTCGTTCCCGGATCGCCCCCCTGGCACGACTGGGCTCACCACCTCGACGTTGTTCGATCTGAGGATCGGATGGGCCATCGCGTTCTTTCTCGGTCTGGCCGGCCTCGACCACCTGCTGACCGCAACGGTCCTGCGGGATGTGTACGAGCGAGATCTGCAGCACGGCATCAACCGCTTCCGATGGATCGAGTACTCCGTCAGCGCCACGATCATGGTCATCGTGATCAGCCTGTACTGGGGCATCACGACGATCAATGCGCTGGTCCTGATTGCCGGCGCCAACATCGCCATGATTCTGTTCGGTTGGTCGCAGGAGCAGATGAACCCTCCGGGACGCACATCGACCACGATGCGTCCCTTCTGGTTCGGCGCTCTCGTCGGGATCGCTCCGTGGGTGGCGATGGGTGTGAACCCGTTCTTCTACAGCGATGCCCCCAGCGCGATCTACGCCATCTTGATCGTTCAGGGCCTGTTCTTCTTCTGCTTCGGTCTCAACCAGTGGCTGCAATACAACGGAATCGGCCGATGGGCCGATTATGCGTTCGGGGAAAAGACGTACCTGGTACTCAGCCTCGGGGCCAAGTCCTTGTTGGCCTGGCAGGTCTTCGCCGTTTCGCTCGCTGCGTGACAGCCTCAGATCGGTACCCGCCGAGCTGATCAACTGCCTCGTCGAACGACGGCGTGATGGACCTCGACGCATTGTCGGAACACTTCACCGTCGAACAGACAGCCGCACGGGCCAAAGAAAAAGACCCACGTTCCGACATCGGCACCACCCGTCAGATGCTCGCCACCCTGCCTACCGAGCTCCACTCGATCAGCACCCGCGAGCACCACTGCCATACCCCTTGCGCGTCCTCGATCCCAGGTGTAGACCAAGGTCCCAATAGCACTTGGGAGTGGTCACATCGACCTCATGCCGGAGGGAACCGCCATGTCACAGCAGTCGTTCGGATGCAGGGCGCCGGCGCTCGCCGTGGTCATTGCGCTTGTCGCATCGATCCTCGTGGCCGTCGGTGGGTCGCCGGCCGCGGCGGAGACTCCGCAAGGTCCGTTCACCTTCGACGCGACCAACCGTGAGGAAGTACGCCGCTTCTACTACCGCGTCCATCAGGCGTCCGAAGGCATCCCCGTCGGGTGGACAGGCAGCATCGACGGTTGCGTCGCCGGCACCGTGTCCACGGACTTCCTCGAGGCGACGCTCACCCGAATCAACTTCTTCCGGGCGATGGCGGGCGTGCCATCTGACGTGGTCTTCACCGCCGAGAACAACGCAAAAGCTCAGGCCACCGCGCTCATCATGAGCGCTCAGCGGGCGCTGAGCCACGATCCACCACGGGACTGGCGTTGTTGGTCCGAGCTCGGACGTCAAGGCGCCAGCGCCAACCTCGCCATCGGCAACACCGGCCCGCCTGCGATCGATCAGCTCATGCTCGACCGCAACGCCGTCGAACTCGGCCATCGCCGCACCATCCTCAACCCCCAAACGATCGAGATGGGATCCGGCAGTATCCCGGATCATGCGGGCGGTCCGGCCGCCGAGGCGCAGTACATGACCGACAACCCATCGACGGTCGTGCGCCCGACCCGCGACGATTTCGTCGCCTGGCCGCCGCGAGGCTTCGTGCCCTACCAGATCGCCTACCCGCAGTGGCACATCTCGCTGCGCGGTGCCGACTTCTCGGCCGCAACGGTCACGATGACCCGCAACGGGGCGCCCATCGGCACCACGATCACCTCGCGGGACGACTGGGCTGGTCCTGGCATGGTCTGGACCACGAGCGCAGTGCCGGTCGCGTCCAACTGGCCGCGACCCACCGCCGACGAAACTTTTGCGGTCACCGTCGGCAACGTCCGCGTCAACGGCGTTGCCCGCACGATCCGCTACGACGTAACGGTCTTCGACCCGGCCGTCGCCGACCCGGCAAGGACGCCCATCGTGGTCTCGGGGCCTTCGGCGCCACCCGTCGACGTGGCCGCCCGGTACCGCGCCACTCCGATCCCGAATGCGACCGGGTACCAATGGCGGACCACGAAGCTCGATCCGCAGCGTGTCACCGACGGTGCCGAGACCGGCATGGCGAACTTCACCGCCGACGTCGACCTCTACGAGGTGGTCTCGACGGTGAACGCCGCCACCGGTACGTCGAGCTTCCGCCTCTCCACCGGCCAGCCGAGCCGCCCTGGTCGCACGGGTGCCCAAACTCTCACCCTGGCCCGCTCGATCGTCCCGACCGCTGATTCGTCACTCACCTTCCAGAGCCGTGCCGTTCGGCTCGGCAACGTGACGGCGGTAGTGGAAGTGTCCGCTGATGGGGGCACGACCTGGACTGCTGTCCACACCGAAACGACGACGGACGCACAGACATTCAGCCGACGGGTCGTGTCGCTCGCAGCCTTCGAGAACCGTGTCGTGCAGCTGCGGTTCCGTACCGAAAACTCCGGCGTCGGCGGCACCTTCTGCTGTGGCACCGAGGGCTGGTACATCGACGACATCGACCTCGTCGACACCTTCGGCGCCGTGCCCCAGCTGTTCGACCTGTCACCGACGCCGGAGCTCGTGGTCATACCGACCGAAGCGAGGCAGTTTCTCATCGAG
>JBBQUN010000374.1:0-3765 GCA_038212405.1 Acidimicrobiales bacterium | reverse complement strand
GCTCGACTGCACGCCGACCACGGCAAGATGTCGGGCCAGATGATCAGCTCGTGCATGGTGGATCTGTTCGTGGACTCGGACCTCGCCATGCATGAAGGCGGAGGTGGCGACACCGCCAACGAGACCAGTCTGGATGTGCGTACTCGACTCGAGTTGGTAGACGTAGAACTGGGGCGAGCGTTCGTCATCGAACGCGCCGATCTCGATGAGGCGATCGAGCGAGGCGCGACTCAATGCGAGAAGTTCATCGTTCGTGACCACCAGTGACGGATCGAGATCTTCCATCGAGCGCGTCACTGCAAGGTAACTGTCGGGGTTTGCGGCCAACGCCTGGCGACGACCTTCGGGCGTCAGCGAATCATGAGCCGGCGACGGAACACGGTCGGCGAAGGCTTCGTTCACGAGTCGCAGCGGCAGGGGCTCGACGGACACCACCGCTCTAGTCGACCAAGCCGTCGATCGCCTGCACGAGGTCGGTCCAGAGATCCTCGACATGTTCGATGCCGACGCTCAATCGACACAGCGTCGGCGGAATGTGCTCCTGGCCGACCAATTTGTTCCGGCGCTCGATGCAGGTCTCGACCGCACCGAGGCTGGTGGCGCGATGGATGAGGCGGAGCTTGGAGAGTCGCACGTCGGTCGAGATGGCGGATCCGACCAACTCGAAGCTGAGCATGGCACCAGGACCGTCGAGCGTCTTGCGGGCGAGCTCGTGATCAGGATGCGATGGCAAGCCGGGATAGCGCACCTTGGTGACCAGTCGGTGTTGTTCCAGTCGCTCGGCCAGGTCGATCGCATTGGCCTGTGCGCGCTCCATGCGAATCGACAACGTGCGTAGTCCACGCAGCGCAAGGTAGGACTCGAGCGTTCCTGGTGTCGCTCCGCCGTAGGTACGTCGTCTGGTCAATGCAGCGAAACCATCCCAGCCGGGCTGTCGATCAGCGCAGACGACGATGCCGGAGAGAAGGTCGGAGTGACCGCCAATGAACTTGGTGGCGCTGTGGACGCTGTAGGTCGCTCCCAGCGAAAGCGGACGCTGCAAGAGGGGAGTGGCGACGGTGTTGTCGACCGCCACCACTGCGCCGGCCTTTTGCGCCGCAGCTGCGACTTCGGCGATATCGGCCAGTTCGAGCAGCGGGTTCGACGGAGTTTCCATCCACAAGAAGTCGGCGCCGGCAGCAGCTTGCACCCAGCGATCGGTATCGGCGGTTGGAAGACGAATCACGCGCCAGCCGAGCCGTTCCGCCCCTTCGGCGACCACGGTTGCTGTGCCCTGATAGCAGTCGTCTGCAACAACGATCTTTGCCCCTGCGCCGAGAGTGTCGAACAGGGCCGAAATGGCACCCATGCCCGAGGAAAATGCAACGGCCTTGCCGCCTTCGAGCGCCCCGACCGCATCTTCGAGCGCTCGCCAGGTGTCGGTGCCGTCGCCACGCGCATACTCAGGTCCTGCTCCGCTGTCGTAGTTCGACACAGGAATCATCGGTGTGTTCACCGGCTGGCCCGCGAGATGCGGGCGGCCGGCGGCGACGGCAACGGTGTCGGGATGAAGGCCCGAAAGATCGAGTGAAGGCTGACGGCGACTGGGAACGTTCACTGTCGCACCCTAGCTCTGTTGCTGTGTTCTGCTTCGCAGAACGGGCGTCGCCCATCCGGGTGGTCGGTTCGAGGCTGCTTCGTCCCTTCGCAGCGTTGGCTCGCAGAACGGGCGTCGCCGGGCTCAGCCATTCCCAGCGCCTAGACTTTGGCGTTATGGCTGAACAGGTGTCATCGACCCAAACGGTTCGCGCAATCGTGATCACCGTGTCTGACGGCGTCATCGCCGGCACACGACAGGACCGTTCCGGCGAAGCACTGGCGCAGTGTTTGCAGCGCAACGGTTTCGATGTCGTCGAGCGCCGCCAAATAGCCGACGGCGCCGAATCGGTCCGGGAGACGCTCGTCGATGCCGCCGAAGGCTTCAATGGCCTCATCATCACGACCGGCGGCACGGGTTTCGGACCGCGTGACCTGACGCCTGAAGGGACAAGGCAAGCGATCGAACGAGAAGCGCCGGGACTGGCCGAGGCCATGCGGTTGGTCAATACCGATGGACTCGGACGACTGAGCCGAGCGATTGCCGGCACACGGGGCGAGGCACTGATCGTGAACACACCAGGGTCGACCAACGGCACGGTCGAAACCGTTGAATCGATCATCGATGTCATCCCCCATGCTGTCGAACTGCTCGCCGGCGGGCGACCGCACTGATGCTGCCCGAGCGAAACGCATCGAGCATGCCGGTGGACGCCTTCGATGCTCAGCGAGGGCGGGTGGTCGAGTACGAATCAGATCGAGGACTCGGGACACTGGTGAGTGTTGACCGCACAGGCCGAGACGGCACGGCGTATCTCTTTCATTGCACCGAGATCGTCGACGGCAACCGTGAGATCGCCAACGGGGTCGATGTCACCTTTCGAGTGGGCGCCGTCGGCCCCGGGCGGTGGGAAGCGACCGACGTGCGGTCCATCGCCGGCACATAGGTTCAGATTCTGTCAACTTCAGTGCTCATGTGCCGACAGGGCGAGAGTGACCGAGGGTACGAACGACAACGCGATCGCCACGGCGCTCGCCGAACAGCCGGGCGGACAGGCCTCCGGCAGTGCGATCGCCCCTTGGATGGCACGGGCGCCCCTTGCTGCGGTGATCGTGGTGCTCGGTGTTGCGCTCTCGGTGTTTGCCTGGCTTGGCCTTCGCTCGATCGAGAACTCCGAAGCTCGGGTGAGCTATGGCGCGACGTTGCTGGCCCAAACCTCTCGCATCAACGTCGAAATCGTGCAGTTGCGGAGCAATCTCGCTGCGCTCGCGGGAACCATGTCCGCGGCCGGGATCGAGAACGACGATTCCTCAGCGATGATCAGCGCGTTCGACTCGCCGGCGGCGGTGCAGATCCTCTCATCGGGTGCTGTTGAAGAACTCATGTTTTTCGAGACCATCGATTCGGCAACCGACGAGATCAACATTCGTGAGCGCGAAGAGCGTGCGGGTAACCAGGCCTTCGTCGATGGCTACGGCCGCCTTGGGACTGAAGGCGAGCGGCCATCGCTGGTGTTGTCGAAACTCAAACCGGAGGGCGTTCACCGCGACGTGATCGGCCGCGATCTGTCCACCATCGAAGGACTGAGCGCCATCGTCAACGAGCTCGAGATCGGGACCAACCTCGGCGTGCGGCCCTCGGACGAGTCGAATGCGATCTTTGACGCCATCTACGCGATCAGCTCATCGGCTGACCGCTCGACCCGACCGGCTACCGCCTTCTACGCGTCGGTTGGTGAGGGCAACGATTTCCAGGGTGTTCTGGCCACTCGCCTGTTCCTCGATCGGCTTCTCGCTGCGACCACTGGCGAAGGCGGGCCGATTGCACTTCAGCTCTCACGTGATGGCCAGCCGTTGGTTGCGACGCTGCCCGAAGGCGAGCTCGGCGAACCCTTCGGAAAGCCGACAACGTTCTCGGACCAGGATTCCACCTGGTCCATTCAGGGCTATGGCGCCGGCATCGTCGTCGACCATCGAAGCTCGTGGGCGGCGCTCGTGACCGGTTTGGTGCTCGCTGCCGTCGGAGGTCTCTTCTCGACCTCGGCCCGTCATCACGCCATCACGCTCGGGCGGCTCGAACGAAGCGAGTACGACGCACGTCACGATCTGCTCACCGGCTTGTACAACCGGGCAGGTATCACCCAAGAACTCAATCACATGCTCGAGCATCGGGCAACGAACGAGCTCGTC
>JBBQUN010000373.1:0-3798 GCA_038212405.1 Acidimicrobiales bacterium | reverse complement strand
GGCAACGAGGCTCCAGTCACCGTCGTCGAGGACGGCCTGCATGAACTCGTCGGTGACACGAACCGAGTTGTTGGCGTTCTGATACTGGATCGAGTGGCTGTCGACGCCGTCGAGATCCATGTCGAATCCGGCTTCGCGCAGGACACGAGCCTTGCGCTCCTCGATGGCCTTGCACCAGATGAACTCTTCGACGTCGGGGTGGTCGACATCGAGCATGACCATCTTGGCGGCCCGACGGGTCTTGCCGCCGGACTTGATGGTGCCGGCAGAAGAGTCGGCGCCACGCATGAAGCTGACCGGACCAGAGGCGGTACCGCCGCCCTTGAGTAGCTCGTGCGAGGACCGGATGCGTGACATGTTGACGCCGGCGCCGGAACCGCCCTTGAAGATGGTGCCCTCTTCGACGTACCAGTTGAGGATGGAGTCCATCTTGTCGTCGACCGACAAGATGAAACAGGCCGAGGCCTGCTGAGGAACACCGGTAACGCCAATGTTGAACCAGACCGGCGAGTTGAACGCGGCGCGCTGGTGGATGATCAGGTACTTGAGCTCGTCGGAGAAGATGTCGGCTTCGGCATCGGAGGTGAAGTAGCCACCCTCTTTGCCCCACATGGTGATGGTGTCGACCACACGGTCGGCAACCTGGCGGAGTGAGGTTTCGCGCTCGGCCGTACCGAGCGTTCCTCGGAAGTACTTCTGGGCCAAGATGTTGGTGGCGTTGACCGACCAGGTGTTCGGCACTTCGACACCGAGTTGCTCGAAGGCAACCTCGCCGGTCTTCCAGTTGGCGAGACGAGCATCTCGACGCTCCCACGTCACGGTGTCGTACGGGTCGACACCGGCGGTGGTGAAGTAACGGCGGAGGGCGATGCCGGTCTGCTCTGGTGCTATTGCCATGTAAATGCTCCTGTGCACATCGAGTCCAAGTTGCTCGATGCCTGTGTCTCTGACGAGAGGTTGAGGGGTTGCGGGTGATGATCGGGTTGCGGGTGATGATCGGGTTGCCTGCGTGACGCGGCGGATGTCAGGGGGTACGGGGAGTTCCATCCCAACGGGTTCGTGCATCTCGCGCTTTGGTGTGGCCAGCGGGATCTGCGACCACGCCGACGAGAGGTCGATGCTGCCGCGGTGCTGGCGTTGTAAGTGTCGCCCGACAATGGTGTTTTTCCCGCTTTCGATGTGGATCTTCACCGGAGCGAATTACCAGATGTTGTAGCGAGAAGCCCGCCGCCGCCGTTGGACGCACAAGATGTAGGGGCGCATTACAGCATCGTAATTACGTCGATGTCAATGCTTCATTTGTGTGAATATCGCTGACGGAGAGTGGCGAGCCTCGGTGAAACGTGACCGAAATCACCGGCCTCGAACGCCGACCGATCCGGCGACGTAGGTCGAGGCTGGTCACAACTCATGGCTTGTCACGCGAACGTGCCTTCGCCCATGTGCAGTATCCGCCCAAGGGTTCCTGCGTACAGGCCCCGGCTTCCACGTCTCCGGACCGGTCGGCCCTCGATGAGCCCAACCATACGGAGTGGCCGCTGTGGATCACAAGGGGATGACCCTGTGGATTTCGGCGCGAGTTCCCCACAACCTGTGGACATCGCACCCCTTGTCGAACCAGCGAGGCTCTGACACCTGCGTGCGTCGCCAGCCTCGCCTCGGTCGAGCGCTCTCGTGCTCGCTGGTCAGCGACGTAACAAAAGTAAACCGAGGCATGAACCCGAGATTTCCTCGACTTGGCTGAGGTCAGCGTCGACCGAATGACCAACCAAGGGCGCGTAGGATCGAGCCTCATGAGCGACGAGATTATTTTTCGCGAGCTGGTCCCACCCACGGGCCGCCACCCCGTCCCGCTACACGATGTGGGCAACGAACGACGGTCAGCGTTCGCTGACCGTCCCTGGGTGTACGCCAACATGATCACGAGCCTCGACGGAGGTGTTGCGATCGACGGCGTTTCCGGCGGCCTGGGCGGACCAGCCGATCAAGCGGTCTTCGCGTCATTGCGTGCGGTTGCCGATGTCATCCTCGTTGGCGCAACCACGGCGATCGAAGAGGACTACCGGCCGGCAAGTGATCGGCATCGCAACGTACGCGCCGAGCGAGGCCAACGCCCACGACCCGTCGTCGCGATCATGACTCGCAGCCTGTCGATCGAGCCCTCCCACCGCGTCTTCGCCGACGAGTCGGCTCGCCCCTTGATCATCACCGTTGCCAATGCGCCACAGGACCGTCGCTCAGCGCTGGCGAACGTTGCCGACATCATCGACGCCGGCAACGATGACCTCGACCTCGCCAGTGCCCTTCGACAGCTCCGTACCCTCGGGTTCGAGCGAGCGCTCTTGGAGGGCGGACCGACGATCAACGGTCAGTTCATCGCTGCCGACCTCGTCGATGAATGGAATCTGTCGCTGGCGCCGAGCCTCATCAGCGGCACCAGCGCCCGGGCCGCCCATGGTCCCAGCCCCATCGAGGTCGCCGATTTCGACCTGGCTCGCCTCTGGCAAAGTGGCGCCATGCTGTTCGGACGCTGGCTGCGAAGCCGATGAACACCGCACCGGCGGTGACTCAGTCGAGCATCGGGATGCGCAACGCAGCGACCGGGACCTCGCCTGCGGGATCGGGCACCGAGTCCGAGGTTGGGACCAGGGAGAGCGTCGTTCGATACTGAACAGCAAAGTCCATCACCATGAGGCCATACGGGACGGAGCGGTTGTATCCCAAGAGCGCTCGCTGGTAGTTCGCTTCGTCGTCGAGTCCACCCGTGGTGCCGCACAGATGATTGGCCGCTGCCAGCGCCGCGTCGTACATGTTGTGTGGATCGATGACGCCGTCGCTGTTGCCATCGTCGCCGTAGCGATTCCAGCTACCAGGAATGAACTGCATGGGACCAACGGCTCGGTCCCATACCGAGTCGAGATCGAACCGGCCGCCGTCGGTGTCGGGAATCGAAGCGAACCGAGTGCCATCGAGAACCGGCCCGAGGATCTCACCGTCGGTTCGCCCATCGGCCCCAACCGTGTTGCCACCGAACGTGCCATGACGACTCTCGACCTTGCCGATGCCGGCCAGATGGTCCCAACGCACCGCACACCACGGCTTGTCCTGTGCGGTGCGAAGCGCGGCCCGGTAGTACGCATCGAGCACGACGACGGGGAAGTCGACCCCGGCAACCGGGGCGGTCCGCAAGGCTGCTTCGAAGGCCGGCTCGATGCGGGCTGCATCCGCCGCTGCCACCTCACGTGCGATATCGGCAGCGACGATGCCGGCCGTCACCTCCGACAGCTCGCGGCCTGCCACCTCGAGCTCTCCGGCGATTCGAGTCCGTTCGCCCTCGGCACGAGCCAGGCGTTGCGACGATGCTTGTTGCGCCTGCACCAAGACGTCCTCGGCATCAGCGGCGAGCGTCGGAATCGGGCTCGGCCCGGTGTCGGTGTCGGTGTCGGTGGAGAACGATTCCAGCGCCAAGGCGGAGGAGCCGATGAACGTCCCCAGCGCGAAACCGGCAAGGTCCTCCTTCGCTCCGCCGAGCGCCATCTCTGCCGCTTCGACTTCGGCAACCGCAACAACGTGGTCCGCCCTGATCTGTCGGCGCAGCACGATGAGTTGCGATTGTCGTGACCTGCTGCGGTGGCCGGCAGCAATGGCGTCGGCCTCGGCACGACGAGCGTCGGAAAGATCGCCGGGCAGTGTTCCGAGGCCTCGGAGGTCTACCTGCACCTGGCGTGCGATATCGGGGTGGATGATCGTGGGATTCGGCAGCAGATCCGCCAGCGTCGTGAGTTCGGTCGATATCGA
>JBBQUN010000372.1:0-3816 GCA_038212405.1 Acidimicrobiales bacterium | reverse complement strand
ACCGCAAGGGAGCACCAGCACGCCGGACCCGCCTGCCGGTTCGCCGTTGCGCCACCAGGCCGAGACGGCGTCGCCCTGATACGAACGCAGTTCGGCGGTCAGTTCGACCCCGGCGAGCCGTGCGCCCTCGTCGAAGCCCGCCTCGTCGGCGGCGGGCCAGCCGATGTTGATGAGCGCCTGCTTGAGTAGCCCTCGGTCGCCTCGTCGCACCGCGATCCGGTTGCCGTCGAGGCGTTCCCCAACGAGCGGGGACACCGACCGATGGCGAATGACTTCCTCCAGAAGAGCGATCTCGTCGGTCACCAGGGCCAGCCCGGTGGTGTCGTGGTCGGCAACGATCCGCAACCGACCGAACCGACCCATCTGGTCGTGCACTTCGGTGAGCACCGAGGGTGCCACCGGATACTTTGCCAGCCGGGTCAAAGTCGAGGCGACATCGCCCGGCGATTCGCCGGCGGCGGCTGCGTTCCACAGTGAGAGGGGAGAGATGCGGTAGGTGTGGATGTGCTCGGGTGAGGTCTCGAGTTCGGCAAATCGGGCGAGCGCTTCACGGGCTTCGTCGTAGCGGGGCGACGCCACTTCGACCAGTACCGACAGGTCGGCCTGCACGATCAGCGGATTGCTCGGGTCACTCATCGGGGGCCGCCCTCATCATCGAACAGGTCGTCGAATCGGTGCTGGTCGGCCATGGCCTTGGCGAGCGCCTCGATGGTGCCTGCGGGGTCGACGCCGAACAACAGCGGCGAGACGTCGGGCATTGGCTCATCAGCGCTGATGTGGTTGATCACCCACGACGGCGCCGGCTTGGGCGCAGCGGCCCCGACGACCCGTTCACCGGCGAGGACCACGCCTTTGCTGCGCAGCACTTCAGCCACCTTGGCCTCGGTCAGCGGTGAAACGGCAACACCGGGGGCGATGACTTCGAGCTTGGCCGTCTTGTGTCGGGCGGCGTCGTTCAGCGCGGCATGGTCGGTGCTGGTGATGACGCAGCCGACCGTGCGGATCGTGATGGTGGCGGCAGAGGCGACCGAGTCGGACAGGAAACGTTCGACACCCGAGGGAAGGTCGGTGGAGGCCAGCGATTGGAGGAAACGGACGGGTTCGAAGTCTGGGTCGGTCGAGGCCCGGGCGATCCGGTCGGCCGACAGCCGCCACACCGCGACCGCCCCCGAGCTCACCGGGTCGGCAATCCGACGCAAACCGATGATCGTGTCGAGCGGCGTGCCGGGCTGGGTGATGATGGTGTGGTCGGCTTGGACGACGACCGGGGGTGCGGTGGCGCCGGGACCGGGGCCGAAGACCTGACCGAGGGTGTCGAGGCTGTGGCACAGCGCACGGCCGGCAGGGGTCAGCCCCACCGCAGTACCCGAGGTCAGCACCCCGAACCGGATCAGACCGCCAAGATGGTCATCGATCGATTCGCCCTGGGTGAACCGGCTGTGGCGAACCCCCAGGAAGTCCGACAGGCCGGCGGCGGGGATGCCGAAACCGTCTGGCAGGTGGTCGAGGGCGGCGAGCAGCATGGTTCGCACCTGGACCGCCATGTCGTCGGTTTCGAGAGCCGGCGCCATCCAACGCTCGACCATCTGGGCCCAGCGCAGGATCGGCGGCTGCGCCGCGAAGGCGGCCAGGCGAGTGGGCTCGGGTACCCAGAAGCAGTCCCGGCTGGCGTTGCGACCTCGTCCGCTCGCCGGACCCATCTCTGGGACGAGCAGCCCGAGTTCGATGGCCAGGTTGCCGCAATGGACACTGAGCTCGGAGTCGAGTCCGGCCGCCTTGGCAACGCTGCGCCAATACTTGACCGGCGGGCGTCGAGCGCCCGACTTGTTGCCCAGAGCGGGCGTGGCGCCGGTGGCCGCGATCACTTCATCGAGGGCGTGGAGGGCGTCGACCACGGCATCGGGGCCGGTCGGGTCGACGGCGACGAGGTCGGGAACGGACGGCGGCGTCCACTCGGCGGTCAGACTCAGACCGAAGGCAGCGGCGGTCTCGGCCCAGATCCAGATGTCGTAGTCGTGATAGTCGGAGCCGATCAGCATGGCGTCGCTGAGTTCCCTGATCGGTGAGGTGCCGCGTGAGTAGCCCATGCGCAGCAGTTCCGGGGGCAGCATCTCGAACGCCACGTGGGCACCCTGGGTCGCGGCCCGGCTCGTTGCCCGCTCGATCGTTCGCTGCCAGAGCAGCTCGAAGACCTTGGCGGCATCAGGTGACAACCGTTGGAGGGCCAACGCGACCTGTTCGGCGTCAGCCAGAAACTCCAAGAGGGCGGCCGCCCGTTCAGCCTTGCGGGTGCCGACATCGCCGAGGCCGACACGGGCTGCGGCCCGCTGAAGCCGGTCGGAGGTGATGTTGACCACGTGGTCGCTGAAACTGGGAAGCGGCAGCCCGACCCGCTCGGCGATGTGGTCGAACAACGTGAGCTCGCCGGTCTCGGTCACCATGGCGAGCCCGGTGACCATCAGATCGGCAGCAGCCCGGTCGAGCCAATACTCGTCGAGGTCGCCTGCAGTGGCGATGGCCCGGTCACGAGTCAGCAGGTTGTTGTTGAGCTTGATGACGAACAACAGGTTGTAGGCGATGCGGTCGAGCGAACTGGCGACCACCCCCAACCCGACGCGAGGTGAGTCGAGGAGTGGCACCCGAGCCAGATGCGGATACTGAGAGTACGCCGTGCGCACCAGCGGCTGGCGTGACAACACATCGGCGATCAGCGCCGCATCGCTCAGATCGACATCGTCCCAGGCCCTACCCACCCGCAAGAGCCTATTGCGACGGTGAGACAGTCATCCTGGTGAGACAGTCTTCCTCACTCCGCCGCTGGGCAGCTCCGGTCGGTTGTCATCATCTGCACGGTTGCCGCCATCTCACGGAGGCGAATGCCGAGCCCGGGCTCGCCGATCGCCGCCGCTCGGTACACCGTGCCGTCGAAGCAGCGGCCAAGCCAACGGCTCGATCGGGCCAGGTGATAGTCGTCGGTCAGGGCGACCATCGACGTCCACGCCCGCGCACGAGCAACGGTGGTGAAGGCCTCGGCTTCGGTCTTGGTGGAGTCGCCGCTCACACAGATCACCTCATACGCCACGCCAGGATCGTCGCAGACGGCGACTTGGGCATCGAACGCCTCGGGATTCCAGCGATCGGTCCCGGTGTTGAGCACGAGCACCGGCGCCACCCCGGCGTCCATCAGTTCCTGCGCCCGAACGAGGCGTTCGCCCTTCCCGCCGGCAAACACGACAACGGCGTTCGCCACTGCGGGAACGTCTTCCGATGGTTGCCAGATCGTCCACGCGATCCAGCCGGTGACGCCAGCAGCGGCAACTGCGGTCGCGGTCATGAATTTGGTTCCGATCGTCACCGGTTGGACTGTATTCCCTGTGAGCGAAACGAGGGGTCAACCAGCAGCAGGCTGGTGGCGAATTTCGCTGACCTGACCGTCAGTGATCGTGATGACCGCGTCGGGGAGCCCGTCATTCCAGCCGGTCACTTCGTAGTCGTCAGCGCCGATCGGACCGATGGGGCCGTCGGTATCGGAGAAGGTGTAGATCGCCAATGAGTCGGCGAGTTCGAGGGTGCGGCTGGCCTTGTTCGAGTTCTCGATGAACGGGCTGTCGAGTTCGTCGATTTGCTCGATGCCGTAGTGGCACGCGAGATCGAAGTCGATGGTCGACGACGCAATGCCGGTGACGTAGCCGAACCACACGCCGTCGGGCAGCGACGAGTCCGAACCGGGAACGCAACCGGAGTAGTACGCATCGCCCGTCACTTCCCAGCCGAAATCATCGGGCCAGCGAACGGCTCGAACAGGGGCGGTCGTCG
>JBBQUN010000371.1:0-3820 GCA_038212405.1 Acidimicrobiales bacterium | reverse complement strand
GCCGCCGATGTCATGGCGGTCACGCCGTACCAGGACGGCATGAACTTGGTGGCCAAGGAGTTCGTTGCCTCACGGATCGACGACTCCGGGGTGCTACTGCTTTCGGAGTTCGCTGGTGCCGCGGACGAATTCCCCGATGCAGTGTTCTGCAATCCATTCGACATCGCCGGGCTGAAGCGGTGCCTAGCCCAGGCACTTGATCTTTCTCCCGAGGAGCAACGTCAGCGGATGCGCCGCATGCGCCAACACCTGGTCGATCATGATGTGCATGATTGGGCCGATGCGTTTCTGGCTGACCTGAACGCCTAGGTCAATACCTCACTGTCCTGAAGGCGGTACGTTGCTGCCGAACCAGCCTTGGGTGAGCAGATCAAATGGAACGCCCCGAGCTTCGGCTACGGCGGCGAAGATCGTGTCACGTTCCGCCTGCATCCCGGCGACCGATCATCGACACCCTCCAACGATGGCTCCACGCCACGCGCACGAGCGACCCACGAGTCTGAAGTCCTTGGGGTGGAACCAGCCGAGCGGCGGAGACACTGAGACGGTGCCAGGAAGCGAACGTCCGACGACCTCGACTCGAGCTCGCATCGACACCAAGACAATTCGGGTCCCGGGTGATGTGCTGGTGCATTTGCGGGCAGCACGCGACCACCTCGACCGTCACTTCGCCGACCCGATCGATCTCGAAGCCGTGGCCTCGGTCGCGGGGCTCTCCAAGTACCACTTCCATCGCCTGTTCACCGCCACGTACGGGGTCACCCCGGCCAACTACCTGACCCGCCGCAGAATCGAACGAGCCCAAGACCTGCTTCGCGCCACGAACCTGACCGTCACCGAAGTCTGTTTCGCGGTCGGCTACTCCAGCCTCGGATCCTTCAGTGCACGGTTCAAAGAACTGGTCGGTGAAACGCCGAGTTCGCTCCAACGTCGCTACGCCCTCACCGGCGCACCGAAGGTACCAGGCTGTTTCGTGTTCATGCGAGGACTCGCCCACCGCCCCGCAAACGCTGCTGCGGCAGTGAGTGAGGAGACGTCGGCCGATTCCGCAAGCGAGGAGAAGCAACATCGACCCTCTGGTTCCTAAGGTCGGGACCATGATCTCCAACATCTTCCTCACCGCCGTCTGGGTCAACGACATCGAAGCGTCCAAGCGGTTCTACATCGACAAACTCGGCTTCGAAGAACGCGACGACGTCGAAGTCGGCGAGGACTTCCGGTGGTGCACGGTCGGTCACCCGTCCCAGCCCGAACTGCAAGTGCACCTCACCACCCCCGGGCCTCCCCTCTCACCCGACTACGTTGCCTCGCTGAACCGGGCGCTCGACGACGGCGGCACGTTCGCCCTCGGACTCAGCGTCGCCGACTGCGCCGCTACCGTTGCCGAGCTCGAGGCCAACGGCGTCGTCGTCCTGAACCCGCCAGAGGACCGTCCCTACGGGGTCGAGGCCCTCATCAGAGACAACACCGGCAACTGGATCGTCCTCGTCGAACACCACGACTGGACCCCGGACCAGATCACCGACATCGTCGCCGAAGACTCCTCGGCCCTCAACCTGATAATCGACCACCACTAGCAACCGGCACACGGACCTCGCAATCAGCGGCGCTGCTGATCCCGTTGCCGAGTGGCTGACGATGTGTTCGATGCGTTGGGGGCGCCCGCTCGGCGGGCAATTCTCGATGTGCTGTGCATTCGTGACGACCAGACGTTGTTCGAGATCGTGACCCGCCTCGTCGGGGATCACGACATCGACCTCACCCGCCAGGCAGTGTCCCAACACCTCCAGATACTGGAGTCCGCTGGCCTGGTCCGCTCGCGACGAGTGAGCCGCTACAAGTTCCACACCATCGACACCGCGCCGCTCCATGCAGCGATGTCTCGATGGCTGACCGAAGAAGAGAGATCATGATGCGAATCCATCTGTCCAGCGTGTTCGTCGACGACCAAGACCGGGCACTCGACTTCTACACCCGAGTCCTCGGCTTCGAACCTCGGACCGATGTTCCGCTCGGCGATGGTGACCGCTGGCTCACCGTCGGCGCCCCGGGCGAAGCGGGCATCGAGTTGCTGCTCGAACCGTCGTCGCATCCCGCCGTAGCACCGTTTCGCGAAGCACCGGCCGAAGACGGCATTCCGTGCACGTCGTTCGCCGTCGACAATGTCGAGGTCGAGCACGAACGCCTCGTCGAACTCGGTGTCACCTTCACCAGCCGCCGGTCGAACACGGGCCGGTGACCACTGCGGTCTTCGATGACACTTGCGGGAACCTGATCCAAATCGCCAACCAACCATGAGTGCGGTCGTTCCGTCGTGGTACCGCGATCTCTGGTCAAACGACCGGACACGACAGAACACGGCGTCCACAACCAATCTCGACGCGAAGGCGCTCGAAACTACAGCAGAGGTCAGCTGAGCGGCCTCAGTGTGGGACGACATCGTCGCCCGCTGGGTGCGGCGACCGCGACCTCGAAGGAATGCTCTGGTCGTTCATGAAACCACTCGCGCCATAGTCTCTCGGAGCCGACAATCCCTGAGCGTCGCCCGATGTTCGCTGCCTACGATCCCGGAGATGAACTCTGAGCCCGCTTCTACGAGCGCCACGGCTATTCCTCGATCGAGCCCGACACCAACGAGCGAGCCTTCTTCTACTTCCGCGAACTACGCCAGCCGATCTGATGAGTAGCGGCACGGGTTCCGCCGGAGGCACGAGTCCGAAGGTGATGTCGAGTGCGGTCACTGGGCCGGACCGTCTGGGGTTTGCATGATGTAGAGGGTGTTGGCGTCGACGTCTCGGAAGCTGAACATCGGCGGGATATCGGGCCAGCGCAACACCTCATCGACATCGACACCCTTGTCCACCATCGCAGCGTGCAGCCTTCGGCGTCGAGGGGTCAACAAACGAATACCGGTATCGGACCCCGCAGGCAGATCATCGGTTGCCGCGGTCAGCGCGATCATGACCTCGCCCCACGCTGAGCTGAGTACGGCGCCGTGTCGGCACTGGTGCCCCGGCCTCGCCGGTCATAGGTGACGACGCTGCAGTGAGCGGCAAGCAACGGTACAAGTCCGTCGAAGGCGCTGAAATCGCGGAAATGACCGACCGGTTCGACCAGCACAAGGAGTGGGCCTGCGACCTCGATGGCGAACCGATCTCGGTTCCATCGGCCGACAAGAACGACCCGGTCTTCGCCCCTGAGAGCAGAGCGAACCTGTCGAAACGGTGTTCGATGACCATGCCGAATGAGGTGACGATCCGTTCGACTTGAGCCTCGAGGTCGGGGACGTTGAGTGCAAGGTAATCGATACCTGTTGTGATCATCGCAGCGTCCTTCGAGATTTCGGCGGAGTGATTGGGCGGAAAATGGTCAGAAGACCGCGGCTGGCTGGAAGAGTTCGACGAAGTTGCCGGACGGGTCGATCGCGAGTGCTTGGGACCCGCCGGGTCCCGCTACCACTGCGTTGCGGAACTGGACTCCTGCGGCGGTGAGCCGGGTGACGTCATGCTCGAGGTCGTCGACGATGAGATGGATGCGGTTCCAGCCGCCCGGGGATGGTCGGTCGCCGTCTGCCATCGCACGGCCAGCGGAACTGTCGGGACCCGACAACAGGAGACGGAGATTTCCCTGGGTGACATCGGCGAAAGCGGGACTCGAGATGCCTACGGTGAACCCGAAGTGGGTCGTGTAGTAGTCGACGCTCGCTTTGACGTCGTCGACCAGGTAGCGGACGTTCACGGTCTCTGGATCAATCATGGTGTTTCCTTTCAGATGGGTCGAGCGTCAAGATCGGCGAGGAGCAGCGTTGTCCGGCCCTCGA
>JBBQUN010000370.1:0-3835 GCA_038212405.1 Acidimicrobiales bacterium | reverse complement strand
CAGGAGGAGGCGGGCTACTCGGGCCTCTGGACCGCCGAGACCTCGCGTGATCCGTTCCTGCCGTTGCTCATCGCGGCCGAGCACACCTCGACCATCGAGATCGGCACCTCGATCGCGGTGGCCTTCGCCCGCAATCCAATGACGCTGGCCAACACCGCAAACGACCTGCACGAACTGTCGGGCGGGCGCTTCATTCTCGGACTCGGCTCGCAGATCAAGCCGCACATCACCAAGCGCGTCTCGATGGAGTGGTCGAAGCCTGCGGCCCGGATGCGAGAAATGATCTTGGCCATGCATGCCATCTGGGACAACTGGAACGACGGCACCAAGCTCGACTTCCGAGGCGAGTTCTACACCCACACCCTCATGACCCCGTTCTTCGACCCGGGTCCAAACCCGCACGGCAGGCCCAAGATCTTCCTGGCCGGCGTCGGCCAGCTCATGACCGAGGTGGCGGGCGAGGTCGCCGACGGGTTCATCTGTCACGGCTTCACCACCGAGAAGTACCTGCGTGAGGTCACGATTCCGGCGCTCGACAAGGGCCGAGCCAAAGCGGGCAAGCCGTCACTCGCCGACTCACCGACCGACGGGCCGAACAGCTTCCAGATCGTCGGCCCCTCGTTCGTCGTCACCGGCAGCGACGAGGCCGAACTGGCCAAGGCCGCCCAGGGCACCCGCCAACAGATCGCCTTCTACGGTTCGACGCCGGCGTATCGCGGCGTGCTCGACATCCACGGTTGGGGCGGCCTCCAAGAGGAACTCAACGCCATGTCGAAGCAGGGTCAATGGGTCGAGATGGGCGACAAGATCGACGACGAGATCCTCAACACCTTCGCCGTGGTCGGCGAGCCCGAGTCGATCGCTCCCGAACTCAAAGCTCGCTACGGTGACGTGATCCAGCGCATCAGCTTCTACGCCCCCTACGCCAGCAACCGCGACCGCTGGTCAAAAGTCCTCACCGACATCAAGTCCTGACCCCATCTCCCCCGGGTCAGCTGAGGAGTTCGAGGGTGCCGTCGATGAACTGCTGGCGGCAGAGCTGACGCTGGAGCTTGCCCGAGCTGGTCTTTGGGAGGCTGCCGGGACGAACGAACACCACGTCTCGGGCCGGCACACCGACCGCCTCGACCACGCTGTGTCCGATCGAGGAGCGCAGGAGTTCGGTGTCGTCGGCCCTGGTCTCGGCCACCACGACCACGACCTCTTTACCCTTGCGACCGGGAACGCTGAAGGCGATCACATTGCCGGAGCGCACGCCGTCGACCATGCCGACCGAGCGTTCGATGTCTTGGGGATACACATTGCGTCCGCCGACGATGATGACGTCTTTGATCCGGCCGCACATGACCATTTCGCCATCGACCTGGTAGGCGAGATCGCCGGTACGCAGCCACTCACCGTCGAACAGTTCGGCGTTGGCATCGGGTCGCTGGTAGTAGCCGGTGGTGACCGAGGTGCCCCGTATTTGCAGTTCGCCAACCGTACGTTCGGCAACGAGCGAGCTGTCGGCGGGGTCGACGATGCGGAACTCGAGACCGGGAACGGCCCGGCCGAGCTTCACCATCGTGCGAGCATTCAGATGATCGGCCGGCACCTCGACGGCGCGGTGTTCCTGTTCCAGCACCACCCCATCGACCACATCGAGCGAGAGCCCGCTGAGCGGTTTGGGGAAGCTGCCGGCAATGGCCACTTCGGCCATACCGAACGCCGGGAACACCGCGCCAGGACGCATGCCGTGCCGCTCAGCGGCTTCGATGAAGGCCTGGACCGAGGCCGGGTCGACCGGTTCGGCGCCGTTGAGTGCAATGCGCAAGCGGGAAAGGTCGAGGATCTTGGTCGAACGATTCAACGCCCGGGTGGCCAGCACGTAGGAGAAGTTGGGTCCGGCGGTTGCGGTACCGCCGTACTCCGAAATCCACTCCATCCACCGAGCAGGTGACGCCAGGAAGTCTTGCGGCGCTCCGAGCACCAGATCCATGCCGGCTGACATGGGGAGGATGCAGAATCCAACGAGGCCCATGTCGTGATAGAGCGGCAGCCACGAGACCATGACGTCGTCGTCGAGGTCGACTTCGGCCGCTTCGATGATGGCATCGAGATTGGCGGCGACCACATGGTTCGGCAACATGACACCCTTGGGCGCCGAGGTCGAACCACTGGTGAATTGGAGGACGAACAGATCGTCGTCGTCGTAGTCGGGTCGGATGAAATCATCAGCCGTCGGCCGTCCCTCGCCGGGCATGAGGTCGGCCATGTCGTAGACAGGAGGGTCGTCGGCGCCGACCTCGACGAACGGCGCAAGATCGGGATCGACGATCACGGCAACGCAGTCAGCCCGATGGATGCGTTCCTTGGTCGCGGTGACGAACTCGTCGAGCGACGCAAGGCGCATCGGCAGCGGGAGCACCACGAGTGTGGCGCCACAGAGCCAGACGGCCTGGAGCGAGGTGACCAAGTGTTGGGTGGTGGGACCGAGCAGCGCAACGTGGTCTCCATGTTGGACACCGCGGGCCTGAAGGGCTGCCGCCACCGCTTTTGCCTGCTCGTGCAGCTCGCCCCAGCCGAGCGAGACCGGCTCGGCGCCGGTGACGAAGGTGATGCGACCGCTCCCCTTCGCTGCGTGCTCGATTCTGCTCACAATGGTGTTCACGGAACTGTCAGACCTCCTGTCCGCCGTGAAGGTTACGCCGCGGTAACAAGTTTGTCGTGTTTGGTTTCGCCGCGGCCTCTCACTCATTTCTCGGATCCAGCGGTCGACGTTGTGGCGTCACATCACAACGCTCGAGGATCTCCGTTGACTCTCCACCCACTTCACCAACGACGTCGGTCGCAAGCCCGGCGCTTCATCGCCGCTGCCGCCAGCATTGGCGTGGTGGCGGGCGGGATGTCGTTCGCCTCGGGCCCGGCATCGGCCGATGCGCCGATGGCATGCCTCGAGGTCGACCGTGCCGATGCCACCCCGCTCGACTTTGCGAAGCCAACAGGCACGATGGTCGGGGCAGGGACGGACATGGTCGGTGCGACCGCCATTTACGAGAACGTGGGATCGGTCAACGGCCAATCGATCGACGCTCGAGCCACCCTCGACGCCATCGACGGCGGCAACATCGAGTTCGAAGACTCGATCAGCAGTGACGCCAGCCTCCTCCTCGATCGTTCCGCTGACACGATGACCGCCACCATCACCTGGGACTTCTACGAATCGGGCCTTCCGTCGTCGCCAGTGCCCGCCCGGTCCAGCTGGCTGATCAGCGACCTCGACGGCAGCGGCCGCGACGACAGCGACCGCGACGGCAGCGACCTCGACGAGAGCGACCGAGAATCGCTTTCGCTCACCACAGCGAACCCCGATTCGGGCTTGGTCTCGGTGCGGACCCCCACCACCGACGGCGCAACCGTCGATGCGTCAACCGTTCCCGTGACGATCGTCGGCAACCTCGAGCACGACGATTGGTCCGCAACACCACCGGAAGCGTCGTGGGTCGAGCTCGACTTCGCCGAGGTGAGCAGGTTCACGATCACCTATCACCTCGGGTCCGGCCGGTCGGGGGCTCGCTACATCCACACCGGAAACGGCGACCTCGCCTTCACCCAAGCAACCACCTGTGTTGATGTTGCCACCAACCTCGTCACCGAACATGAAGCCCCCGAGGCTCCCGAGGCCGCAACCGACACCGAACCCGACACCGTGGCGCTCTCGATCAGCTCGGCCAGCGTCGTGCCAGGCGAGCAGGCAACGATCACGATGGCGCTTCGCAACAACGGCATCAGTGAAGCCGCCGAGCTGGCCGTGTCGCATTCCCTGCCCGCCAATACGGCCTTGGACGCCGCCGCA
>JBBQUN010000369.1:0-3842 GCA_038212405.1 Acidimicrobiales bacterium | reverse complement strand
CAACCCGCTCATAGTCATGGCGGGGCCGAACAGTCGCGGGCATTCGGGTCCGGATACCGACGTCTTGGTTCAGAGTTCGATCAGTGCGGTGGCGACCTGTTGGATGTCGTCTTCGTGGTTGTAGAAGTGGACTGCTATGCGAAGGTTGCTTTCGCGAGCTGAGCACACGATGTTTCGCTGCAGAAATCGCGCGAGCAGATCGAGGCTTTGCGCGATCCGGCCAGTGAAGGTCATCGAGCGCCATGACGCGTGGTGACCTTGCTGCGGTCTCGACGAAGCGGGTGATGGCGCCGTGGACACGGACCCGCGTCGTCTCGGTCGCTTCGAGGGGAGGAGACGAGACCTTCTGTACACCGACCGCAAAGAACGGTTGCTCCAGATGCATCGCGGATCGCACGGGCAGCTACTGCTGCCAGCCGTGTCCACGCGCTCCGGCCCGCCGGCCAAGAGCACGATGGAGGGCGTGTTGGTGGAGAGAGTCTGGCCCTTCGTCCCCGGGACGCTGGATATCGGTAACGGGATGGCGGCGATGCTCGGTCCGGCCAACGCGGCGGTGCTGCGAGATGTTCTGATCGGCTGCCGTGGCACCCTCGCCCACCGCGTGCTCGGGTCCGAAGTGCGCACCCTCGGTACCCCGGCAGTTCTCCGAGATCGCCGACTTGGAGCGTTCGAGCGCGGCAAACAGCTAGGTCGGGAGCGAGGTCGGTCGACTGACCGGTCGCCTTGATCGGTACGACCTTGTGTCCGAGGTTGCTCGTGAGGCCGGCGATGGCCATATGAACGGCGAGCACCTCGGGGTCGTTCTCGATCGACAAGACGGGAACCCGCCGACACCCCGGACCGCAGGCGGCCGACGGGTTCGACGGCGAGCTGGGCGGAGGGTCGGCCTTACAGTGGAGCGTTGTACCACCCGGGCTGGTCGGGTTGCCCGATGACGTCGAGCACCGCCGCAGTGTCGGCCACCGTGCCCGACACGACACCGTTCGTTTCGAAGCGCTCGATTGCGTTGACCTCGGCTGGAACCCGGTTTCGACTGGGTTTGAGTCCAATGAGGTTGTTGCACGAAGCCGGGATCCGATCGGTCCGCCGCTACCGCCGGCCTGTGCCAGCGGAGCAATGCCCGATGCGACGGCAGCGACGGCACCTCGGCTGGAACCTCCGGGGTGTGGTTGGGATTCCACGGCTTCTGAGTGGCCCCGAATCGCGCCAGCCCAATCGATGGCGGAACGAAACGTGTCCATCTGTTCGTCAGACATCGGGTTTCCCGCTCCGAGTTCGAGCCGATGAAGATCGCAAGCAACTGGGTTCGGACAGTGGCGTGGACGGCCCCTGCGGGTGGTGCTGCCGGCTGTGCTTGCGGGCTGAGCGACTCACGCGCCATCAGGCGAGGGCGCGTTGGTCGGTCTACGGCGCTCGGGATGGAGCATCGAAGTCGGCCTTTCCGTCGAGGATGGGTGCGCCCAACCGAGACCAGAGTGTGGATGATCGGCTCAGCTCGGTCGGTCTCCCGATCTCACCGGTCGTCTCAAGGGCTGGAGTACGTCACACGGGCCGTCACACGCTCGAGTCGTAGCGTCGTGCTCAAGCCGGTGAATGCCACCGGGAGCAAGAAGAACAGAGGGAATCCGACATGCCCATGATCAATGTGAAACTTATCGAAGGCGTTTTCGACGCCGCACAGAAGCAGGAGATGATCGAGAAGCTGACCGATGCGATGGTCGGGATCGAGGGTGAAAACATGCGTTCGGTCACGTGGGTGATCATCGAGGAGGCCAAGAGCGGCGACTGGGGCATTGGCGGTCAAGCGTTGACCACCGAAGCGGTCAAGTCAATGGCAGCGGGTGTTCCAGCCTGACCGCAGCGTTTCGCCGCGTCCGCATCGGCCGCGAGGTCGATGCAGAGCGGCGCCTCGCGGTGCGGCGCGAGACTGTGCCGAAGGAGGTGAGCAAGAATGGTCCTCGTCGACCAACCCAAACCGTCGGACGTCTCGATCCGATTGGTCGGGCCACCGAGTATCGAGCGGGCCGGACAAGCGGCCCGGCGCCCGCGCGGCCGCAAGGCATGGGCGCTGCTCGCGTTCGTCGTTCTCGCCGAGCGCGGGGTATCTCGTCAGCAACTGGCCGAATTGCTCTTCGCCGACGCCGACGATCCGCTCGGCGCGCTGCGGTGGTCGCTGGCCGAGTTGCGCCGCGCCCTCGGCGTTTCCGACGCGTTGCGAGGGGACCCGCTCGCCTCTGACATCGCGGGGGCGTCATTCGATCTCGATGCGTTGTCGTCGGCCGGCGATCGTTCGATGCTGTTGGACATGAGTGGAGAGTTCTTGGAGGGGGTGCGTGTCTCCGGCTGTGCCGCCTTCGAGTCCTGGCTGATCGTCGAGCGTCGCCGGGTGTCAGCGGCGATCGAGGCCCGACTACGTGCAGCAGCTCTCGACCTGTTGGCCGACGGCCGGGCAACGGAAGCGGTCGAGTACGCGTCCCGTCTCGTCGCCCGCAACCTCTTCGACGAAGGTACGCATGAACTACTTGTGCGTTGTCTCGCGGCATCGGGTGACGAGCCGGCAGCGCTCCAGCAAGTTGCAGTGGCCGAGGACGTCTTGCGACGCGAGTTCGGCGTGGCTCCATCGTCGGCCCTTCGTGCCGCAGCGCGTTCTCGAGTCGTTCATGACCCTGTCGCCATTGGTGGCAGCGCCGAGGTGCAGAGTCTTCTGTCAGCAGGGCGGGCGGCTCTGCTGGCCGGGGCAGCGGATGCCGGCGTCGATTGTCTTCAGCGTGCGGTCGACAAGTCTTCCGAGGACGTCGACGCTGCGCTCTGCGGGCGGGCGCTGCTGGCACTCGGCAGTGCGCTGGTGCACAGCGTCCGTGGCCGCGATGGCGAGGGCTCGGCGGTGTTGCACGATGCAGTTCGCGTGGCCACGGTGATCGATGACCGAGCGTCCCTGGCAACGGCCTATCGCGAACTCGGGTTCGTCGAAGTGCAAGCAGGAAGGCGGCCCACCGCCGGCGATTGGTTGGTACGCGCCGCCGAGCATGCAGACGATGACGCCTCGACGGCTGCGATCCTCGGTGTCCACGGCATGAGCGCCTCCGACAGTGGCGACTATCCCCGAGCGATCGACATGCTCCAACGCTCGATCGACGCCGCGGACCGCTGTGACGACCGACGTCAGCAGGCCTGGTCACTGTCGATCCTCGGACGGGCCTACCTGCTACGCGACGAGCGCTCGCAGGCGGGCATGGCTCTCGATCGCTCCATCGAACTGGTCCAGAATGAGCGATGGCTCGCCTTTCTCCCGTGGCCGCAAGCGTTGCGAGCCGAACTCGACCTGCGAGAGGGGGGTCTTCGCGGCGACATCGGGGGCATCGAGGAATCGTGGATGCTCGCATGTCAGCTGGGTGATCCCTGCTGGGAAGGAATGACAGCTCGAGTTCTCGGAATGGTGAGCGCCCGCAACGGTGATCGGTCGAGAGCAGCGACCTGGTACGCCGAGGCGCTGCGTCGGTGCGGATCAGTGACCGACCAATACCAGTGGGTACGAGCATATGTACTCAACTCGATGATCGACCTGGCCATCGATTCCGGCGACGACGAGCGTGCCGCGGAATACATCGACACTCTCGCCACGCTCGCAGCACGCTGCGAGATGAGCGAAATGCTCGTCTACAGCCACCTCCACCGAGCGAGGCTCGGCGATGCGGATGCCGTTGAGGCAGGACGCCTGCTTTCGCACAACATCGACAATCCGGCGCTGCACCGGGCGCTCGACGACGCCCAGAACGGCGGCCCACGGTGGCGTACGACCCGGACCGGACCAAAGTCAGGAGATGATGATGACCGTTGGTGAA
>JBBQUN010000368.1:0-3858 GCA_038212405.1 Acidimicrobiales bacterium | reverse complement strand
AGCTGCCGACCGGGCTGGTGCCCGCCCATCCATCGGCTGCAGAGTTGGCGTTGGGGAAGTCCCCTTGGAACACGTTCATACGGTGCTCGCCGTCGGGTTCGAGCTCGTTACCCCATGGGAACGATGCACCGGCTCGACCGCCGCGCGCCGCGTACTCCCATTCGGCTTCGGTCGGCAGGCGAGCGTCGGCCCACTGGCAGAAGGCTCGAGCGTCGCGCCAGCTCACGTGGACGACGGGATGATCGAATCGATCCTCGACCGAGGAGGTCGGGCCCTCGGGATGACGCCAGTTGGCGCCGATGACCTCGCGCCACCATGGCGCTGACGCGACGGCTCGGGTCGGCTCGAAATCGTCGGGGAGCAGGCCGCCGAACACGAACGAGGAACCAAAGGTCTCGGCGTCGGTGACATGCCTGGTCTCGCTGACGAAATGGGCGAAGTCGGCGTTGGTGACCGTGTGGGTTGCGATGGCAAAGGCCGAGAGCTCGACACGATGTACTGGCCCCTCGCCGTCCTGGGGGTAGCCGGGAGTCGCAGCACCCATGGCAAACTCGGCGCCTGTGATCCCGACCGTTTCGGTCGTCCACGAGGTCGGTGCAGCGGGCCCGGCAGATGGATGGGGTGGATCGCCGGCACTTTCTCGAGCGACAGCACGTTCTGGAGCGACAGGAATTACTGGAGCGACAGCGCGGCCTGGTTCATTCGGTACCGATCGGTCATCGCCCCTCGGGCTACAGCACGGATGCATGCCAACAACTGTGCCCGTTGCCTGGCGATGACTCAACCTTGGCGCCGAGCCACTTGCGCCGCGACGATCGCCTCCCTACCTTGCCCACCATGTCGAACATTCCTGAGCACGACACCTTCGAGGGGACGATCGCCCGCACGATCGGTGCGTCGGAGCCGTGGTGGCCCGAGACCGTTCTGCCAACGGTCGGATCGCCAAACGTGGTGGTAGTGCTGCTCGACGACACCGGGTTCAGCCACTTCGGTTGTTACGGCGGGCCGATCGACACCCCGAACCTCGATCGCCTGGCCGAGCGCGGTCTGCGTTACGCGAACTTCCACACCACAGCGCTGTGTTCGCCTACTCGGGCTGCCCTACTCACCGGGCGTAATCATCATTCGGTTGGCATGCAGGCGTTGTCGAACTTCGACACCGGATTCCCCAACATGCGGGGCCGGATCGCTCCGTCGGCAGGAACGTTGGCCGAGGTCCTTGGCGACGCCGGGTATTCAACGTTCTGTCTCGGCAAGTGGCATCTGGCGCCGATGCGGGAGGCCTCGGCGGCCGGTCCGTACGAGAACTGGCCACTCGGCAAGGGATTCGATCGTTTCTACGGGTTCATGCAGGGCGAGACCGATCAGTTCCATCCCGAGCTGTATGCCGACAACCATCTGATCGACCCGCCTTGCGGCCCCGAGGACGGCTACCACCTGTCGGAAGATCTGGTCGACCAGGCCATCACGATGATCCGCAACCAGCATTCGCTGGTGCCGGAGCGCCCGTGGTTCTGCTACCTCGCCTTTGGCGCAACGCATGCTCCACACCAAGCCCCCGATGACTACCTTGCCAAGTACCGGGGTCGATTCGACGAGGGCTGGGATGTCTGGCGTCAGCGGGTATTCGAGCGTCAGCTCGACTTGGGGATCATTCCCGAGGGCACTGACCTGTCACCGAGAAACCCCGGCGTCGAAGCGTGGGACGATTTGAGTGACGACGAGCAGCGGTTCGCCGCCAGGTTGCAAGAGGCCTTCGCCGCGTTCCTCGACCACACCGATGCCCAGATCGGTCGCCTGCTCGATCAGCTCGAAGCCCTGGGTCTGGCCGACGACACGATCGTCATGGTTGCGTCCGACAACGGTGCATCACAGGAGGGCCGGGCGAGCGGAGTGATGGACGAGTTCCGCTACTTCAACGACCTCGAGGAAGACCTTCCTTCTGCGTACGAACGGCTCGACGACATCGGCACTCGCCGCAGCTTCAGCAACTATCCGTGGGGATGGGCGCAGGTCGGTAACTGTCCCGGCAAGCGCTACAAGCAGAACACCCATGGTGGCGGGGTCCGTGATCCGCTGATCGTCTCGTGGCCGAACGGCATTCCGGCCGAGAGCAATGGCGGAGTTCGCCACCAGTTCCATCATGTGATCGACCTGGCGCCAACGCTGCTCGATGCCATCGGCGTGACCGCGCCCGACACGATTCGTGGGGTCGCCCAGCAGCCGATCCAGGGCGTGTCGATGCGCTATTCCTTCGACGAGGACGCGGCCGACACCAACAAGAAGCCGACGCCGAAGACGAGCCAATACTTCGAGATGCGGGGGCATCTCGCCATCTGGGCCGGCGGCTGGAAAGCGGTGACCTTCCACGCACCGGAGGGCTCGCTCGATGATGACACCTGGGAGCTCTATCACCTCGACCAAGACTTCTCCGAGTGCCACGACCTTGCTGGCGAACAGCCAGAGAAGCTGGCCGAACTCCAGGCCATCTTTTGGGCCGACGCCGAACGCTATGGCGTCCTGCCAATCGATGAACGGGGTCGTTTCGGCGGTGCCTTCGCCGGGCGCCCGGTGCCGGGAACGCCGCGCGCCAGAGATTCCTTTTCGTACCGGCCGCCACTCGACCGCATCCCGTCCGACAGCGCACCGGCGCTCGGTTCGCGGTCGTGGAACCTCCAAGCGTCGGTGCATCGAACCAGCGCCGATGCCGGCGGCGCGCTGTTCGCATACGGCACGGTCAACAACGGTCTCACCGCCTATCTCGATCGTGGTCACCTCGTGTACGAGCACAACTTCTTCCAGCACCGCACCTTCGTTCGCAGCAGCGAGTCGGTACCGGTTGGCGACTGCCTGCTCGGGATCAGCCTCGACCGGGTGCGCGGTGGTCCCGCTCGGGTTCGGCTGTCGATCGACGGTATCCAGGTCGGTGAAGGGATCGTTCCCGAGTTGGCGATGATGATCTCCTCGGTCGGGCTCGACATCGGGCGCGCGACCGCGGGGGTGAGCGACGCCGTTGCCGCACCTGGTGACTTCGAGGGCGACATCGCCTCGCTTCGCATCGACACCACGCGCGCCTACAGCGATGGCGATGAGCTGGCTGCCGAAATCCGCACGGCACTGGGTTCTCAGTGATGCCGGGTTCTCAGTGATGCCGGGTTCTCAGTGATGCCGGGCTCTCAGTGATGCCGGGTTCTCAGTGATGCCGGGCTCCAAATAATGGCTGTATTGACCAAGGGATTCGCAGTCGAACGAGGCGACGAACTGGCCGTGCTCGACGAGACGACGCAGCGCACCTGGGCCGAGTTCGACCAACGGATCAACCAGATGATTCATGCGATGCGCTCGGCCGGTCTGGGTGCGGGTGACACCGTGGCGATCGTCATGGGGAACACCAATGAGTGGTTCGAGGTCGCGTTCGCCTGTTCGAATGCCGGCCTCACCTTCGTTCCGGTCAACTGGCATCTGATCGGTCCCGAGATCGCCTACATCCTCGCCGACTCGGGATCCAAGGCCGTGTTCGTCAGCAACGACTTCGTCGAAGCGGTGTCGATGGCGTTGAACGATCCGGCGACCGAGGGTGTCGTCGTTGCGGTCGCCACCGGCACACCAAGCGACGCCCGGTTCGTTGGCTACGAGGAGTTCATCGCCGATCAGCCAACGTCCGAACCCGACGGTCAGAGTTTCGGCGGACCGATGTTCTACACCTCGGGTACGACGGGGAATCCCAAGGGTGTTCGGGGTTCGTTGTCGACCATGCCCGTGGGGACCGACCCTGCCATCTGGCAGTTCGTTGCCGGCGGCGTTGCTGGCTCGATCCCGACGCCAGGCCGAACGGTGTTGTGCGGACCGGCCTACCAC
>JBBQUN010000367.1:0-3890 GCA_038212405.1 Acidimicrobiales bacterium | reverse complement strand
GTTGGTACAGGGCCGCTCACGATCCTGCTGATCCTGCCGAAGGAACGTTGTGTCTCGAACCATTCTCGTTACCGGTGGCGCCGGCTACATCGGCAGCCATACCTCCATCGCTCTGCTCGAGCGAGGCAACGCCGTCATCGTCGTCGACGACTTCTCGAACAGTTCGCCAAAGGCCATCGCAGCCATCGAGCATCTCGCCGGGCACGGCGTCACCCTCATCGCCGGCGACCTGACTCATCCGGAGGTCGCCACCGCGATCTTCGCCGACCACAGCATCGATGCCGTCGTACATTTCGCCGGATTGAAGGCTGTCGGCGAATCGTGGGAACAGCCGCTGCGCTACTACCAGACCAATCTTGATTCGACCATGAACCTGCTGGCCGCGATGGCCGAGGCCGAGGTCTTCGACTTCGTGTTCTCGTCGTCGGCAACGGTGTACGGCGACCCTGTGATCCTTCCGATTCCCGAGACTGCTGCGCTTGGAGCGACCAACCCGTACGGTCGGACCAAGCTCATGATCGAGGAGATCTGCCGAGACATCGCCCAGAGCGATGACCGCTGGCGCATGACCATACTGCGCTACTTCAATCCGGTGGGAGCGCACCCGTCCGGCGACCTCGGTGAAGACCCGTCCGGGCCGCCGAACAACCTCGTCCCCTACGTGATGCAGGTCGCCGTTGGTCGGCGCCCGATGGTGAACGTGTTCGGCAACGACTACGACACACCTGATGGGACGGGCGTTCGCGACTACATCCACGTGATCGACCTTGCCCTCGGCCATCTCGCCGCCCTCGAGCACCTCGAGACCGGTTGCAGCGAATACAACCTGGGTACCGGCAACGGAGCGTCGGTGCTCGAGATCATCGAAACCACCGCCGCGGTCAGCGGCAAACCGATTCCCTACGAGATCCGGCCCCGCCGCGCCGGCGACATTGCCACCTCACTCGGCGACCCGACCAAAGCCAACGAAAAGCTCGAATGGCGCGCCGACCGCACCATGGAGTCGATGCTGCGAGACAGCTGGAACTGGCAGTCCAAACACCCCAACGGCTTCAGCGACGACGCAACCGGCTGAGAGCTACTTCTTGGGTTTCTTGGGATCGCGGAGCTGTTCGTAGATCTCTTTGCAGGTGGGACAAACCGGGAACTTCTGCGGGTCTCGGCTGGGCACCCACTTCTTGCCGCAGAGCGCCTCGAGCGGCGTTCCCTCGACGGCACTCGCCATGATCTTCTTCTTCTTCACGTAGTGAGAGAAGCGGTCGTGATCGCCACCGTCGTCGAGCCGTTGGTCGGTGCGCTCGTCAGTCAGGACATCAGTATCGAGGTCGGTCATCGGGCAATCCTAGGTTGGTCGTCGGACGGAAGAGGTCGGTCCGTCATGACGTGGCGGCGACGGCGTCCCACACCTGTTGCATCAATTGGGCCGGCATTTCACCAGCGGCCCGGGTGAGCACACGGTTCTCGCCATCGAGGAACACGACGAAGGGGAACCCGCCGGCACCGTAGTTGACGAGCGCCGACGAATCATCGCTGTCGACCATGACGGGCGAGGACCAGCGTTCCGTCTCGAACCAGGCTTGCGGCGGATAATTTCCGCGGTCGAGGGCTACCGCACTCGACACGCCGTAGATGTCGAGGTTCTCTGGCTTGCGTCCAGCGTCGATCAGACCCTGGATCGTTGGCACCTCGACCTGGCAGTGGGGGCACCAATGGGCCAGGAAGTAGACGGCCTTTGGGCGACCATCGGGACCGATCGTGACCTCATTGCCCTCGAAGTCGACGCCGGTGAGCGTCGGGGCGATCTGGCCGATGGCCGGATCGATGTCGGGCGTGGTCGGACCCCCGGTGTTCGGCATCTGATCGAGGACGGTTCCCTCGATCACGACGTCGGCTGTTTGGTTCGCGAGCTCGCCCGACTCAGCCTGCGGGGCTGCTGGCGAATCAGACGCGGTCGAATCAGACGCGGTCGAATCAGACGCGGTCGAACTGGCTTCGGCGCTCGACTCCATCTGGGTGGCAGCAGCGATCTGGTCGTCGGATCGGGTGAAATAGGCTGCCGCCGCGGCAGCGGCGATGGCAACGAGGGCAAAGATCCAGACCTTGGACCCTCCTGACCTGGACCCTCCTGACCCGGACCCTCCTGACCCGCCGGGTGAGGACTCCGGCCCGATGCGAGCGGCACTCGATGCGGACGCCGTTGCCACCGACGCAGGGTCGGAAGCATCGAACGTCGGTGGGGCCGTTGGCGGGGTGAAGTCGGTCATGGGTCACTCAGCTGCCGGATGGAACGCCGCCAGCGGTGAGTGCCCACGCCTGCTCGATCCCGGCGCTGTCGAGTTCGCCGGCCGAGCGGGCGAGCACGGTGTTGTCGCCGTCGAGGTACACCACGAACGGGAAACCACCGGCGCCGAAGTTGATGAGCGCTTCGTTTTCTTCGGAATCGCGCATGGTCGTGACGTTCCAGCCGTCGGCGCCATCGAGCCAGCGATTGGGCGGGTAGTTACCCTGACCTGCGTTGACCGAGGTCGAAACGCCGTACACGTCCATACCCTCCGGCAGCTTGCCTTGGTCGATCAACGAGGCAACCACGGGTACTTCGGCCTGACAATGCGAGCACCAGTGGGCGACGAAGTACACCGCCTTCGGTCGGCCGTCGGCTTCGATGACCACCTCGTTGCCGTCGAAGTCGGTGCCGACGAGACGGGGGGCTGTTTGACCGATGGCGTCATCGTTGCTGGCGTTGGTCACGCCACCGACACTCGGCATCTGGGGCAAGATGTCGCCCTCGATCGTGACCGGCGCTGTCGTTTCGACCGCGTCGGGGTCGTCGCCGGCACCGGTACTGATCACCACGGCGATCAGACCAGCGCCGAGCATGCAGACAGCGACGATGGCGAGAATGAATCCGCGGCTTCCGCCTCCGGAAGAAGAAGATGATGTCATGATGTGGCCTCCTTGGGCCCGAGCAACGATAGAGGAACGAAAACACAGACCAGGCCGAATGCGGCGAAGGCCATCGTAGGGATCGTGACGAATCCCCACGTGTTGACCCAGCGGCCTGAACACGGATTCAACGGGTCGCACGACTCTGAGAACAGGTTCGGCCACTGCTGTTCGACCCGGTGGTACGTCGAGACGCCGAGCCCGACCAGCGACAGTTGAAACGGCAACCACGCCAAGCTCGGACGCTTCATGAGCAAGGCGACACCGAGCAGGATCGACGATGGGTACATCAGAAATCGCTGCACCCAGCAGAGATGACACGGATCGAACCCGGCGATCTCGGAGTAGTAGAGGCTCCCGAGCATGGCCGTCGTCGGGGCGATGAAGGCCAGTACCAGCGCGACCGGTCGAACCTCGTTCACGAGCGGCAGCACGGCGGCAGGGAGGCGACCAGTGGCCAGCCGAATCACGCCGAGCACCACAGCCGTGACGATGATGATCATCGCGCCGACGAACAACAGGGCGAGAAAGAGGCTGACGGTCTCGACGGGTAACGATGCGGCGGGCATGGTGGCCTTGGCTGGCAGCGGACGGACAGGACGAGCAAACCGACACCGGTGACCAACCGCTCGTCAGCAGTTGGGAGGCGGCGTGCTTCACGGATGAGCGTAGGGCGACGAGTAAAGCGCACCGCGGATAAAGCCCGCCGCAAGCGCGGCTCGCTATCATCCCCGATCGTGGAGCTCGCCCTACGTGAACTCGCACGATCCAAGCTCCGCTTCTCCCTTTTGTCACTCCGTCGGCCTCCTGGTGTTCCTCATCCTTTTCCAGCAGGCGCTGTTCGGGGGACTGGTCACCAGCTTCATCGGCGCCGTCGACAACCAAAATGCACCCGTGCTCGCCTTCGGCGATCAGGCCCGCAGCAACGTCGAGGCCAGTCTCATCTT
>JBBQUN010000366.1:0-3918 GCA_038212405.1 Acidimicrobiales bacterium | reverse complement strand
GAAGTTGTCGGCATCGCACCCGCTCAACAACGCAACGACATCGTTGACGCACTTCGCACGAACGGCTTCGAGGTCGAAGTGCTCGACGGCCCGGGCGACGCCTCCCAGATCGATATCGACGGGGACAACCTGGCATCCAAGGTCGTGCGCTTCTTCCAACAGGGCGAAGAGCTCGACTCGCTTCGAGCATTCAAGGCCCAGCTCGAGGCAGGCAACTCCGTGGTGCGAGCGCTCGCTGTTGGCGATCGAGAAGAAGAGGCCGGGAAGATCATCGTCGACCACGGCGGAGAGATGATCTGGCACTATGGCAGCTGGACCTACCGCAAGCTGCACGACTGAACCGATCGCCATCGGCCGGCCGCGCGTTGGCAGCGAGTAGGTGGCAGCGAGTAGGCCGGATCTCGATTCGTGGTTTGGCGTTCGAAGCCTCGGGTAGCCCGAATTCATACACAAGCAACCGCGAAGAGTTTTCCATGGCTGGAGAAGGCGATCAGATCAAGGGCCGAGCCAAGCAGGCAGCGGGCGATCTCACCAACGACCACGAGTTGAAGGCAGAAGGCGAGCGAGACGAAGCCAGCGGCAAAGTAAAAGACGCCGTCGATGACGCCGTCGACAAGGTCAGAGCCGGAGCTGAGAATGCTTCCGACAAGGCCAAGAAACTGCTGAGCTGATCGACTCCCACGTCGACGAGACTCCCGGCTGAACGCGACTCAGCCCTGCCCGTCGCATACGCCAAACACGAGGCCATCGCTGCATCACCAACTCTCCCCGGTGAAGTCCAGCGGTGGTTTCGTCGCGTCGACGGCTACTTGCCCCGCTTGCGGCCTTTTCGCTTCGAGTACGACTCGAGGGTGCGCCGCTGCTGGTCACTGAGGCTTTCGACCCCGAAGGCAGCGATTTGGTCGAGAATCGGGTCGATATCGAGCTCGCGAAAGCGAGCGTCATCGAGATCCGCTGCTGAGACGACCGGAGTCCGAGCGGTTACCGACTGCTTGTTGGCCCGCGATGTCAGGCGAGCAAGCGAGGGACCGGGCAGGTTGTCGGCGAGGCCGAAGAATTTGGTGATCGCTCCGATCGACACGAGCGTGAGCACGAAGTGGAAGGCACCAGCGCCATTGCGCTGGCTCAGATAGCCGAGCAACGACAACATCACGACCACTGCGGCCATGACCCAACCGGGAATGCCGAAGAAGAACTTCACTCCTGGCATGTGGAGAACGAAGGCGAAGAACAACAACTGGCTGAGCAACGATCCGCCAGCGAGCTGCACCGGAGCACCGAAGATGCTCGCCATGTAGAGAACGAGCGAAAGAAAGGCCGGAACCGCAACGAGGAAGCCGAGGTATTGCGCCATCTTCACTCGGCCCAGCGTTCCCTCGATCTGAGAACCGAAGCTATAGATCAGGAAGGCCGACACCAGCGTCCAGAGCGAGATGGCGCTGGGAATGAACCACGTGGCGATCCGCCACACCTGGCCTCGGGCCACATCGGGAGCCCTGAATTCGAGCCATTGGCTGACCGGAGCTCCCCCACCTTCGACCGCAACCAGCACCATGCCCGCCAAAACAGCGATGGCGGCGACACCCGAGGATCCGACGTCCCAGGTACCAACTCGGAACCACGGGTCTTCTCCGCCGCTGAAGCGGCTCTGGCGGAAGCTGTACATGCACAAAAGGTATCCTGCGCGCTGCGGACTCACATGGACCTGCGTTGCCGACGACGAACCTTGCGAGCCGTAATGCGAAGGACCTTCGAATTCGCTAGAAAGGAACCTGTCGATCGGGAGGAGGATGCCGCCGCCCCTCCTCCTGGTCGATACCTCGACTGCCGAGCGGACGTCTCGAGACCGTCAGCCATGCCAAACCCGCGAACCCCGCAACGACGATCGAGGTCCAGTGCGGCCGGGTCAAACCAGAGCCGAGATGCGGTAGCCAGAACGATCCGATCGCGCGAATGACGGCAACAGCGAAGACTGCGGCTGCGATCGTCGCTTGCGGACCGTGCCGCGGCTCCCATCGACGCAGAGCCAGGGCGCAACCGATGAGGCCGATCGCCATCACCAAACCGACGGGCAACATCGTGCTGCCAACCCCAGGCGGTCGCAGCCCGATCGGGCTCGCAGGCCCGTAGCAGCCATCGCGGACCACACACGTGGCTTCATAGCCCGCCGCTCCGAGCATGGCGAGCGGCGCCACGGCAGCGAACAGCAAGACGATGGGGTCGCCTGCTCGGCGGGCCGAAACGAACAGCAACGCAGCAGCTGCCACCACGCCGGGCCAGAACTCGACACCGCTACGAATGATGAGGATCTCGCCGATCTGACCGATGGAACCGGGCGAATCCAAGAGAACGGCGGCGATTCGGGCAACGGCAAGGCCGAGCAGGAGCGGCCCGAGCACGACATCGAGAAAAGACGCCGATCGATCCCGGCTGGTGAGACCCCAACGATCCGCCACCAGCGCAGGAAAGCCGACGGCGACCAGACCACTCAGAAGGAGTCCGAAATCGATCATCGACCCGCAGCATCGACGAGTCCAGCCAACCGCTGTTCAGAGATACCGCCGTTGACTCTGGCGCGAAGCTCACCATCGCCACCGAAGACGTAGGTGGTCGGATAGGCAGACACGTCAAGAGCTCGAGCGATCGAGCCGTCGGTGTCGAAGATGTTCGGATACCTGACACCAACGTCAGCGAGAAACTCCTCAGCGGCTGGCAGTTGGTCATTGGACACGACGCCGAGGATCACCACGGAATCGCCTGACTCGTCAGCGGCCTGTTGCAGGAGCGGCATTTCAGCTCGGCACGGAGCGCACCATGACGCCCACAGGTTCACGACGACGACCCGACCACTCTGCCCGGCCAACATGGCGGTGAACGCATCGTCGTCAGCTGATTGGATGACACCGGACGGCGGCAATGCGAGCGGCACTCCCCCGGCCCGCACGTCGGGAAGCTCGGGCTCGGCCAACGCGGTCAGCGCAGGCCAGACCAGCGCCACCGCCGAGGCCATGATCATTGCCACCCGGCGGATCGGCCGTCGCCTTGTTGGTTCGCTCTCGTGCATGGTCGCCGCAACGTTAGCGCTCTTGGCGCTCGGGCCCTTCGCTGTTCCTCAGCCCGGAAACCGCTGAGGCGCCACGATCTGGCTGTCGGGGAACATCGGTGACGAGGAGCGAATCAGTCGAACGATTGTCGCAAACGAACACGGCCGTTGTCGGCGTGGATCACGTGCTCGGTGTGGAAACGACGTGCGGTGTCTTCGCCCGCTCGACGCGCTTCGCTGTTGGTCCGATAGACCTGGCGAACGACGCCGGAACGGTGTCGTCGGTTCACCCAGCCACCCTCGACAGCGATGGTGTGGATTGGCGCTTGTGCCATTGGAAGAGTCCTCTCATCGGGATCGAACTGACCCTAGAGACGCCAATCCCCACCTCAGCACGTCGATCGTGGCGGTCACACGCCATTCATCGTGGGGTGACGCTGCCGCCACATCGCCGTCAGATCGACGTCAGTCGGCCTGTTCCCAACGCTGGTGATTCGCGCACCAACGCTCGGTGTGAAAGTGATCGCCGTGCTTGCGTCGACGCTCTTGGCCATCAACCGGCTTCGACGGAACGGTGACCCGGCTCTTGTTCGTTGGGCGACTCATGACCCTGTTCTATCAACTTCAGCGCCGATCGGGTTCGCCTTGGCGTCCCAACCCATTACGAACACTGCGAGCATGTGAAGATGTGCAAGTCGAATCGAAGAACAGGAGTGAGCGATGCCATCGTCGAATGAGGACCATCACGGTGAGATGATCGAGCAACCTCTGTTCACCGCAACCTCGCGTTGGAGGCGCATCTTGCCTGATGCTCGCCAACGCGAACTCGGGCTGGAACGTATTCGTGAGATCCGAAAGCGAATGAACCGCAGCGA
>JBBQUN010000365.1:0-3936 GCA_038212405.1 Acidimicrobiales bacterium | reverse complement strand
GATGATCGGTACCCGCGACCTGGTGCGGATGTAGCGGCAAACATCGACGCCGGAAACTCTGGGCAGCATGAGGTCGAGAAGGATCAAGTCGGGTTCGCGTTCGTCGAAGCTGGTGATCGCCTCGGCTCCGTCGCGGGCGATACGCACCTCGAATCCCTCTCGTTCGAGCCCGATCGTGAGGGCATCGACGAATGCCTCTTCGTCTTCGACAACGAGTACCGAGGGCAGTGCCATGAGTTCAGATTCCTCCATTGGGGGCCGAGTGTGCGGGTTCGATCGCCAGCGGAAGAACCAACCGGAAGGTGGACCCCTCCCCTTCGGCTGATTCGAGTTCGACGGTGCCGCGATGATTGATGGCAACGTGACGCACGATCGACAGGCCGAGTCCGGTGCCCCCGGTACTTCGGCTTCGCGCATGGTCGACTCGATAGAAACGCTCGAAGATCCGTTCTCGATCGCTGCCGGGGATACCGATGCCGGTGTCGAGCACTTCGATCACGAGCTGCTCAACGCCGTCAACGCCACGACGGCGATCGAGCGTGATCGAGATCTCCGACTCGGGGTCGGAGTACTTGACCGCGTTGTCGACGAGGTTTCCCACTGCGGCGACGAGTTGGCGGCGATCGCCGAGGATCTGCGCATCAGCGCTTTGATCATCGACCGAGATGGCGATCGAGCGCACCTCGGCAGCGGCGTTGCACCGTTGCATGGCGGCAGCGATCACCGAGGCCGGATCGACCAACTGCGTATCGATCAGCGAGCCAGACTCGATCTCTGACAACGCCAGCAAATCGTCGATCGTGCTGCCGAGGCGAATCGCCTCGGCATTGACTCGGCTCGCAAGACGACGGATCACGGCAGGGTCTTCGGTATCGACGAGCGCTTCGGCAAGGATCCCCATGGCACCGACTGGCGTTTTCAGCTCGTGGGAGACGTTGGCAACGAAATCGCGCCGCACCTCGATCGTGCGACGTTGCTCGGTCACGTCTTCGATGATGACAACGACGCCGATCGACGCTCCATCGACAACGACCTGCGAGCCTCGGAGGTCGAGGACTTGGCGAGGTGGGCCGAAGAGGTCGAGCGAACGTTCGGCGTTGCCCTTCCTTGCCGCCAGCGACGAGACCTCCTCCAAGGCCGCATCGACGAGCGGACGCTGATGTCGATTGCCGCCAAGGCCAAATGCGGAAGAATTCTGGAAGGCGGCTCGACCCTCGCTGTCGTACAACACCAGCCCGAGGGGCAACGTCTCGACCGCGCGCATGACCCGCTCATCGGATTCACCAGGCCCGTACTGTTGCTGTTGCTGGGGTTGACGCTGCAGGCGAGCACGGCTTCGTGAACCGAATACGAAGCCGACGAGTCCACCGGCGAACGCAGCGGCAATGACCCAAGCGATGATCATGACCGATCAGCCGTCGCTACCCGAGGGGGCCTCGGTCGGTGCAGGATTCCAACCGTTGACCATGTAGGTCACCCGCTCGCCGATGTTGACTGCATGATCACCGATCCGTTCGTAGTACCGAGCGACGAGTGCCAGCTGCACCGCGGCTGCGAGGTCGATTGCGCCGTCATGATGGGCCGCGAACACCGCTTCCACCATTTCGCGGTTCAGATTGTCGAGCTCGTCATCGATGTCGCCGAGGGCGGCGGCGAGCGCACTGTCGGAATCGGCGAAGGACTCCATGGACAGCTGCACAAGGCGGCGAGCTTCTTGACTCATGCCATCGATGACGCCGCGGATCTTCGGCGTCATCGGCGAGCCGTACATACGACGGGTTGCCTTGCAGATGTTGACAACGAGGTCAGCTGACCGCTCGAGTTCCCCAACCGACTTCAGGATGGTGGTGAGATGACGTAGATCAATGGCAACCGGCGCCTGCAGCACCATGATCTCGTACACCGATTCCTCGATCTCGACGGCGAGACGGTCGATGGCGTCGTCGGCATCGATCAGCTTTTGAGCCTCGGCCATATCCCCGCCGAGGAGCACCTGGGTGCCCCACGGGATCAGCTCGGACACCATGGCACCAAGGCGGATCAAGCTGCTGTCGAGCGCATCGAGCTTGCGGTGATACACACTCCGGTGATCCTGCTTGCTCGGGTCGGTGTTTGGCATGGCTTCCTCTCGGCGTTCGGCTGACTTCGTCAGTGAGATAGACGATGTCGCCAGAAGTCAGACAATGCAACCGATCGCTGGTTCTCTGACGAATTCCTCGGCCCGACCTTGCCGGACCCAATCTTGTGAGGGTAGGGGGAGTCGATGTTCCTGAAGAAGAAACCAGATGGCCGGCAGATGAATCGGGAGCGAACAACCTCCTTCTTGCATCACGGCGGCAGAGCACTATCCGCTCTCGCGGTCAGCCTGCATCAACCGCTCGGCGGGTGAGGGGTGGGGTGCCAACAGCCGAGCCAAGAGCCCGGGATCGAGGTCACTTCGATCGTGTTCATGCAGCGAGCGCAACGCGTCGATGCCCGGAACTCCGACCGTTGCGCTGGCGTCGAGATCGGCTTGGCGTTCATGTGAACGCGACCGCCAGGCCTCGATCAGCGCAACTGGTGCCGCTGTCATTGCAACGATGGCAACGGCAAGCGGCCAAAGCCGTGGGTTGGCAAGTCCGCCGTCGAGGCGTTGGAGAACCCAGCGGTCGGCTGCCCACAACGAGGCGACCTCAGCCGTCAAGCCGGCCAACGACAGGGCGAAGGCTCGTCGATGGTGGCCTCGACGAAGGTGACTGACTTCGTGGGCGATGACGAAGTCCCGTAGATCGTGGTCTGCATCGAGCAACGCCTCGGTACAGAGCACCTGCGCAGGACCGATACCGCCGACGGACGCAGCATTGATTCCGGGTTCGTCGGGACTCACCATCCGACCCCAGATCACCCCCGGCACGCCGCCGGCCGAGGCAACCAGCGCCAACTCCGCTTCGACCTCGGCTTCGAGTGGTTCGCTTCGATATCCGAGCCGTAGCCCGCTCCATGCCGCAACCGTCATGAACCCGCCACCGCCAACGATCACCAGAAGTGGCCACCATGTCGTAGCCCTGACGGCCAGGTGTACCAAGCCCGAGACGACCGCTCCGAGCCCCCCAACTCCAACCCCACTGACGGCTGCCACCACGAGGAATCGGCCGACCGGCAACGAGCTCGCGTCGGTGAAGCGCGGCTGGTGGCGGTACTCCATCCAGCTGTCGACCATCACGCAAGGGAGCCACGACGCAAGGCATGACACGAGGGCCCCAATCGCGAGGGCACCAGCAAGACCCGCGAGGCCGGCTGCAGTCAGCCACCACGCGATCCCAAACGCAAGCGCCAACCCAACGGCTTGGAATCCCGAACGCCACAGGGCGGCACGAGCCAGGGGACCATGGAAGGCGCGTGACCGCTCGAGCAACTCGGCATCGAACCAACGGTTTGCAGAAACAGGGGCGGCCCATCGGGTCGAGCTGGACATGTCGAGTGGAGATCGGGTGTGGGCTGTCGAGGAGGGATCAGGCGTCGAGGAGCTGGATCGCGTGATCGAGCAACGTTCGATCGTGAGGGTAGGTCAAGAGCTCGAGCGCTTCGGCGGCGGTACACCAGCGAAGCTGGTCGACCTCATCGTTCTCGACGAATGACCCCACGGTGTGCTCCAGCATCCAATAGTGGACCGACTTGGGACGGTCCCTGTGATCGGTATAGGAGACGGTTGGCAGGGGCGGACCCACTACGCCCTCGAGCCCGGTCTCTTCCCGAACCTCTCGCAGTGCGGCTTCGAGCTCGGTTTCTCCCGGGTCGAGCTTTCCCTTTGCGAAGGACCAGTCGTCATAGCGGGGGCGGTGCACCACGGCGAAGCGACGCTGACCGTGAGATCCGCTCCACACCACGCACCCTGCAGCGCGGACGACTCGCTCGTTCATCGCTCGCCCGCCGACCCAGCTGCGGTACCTTCTGCTG
>JBBQUN010000364.1:0-3959 GCA_038212405.1 Acidimicrobiales bacterium | reverse complement strand
GCGCCGGATTGAGCGAGAGGGCGACGGGAATCTGGGTCTGCTCGGTCATTTCCAGCCGACTTTCGCAGGACCAGCCGAGCGAACGAGCCATTCGAACAGCACGTGATGACCCTCGTCGGTGATCCGCTCGGGATGCCATTGGACGGCAACGAGATTGCTGTCAGCCCACTCCATGGCCTCGACCGATCCGTCGAGCGTTCGTCCGACGACCGTTGGCAGGCAGTCGCTTCCATCGACAGCGGCCTGATGATGCAGCGAATTGGTCTCGATGTGGATGGCGCCGCCATAGATGTGGGAGACCAGCGAGCCCCTCTCCAGCTCGACCCGGTGCCGGCGAGCCAGGAATTCGGCGGCATCGGCCTCCCGGTCGCCGGTGTCGTTGGGTGGCCGGTGCCAGACCGAGGTGCCGTGGATGTGCTGGTGCAGCAAACCGCCGAGCCCAACGGTCGCCACCTGCAGGCCGCGACAGATGGCGAGGATCGGCTTGCTCATTGCCAGTGCGACCTGGAGGAGAGCGGTGTCGGAGTCGTCAGCCCGGCGGTCCCAGTCGCGGGCACCGTCGGGTTCGTGGCCGTAGTAGTCGGGGTCGACGTCGTCGCCGCCGGTCAGCATCAATCCGTCGAATCGCTGCATCACGAGGCGGGCTCGGGCCAGGCGATCGTCTTCGTCGTCGGCCTCGATCCAGGGCAGCAAGGCCGGGATCCCACCGGCGGCGGTGATGGCGTCGAGGTATTCGGGATCGACCGTGTAGAGGTCGTGCTGCGGGTCGATCCAGGTGTCGACCGTGCGCCGCCACGGGGTGACTGCGATCAGCGGAGGGGTTCCTTCGGTCTCGGGAATCACCCTCGAAGTGTGCCGGATTGCTAGGTTCGTCCGGTGACCCATACCGAGATCCACTACGACGTCGCCGATGCGGTGGCCACCATCACCCTGCACCGGCCCGATGCGCTCAACGCCATCACGCCCACCATGCTGGCCGAGCTCAATGACGCTGCCGACGCGGCTGCGGCCGATGCCTCGGTGCGGATCGTGGTCTTGACGGGCAGCGGTCGTGCCTTCAGCGCCGGTGTGGACCTCAAGGCGCTCGGTGAGCGCGAACTCGTCGACGGCAAGGTCGGCGACATCCTCGATCTGCCAGCTCGGCAACTCACAACGACCCTCTCGACCATGGCCAAGCCGGTGATCGCCGCCGTCAATGGCTTCTGCTTCACCGGAGCGCTCGAACTGGCGCTGGCCTGTGATGTGATCGTCACCGCCGACGAGGCCAAGCTGGGCGACACCCACGCCAAATGGGGCCTCCGTCCAACATGGGGCATGAGCCAGCGACTGCCGGCGCTCGTCGGACTCGCCCGGGCCCGCCACCTTTCCTACACCGCCCGTACCTTCACCGGCGTCGAGGCAGCCGCGTGGGGTCTCGCTGCGATGTCGGTGCCCCGGGACGATCTCGCGGCCACCGTTGCCGCGCTGGCCGACGAGATGCTGGAAAACAGTTCCGAGTCCTTCGTCGCCTACAAAGATCTCTTCTCAGCAGCCGAACAGCTGGGCATCGCCGCCGGTCTGGCCTACGAAGCCGACCACGACTACCCCTTCACCGAATCCGACGAACGCCTCGCCGGTTTCCGCTGAATCGGACAGATCGTTGCTGAGCATCGAGATCGCCTCGCTCGGCATCACTCACCACGAGGGCGTTGGTGTGCTCGTGCTCTCACTCGACGAAGTGGTTGGTCTGATCGAAGGGTCGATCGACGCCTCTCTCGACGGGCGTCAGCTTTGCGACGTGATGGAACGGGTCTCGACCATGGGGGTGCTGGAAGGCGACTTTCCGCTGGCTGATCAACTCCAGACGGCGGCAGCGCGTTTCGATGAGCCCGTCGATGAGATGGCAACGGATCTGCTCGAGTCCGTCGGACACGAGCAGCTCCTGGACAATCCGACCTGGTACCTGAGCGCAGGTGAAACGACGCTGGCAAGACTCGCCGTTGCCCTGGCCCGGCCGTTCGAACTGCTACTGCTGGTCGAACCGTTTGCCGGTCTCGATGCTCGCGCACGAGCCGGTGCCTGGGCCTTGCTCGAGGGGGGTAGCCATCGAGCACCTGGTCATCGTCACTGCCTGGTGAACTGGACCGAGGGCCTGGTCGATTGATGGGGCTTGTCACACTCCCTCGTCATGATGGTGGTTGTGGAGAGCAGAACCGTCAGACCAGGAACACGGGCAGGAGTACCGCAATGACATCCCTCGAATTCGCCGAGGCCGTTCGCTGCCTTTCGGGGGCAGCCCGTCGAGCGGGGTATCGGGCCCCATCGTTTCGGAGCCGACCCCGGGGCAGCAGCCACCGCACCATTCGCCGTCGTGACGACGGCTCGGCCACCGTCGCTGTCGCCCTTCGTCAGCGTCCGCTGCCGGCCGTACTCGGTGACCTGATCGACGGCATCATCGTGGCGAATCAGCTCACTGGCGAACCTGCGGCCGAGCTGCGAGATGCGCTTTGGTTGGCCGTGCTGCCAGTGCTGGGATCGTCCGAAGGGTCAGAACTGCTCCAGCACATGGGCCGGACCAGCAATGTGGTGCCGTTTGCCGCATAGCGCAGAGGTGCTGCATAGCCTGTCGACATGGAGCTCTCGACCCTCACTGCGATCGCGCCAATCGACGGGCGGTACGGTTCGAAAACAGAGGCGCTGCGCCCGATCTTCTCCGAGTACGGATTGATTCGGCATCGGGTATTGGTCGAAGTCCGTTGGCTTCAGGCCCTTGCCGCATGGGACGCCATTGTCGAGATTCCCCGGTTCAGCTCCGCCACCATGGCCGAGCTCGATGCCATCGTCGACAATTTTTCCCCGGCCGACGCTCAGCGAGTGAAGGACATCGAGCGGACCACCAACCACGATGTAAAGGCCGTCGAGTACTTCCTCAAAGACGTCACCGAGTCCAACCCGGAACTCGCTGCCGTTGCCGAGTTCATTCACTTCGCGTGCACCTCGGAAGACATCAACAACTTGTCGTACGCCCTCATGGTCTCGGCCGGTCGAGACGAGGTCTACCTCCCCGAGCTCGACACCGTCATCGACCGTCTCGGCGACCTGGCACACGAGTTCGCCGAGGTGCCTCTGCTTTCGCGGACCCATGGTCAGCCAGCATCGCCATCGACCGTTGGCAAGGAACTGGCCAATGTGGTGCACCGCCTCGGCCGACAGCGGAGCCAGATCGCCAGCACCGAAATTCTCGGCAAGATCAATGGGGCCGTTGGCAATTACAACGCTCACCTTGCGGCCTACCCCGATCTCGATTGGGAAGCGTTTGCCGAGCAGTTCGTCATCTCGCTCGGACTCACCTTCAATCCGTTCACCACACAAATCGAACCCCACGACTGGATAGCGGAATTGTTCGATGCGGTCGCCCGGGCCAACACGATTCTCATCGATCTGTCCCGTGACGTCTGGGGCTACATCTCGCTCGGCTACTTCCGCCAGCGTGTCGTTGCCGGCGAGGTTGGATCATCGACCATGCCGCACAAGGTCAATCCGATCGACTTCGAGAACGCCGAAGGCAATTTGGGGATCGCCAACGCATTGTTTGGTCATCTCGCCGCCAAGTTGCCGATCTCGCGATGGCAGCGCGACCTCACGGACTCAACGGTGCTCCGCAACCTCGGGGTCGGCTTTGCCCACACCAGCATCGCGCTGTCGTCTCTCCTGAAAGGCCTCGGCAAGCTCGAACTCAATGACGAAGCGTTGGCCGACGATCTCGAGGCCAACTGGGAGGTACTGGCCGAACCGATCCAAACCGTCATGCGCCGGTACGGCGTCGACAAGCCCTACGAGAAGCTCAAGGAACTCACCCGCGGTCAACGGCTCGACCAGGCAGGCATGATGGCCTTCGTCGACTCGCTCGACCTTCCCGTCGCCGAGAAAGACCGGCTGAAAGCCATGACGCCATCGAGCTATGTCGGCAATGCCGCAGC
>JBBQUN010000363.1:0-3981 GCA_038212405.1 Acidimicrobiales bacterium | reverse complement strand
TCGGCCCGAAGTTCGGTGTTTCGCTCAGTTCCGGCGTCATAGGCATGCAGGTCGAAGGTGCGGGTATGGCCGGCCTGTTTGGGTAACGCCTTGGCGTCGAGGCCCGTGAACCCATCGTTCGTGCACACGAGCATCGAGGCGATGCTGAGCGATGCTTCATCGGTCGTGATCATGAAGGAGACCGACTCTCCGGGGGCAATCGGGCCGTCGCCGCCAACACCGCTCACTCCCTGGCCAGCGTCATCGATGACAAGCGCAAGTTCCGCCGCGAGTACTGGGACACCGCCGTTCTCGGCAAGCGCCTGGATGCCGGTCGATGCGCGTGAACCTGGCCGAAAAACTCGAACGCTCTTGTCATGGGCGGCGAAGTTCGGCGGTGTGAACCATTGCCCGGCCGTCACATTCTCGAACGTGACCGTGTAGGTCGACGCTGGGCGATGATCGTTCTCCGTTCCCTGATCGGCACCAGCAGGACCGGCAAGTGCTCCAAACAGAGCCGTGCTTGCCGCCAGAGCGGTGAGTGCTTTCGTGGTCTTCATGGGATTCCCCTTGTGTGCGCTTGCCGTGGTTCGACTGCTGCGCATCAAAGAACGGTTCTTGATCGGTGTCACCACCCAGGGACCGTTGTTTCGCAGTTGTTTCGCAGCTCAGCGGAATCGAATTCGACGGTCGCCACGTTTCCCAGGCTCCATCTGACAATGAACCTGGAGATCCCGAACATGAACAAGTCGAAGAACGTTGCGTCGCTGTACCGCATGCCAGTCACCCTCGCGAGCATGCTGCTCGCGCTCGCCATCGTCGCTGCGGCCTGCGGCACGAGTGACGGTACCAACACCGCGGCCAGTGACGCCGGCGCAGACTCATCACCGACGACAGCCGCCATGGAGGACGAGGCCATGGAAGACGACGAAGCCATGTCAGACGACGAGGCGATGGAAGACGACGAGGCCATGTCGGACGACGAGGCGATGGAAGACGAGGAGCACATGGAAGACGACGAAGCCATGGCCGACGACGGGGCCGCTGGCGTGCTCGACATCGAGCTGACCGATGTCGACGGTGTTGCCTTCAAGCTCAGCGACTTCGCCGGCACTCCCGTGGTCGTCGAGACCTTCGCTACGTGGTGCCCGAACTGCCGGGCACAGCTCGCCAACAACCAGGAGGCAGCAGCCTCGGCAGGAACCGACGCCGTTTTCATTGCTCTGAGCACCGAGACCGACATCGACCCGGCTGAGGTCGTGGCTTACGCCACCGAAAACGGCTTCACGAACATCCGCTTCGGTGTGCTGTCTCCCGAGGGTTTGGCTGCCTTCAATGACCAGTTCGGGGGAACGGCGATCAATCCGCCAAGCACCCCCCATTGGATCATCGATGCCAACGGAGCCATTGGCGACATGGAAACGGGCGAGGAGAGCGCAGCCGACATCCTCACGTCCCTCGAACTGTCCTGACATGGCGCAGTACTTCGAGGCGTTCCTCCTCGGCAACGCCGCAATCCTGGGCAACGTTTGCATGTTGCCGCTCTATCCCGGCCTGCTCGCTTTGCTTGCTGACCGGTCTGCCGAGGGCAAACCTCAGCGCTGGGTTGGGGCGCTCGTGCTGGCCGGCATCCTCGTTGTGATGACGGCGATCGGTGCCGGGCTGCACGCGCTGAATTCGACGGCGTCTGACGTACTGCCGTACGTGTTGCCGGTGCTCTATGGCGTGGTGATCGTGCTCGGCGTTCTCATGATCGCCGGCAAGAATCCGTTTGCGAAGGTGTCCGGCGGCAGCGTGCCGATCTTGAAGAGTTCGTCGGGCACAGCGTTCGTCTACGGCATGATGCTCGGCCCGCTCACACTACCGTGCACCGGGCCACTCATCATCTCGGCATTCGTGCTCGGCGGTGTCGGCGGCAATGGCGCACTTGCCGAATCACTCGCGTACTTCACTGCGTTCGGGATCGGCTTCGGTTGGCCGCTGGTGCTACTGCCGTTGGCAGCTGCGCCATTCCAACGGCGCTTCACTCGCTCCCTCGCCCAGCACCACCAAAGGATCGGCGTGCTGTCTGGAGTACTGCTCATCCTGGTCGCCGCGGTTGGACTCTGGGCCGACTTCGGGCCGACAACCGCGTGATCAGTCCTCGAACAGCTCGGGCGGGAAGCCGCCCTTGCTGACCGGGCTCCATCTCGTTGGCTCGATCATGATGATGCACTTGCCTTGATCGGCCATGGCCTGGCGATACTCGTCCCAGTCAGGATGCTCGCCCGAGATACAGCGGTAGTACTCGACGAACGCCTCGGCAGCCTCGGGCATGTCGAGCACTCGGGCCTGGCCATCGATCTGCACCCACTCGTCGTTGAACGCCGACCCGAGTGCCACCACCGATACCGCCGGATCCCGACGGGCGTTCTTTGCCTTGGCCCGACTCGGATACGTGGAAATCGCAAGGAGCCCGTCGGCGGTCATGCCGCCGCTGACGAGGCTCATCTGCGGCCGTCCGTCGGCCCGTGTGGTTGCCAGCACCCACTGGTGCTTGTCGGCAAGGAACGCAGCCAAACCATCACGGTCGACCTCGACGTTGCTCGACTTGTACTGGGCTCGCCGATCGTCGTTCGGGATCTTACGCATCGCTCGTTGCCCCCTCGATCGGTCGGCAGTAGTCGGCATAGGTGTCGAGGCCCAACGTTTCCTCGACGAACGTTTCGGGATTGAAGATCGAGCGCTCGATCGAGTCGAGCCGGCCGAGGTAGACGTGCACCGCTCGGCTCGGCTGCAGGCCTGGGGCAGAGATGGCGTGGATGGTCTTGCGTCCGAGTGACATCACCTCGCCGGTGGCAATCGACCGACCGGTCAGCTCGCGTAGTCCGCTCGGCACCTTCACGAAGAATCGTTGATCCTCGGCCCCGTCGAACACGCCGATGACAACCGCAACACGGTGGTCGTGCGGCGGCTGGTTCACACCACTGGGCGTCGTCACGACCGACACGGTCAGGTCGTCATCGACGTACAGCGTTTCTTCGACACCGGCAGCCGGGATCGAGGCGGGTGCTGGTGTCACCTCAGCGGCAAGCGCAGCCGGATCAGCGACCAAGCGTTCGAGGTGCTCGACGATGCGAACGATGGCATCGTCGGCCGTCGCCGCCGATCGACAGTCATCGACGAAACGTTGGAGGAGGGCAGAGTCTTTGGAGGCCACACCTTCACCGTATGGCGAAGTGCAGGCCGTGCCGACCTCAGGCTGTGTCGACTCGTCGGAACGACGCCGCGAGATGATGTGTCATGGGCTGGCCCGCTGCTGCCATCGACATGTCGTAGCGCAGCGTCGTGCCGTCACCCTCGAAGCGGCGTGTCGTTGCCTCGACCGCAACGGCCGTCGTCGACCCATGCACCAGGATCGATGACAGCTCGACGACACTGATTCCGTTCGTCGTAGTCACCGTTCCCTCCAAGATCTCGACCAGCCCGGTCACATGCGACAACACGACTTCCACTCGGCCCTCGCCAACATGGCGCCAGAAGCCGGTCTCGGTGTGCGCTGGGCGATCGGCCTCGATCAAGCGCGTTCGCTGCTGATAGGAGAAGAACGGACGCCCGTCTGAGGCGAAGGAGATGGTCTCGGTGTAGTGCGCCGTTTCGATGGTCGGATAGTGCAGTTCCCCCGAGCCGTTCCACGTTCCGGCGAGGAAGGCCAACGGTTCGAGCGATGATGGCAATGCAGAGGACACCCCGCTCAGCGTAGACGCCAGCTCGACTCGACCCTGCGGGACTCGACTCGGCTTGACTCTTCACACACCCAGTCGCACGTTGTCGCCGTGGCCCGTAGGGTCGTGGCGTGAAGCGTGATCCGGGCGACGTCCTGAGCACTTTCGTGCACCATCCCTCGCAACTCCCGGCGATCCAAGCATCGATTGGCAAGGCCGAGCGAGTCGCCATCGATACCGAGACCCCGATTGACGGGCCGATGGCCGGCCGGATGCGAGTCATGTCGATTGCTACCCG
>JBBQUN010000362.1:0-3996 GCA_038212405.1 Acidimicrobiales bacterium | reverse complement strand
CATTGTCCCTGTGCTCCGACGTTGGTTGCCAGCGTCCTTGCTGGCGCTCCTCAGTCTCGGAAGCCGACCACGCAGTGTGAGTGCTACGCGCGACAAGTCCCAAAGCGGAGGGGTTCAAAGCTCAGAGGTTCGCGCATGAAGTCGAGGAGGCTGCGGCTCATCGTGCGGGCCGTCGTCGACATCAGGGCTTCGTAACTGATCTCGGCGGCTCGCAGACCCATGATCGCCTCGGCCATGTCGGCATCTTGGGTTTGGGAGATCCGATTGCGAGTCGACGTCTGCACGTCTTCGAGGCGAATCTGGGCCGAGTCGAGTCGGTTCACCGAAGCGCCGACCTTGCCGAGCTCGTTGCGGACGAGTCGCATGGAGGAGTCGATTGCGTCGAGACCCTGCGAGGCGGTTGCGGTGTCGCCGTCCTCGAGCGCATCGGCGATGGCCGTCAATCGCTCGAAGATCGAGCCATTCATCGGATCCGTGGGGTTCGACTCGCCGAAGGCATTGGGTCCAACCGCGTTGACCTGCAAGATCTCGTAGGTGTCGACGGCTCGGCTCACCGCTCCGGTGTCACCCTGGTAGACGCCGGCGGCGTCGTAGGCAGGAGCAGCTGCAGTGCCACTGAAGATCGCTCGGCCACCCTGGGTGGTGTTCGCTGTGCCAAGCAACTGATTGCGGATCTCGCGGATCTCGGCGGCAGCGGCTTCGGCGGCGGCGGTGCCGGTGCCGAAGTTGAGGCCTTGCACGGTGAGCGTGCGGGCCCGAGTCATCGAATCGTTGGCCGACTGCAATGCCTGGTCGGTCGAGGCCAGCCACTGACTCGCGCTGGTGGCATTGCGGCTGAACTGCTCGATCCGAGCGAGACGCCGGTCGTTACCGAGGAGCAGCGAGGTGTCGGACGGGCTCTCGGAGGGGTTCTCGAAGAGAAGACCCGAGGAGATCTGTTGATTGAACTTCGCCACTTTGGACTCTGCCGCAGCGTTGAGACGCTGGAACTGACTGGTGGTGCTCTGAGCGGAGATTCTGCCGATCATGGTGCTGGCTTCCTTGCTTGCACTTCTGGGAGGTGAATGCTGGTGAACTGACGCTGTCGGTGGGTGTGGTCAGGGTGGGTGTGGTCAGGGTGGGTGTGGGGGCGAACGACGATCAGCGGCCGACGAGGCCGGTGGAGCTGATCAGGGTGCGGAGCATTTCGTCGATGGCAGTGACCATCCGAGCCGCTGCCTCATAGGCCCGTTGGGCCGACATGAGGTCGGTGAGCTCCTCGTCGAGATTCACACCGATGGCGCTGTCGAGCGACGAACGGGCATGGTTCGCACTTTCGGTCGCGATCTGGGCCGAGAAATCGAGGCGGTTGGTCTCGGAACCGAGTTTGACGATGAAGGCGTCGTACGCCTTTGCCGGTCCGTTTGCCGCCGAGCCGAGCAAGGCCATCTGGGCCGCGATCGAACCATCCAGGGCACCGGTCGCGGTTGCAGCCGCGGCCAGTCGTTCGGGATGGCCGACCATGTCGATGTTGAGGGTCACGCTTTCGGCGAGCCCGCCAGTCTCGGTGAAGAGGTCTCGACCGTCGATGCCATCCTGACCGAAGCCGGTGGCATGGAGCGCGTTCACATCGGCGACGAATTGGGCAGCGAACGCGTTGAGGTCGGCGGTGAGTCCGGGAATGGTCACGTTCGTCGACTGGAGATGGCCGGCAAGCGCACCGCTGTCGATCGCGACCTCGCGACCACTCGGGGCCGTGATCGTGATTCGCTCCATGTTCAGCGGCGCCAGCGCCGGGTCGGCGACGCTGGCGACCGAAAGATGCGATGCCCGCCCTTCCGACACCAACATCTGGCCATCGAGGCTGACGGTGACTTCGTTGTTGAAGCCCTCGCTGACCGAGATGTCGACGAGCTTGGCCAGCTCGGCCATCTGCTCGCCGCGCCGTCCCATCAACGAGTTGGGCGTTGCTCCACCGATCGAGCCTGCCTTGATTTGGATGTTCAGGTCGGCGATCGAGTCGACGAGTCGGTTGACCTCACCGATGAGGGCGTTGACTCGGTCGATTTCGTCACCGCGAGCGGTGTTGAACAGATCGGCCTGGGAGCGAATCGAGCCTGCGACCTGCTCGGCCCTCTGAAGGGTGACCTGACGAGTGGCGGGATCGTCGGGTTCGTTGGCCAGGTCGTCGAAGCTGTTGAAGAACTGGTTGAGCTGATCGCTGAAGCTGCCCTCGCGAAGCGGGCCGAGCTGCGCCTCGATGGACTTGAGCGACTCGGCCTGGGCGATCGCGTTGGCCGCATCGCCACCCGAATCACGGAAGGTGCTCTCGAGCAGCGCGGCGCGGCGCTGGGTGATGGCGATGACATCGACACCCTGCTGGAGGGACTTGCCGCTGAAGACACCGGACGTACCGGTCCCGATCGCGCCGAGTTCCACCCGTTGCTTCGCATACCCGGGCGTGTCGATATTGGCGATGTTGTCGCCAATGACACCGATCCGTTTCTGGTGAGCGAAGAGCGCACTGGAGGCAGTGCTGAGGGCGGAGAAGTTACTCATGCTCAGAGACGATTCTCGAACAGGTAGGACTGGGCCGAACGCTCGGCCTGGCTGCGACCCGAGCGGCCATAGGTGGCGGTCGTGGTCGTCGAGGTTGCACCCGCGGCTGCACCACCATCGCCGAGCAGGCTGGCGACATTCGGCAAATCGGCTTGCACCCGACGAACGAGGAGGTTGCAGCGCTCGACCAACGCCTGGGTTTTCGCAACGGCAGCATCGATGGCAACGGCATGTTCTTCGAAGATCTCGTCCCACGGCGCATCGACGACGCCGATCAGCCCGCGCAACGATGGCGGCTGCCCATCAGGACCGACACCAAGCAAGATTTCGCGTTCGAGATCGAGACGACTCATACGGGCATTGGCCTCGTCGAGCAGATCGACCATGTGATGAAGCTGCTCGTCACGCCCGTTGCTGATGAGCAGCATCTGGGTGTCGAGCAGGAATTGGAGTCGATCGAACCCGCTTCGATACTCCCACAGGAGTGAGGCGAGGCGAGGTAGATCGGTGGCGGCGAGGAGGTCTCCCATGAGACCAGGGTCGGACGCTCAGCCACCACTATGAGGATTTTGCTTCGCCAACCATTGCAATTCTTCGACAAGGGTGGCGATACAGATCAGGCGATCCGGCGGTATCAAGGGCGGATCAGGCGATCCGGCTGCGCCAATCGTTCGCCGAGGCCAGCGTTTCATTGAACACCCGCTGCCGTCGGCACAGCTTTTCGTCGTCAGCCTCGTCGTCTTCGTCGTTGCGGTACTGCGCAAGCACACCCGTACGCATCATTCGGATGGCGTCTTCTTTGATCTGCGAGGCTCGAGATTGCGTCACGCCCAACAGTCCACCGAGATCAGTCATCGACTTGCCCTCGAAGAAATAGCCCATGATCACGACCCGATGCCGCTCCGGGAGCGAGCGAACAGCGTCGCGCAGATACCCCAGCACTTCACGATCATCGAGATCGGTCTCGACCGGCGAACCCATGAAGTCCGCAAGTGTCTCGACCAAGGAAACCGAGGAGTCGTCACCACCGACCATTCGATCGAGCGAATCGACCCTGGCCTTGGTCAAATCGGCACGCAACCGACCGAGCTGACCCTCTTTCAAACCGAGTGAACCTTCGATCTCGCCGGGCTTGGCCGACTCGCCCTTTGCCCGGTAACCGGCGTCGAGTTGTTCGACCTGTCGCTCGAGTTCACGAACTGAGCGGGGTGCCCAGTCATCACGGCGAAGCATGTCGATGATCGAGCCTTCGATGCGGCGACCGGCAAAAGTCGAGAACGCCACTCCCCTCTCGGGATCGAAGCGACAGGTTGCTTCGATGAGACCGATCGTGCCGGTTTGCACCAAGTCTTCGCGGGAGTAGTTCGATGCGAAGCGGGCGGCCAGTCGTGACACGATGTGCTCGACCAGCGGCAGGTTCTTCTCCACCATTGCGCGCTGCTCGGCGGTGATCGTCAG
>JBBQUN010000361.1:0-4014 GCA_038212405.1 Acidimicrobiales bacterium | reverse complement strand
CGTATGACGCCGTTTTCGAGCACCAAGCAGGCACCAGGGGCGAAACGCAGGACTTCGGCAATCTGTTCAGCATCAGCGTCAGCGGGCAACGGTGCTCCTCTCGTGTACACAACGTATCGGCGGCTTCTCGCTCACCATGAGCAGGAATGACGGGCGATCCTCCTCAGCGATGTTCATCTCAACTCAGCGCATCGAGCAGGGCGTTTTCGACGACCTCGGTCAGAGCCGGGTGGATGTAGAGCACCTCGGTTGCCATTCGCTCTGCGCTCAGACCGAACTGCATGGCTTGGATGAGTGGCTGGATGAGGGTGGCAGCCTGGGGCCCGATGATGTGGGCGCCGATGATCATTCCGGTGGCCTTGTCGACCAAAACCTTGGCGAACGACGTTTCGTCGGCCAGCGCCCAGCCGTAGGCCGTCCCCCCGTAGTCGCGTCGCCCGACTGCGTAGTCGATGCCGAGCGTCGAGGCCTCGGCCTCGGAATAGCCGACCGTGGCGACCTGGGGATCACTGAAGACCGCTGACGGCACCGCGCCGTAGTCGGTGCGACGTTGCTCATCGGGGTGGGCAAGATTCCAGAACGCCACCTTTGCCTCGGCATTGGCCAGATGCTTGAGCTGATAGGAGTTGGTCAGGTCACCGATCGCCCAAATGCCCTCGACACCGGTTGCCATGGTCTCATCAACCACGACTCGTCCGTCTTCGTGCAGATCCAAGCCACCTCTGGGGGCGTGCAACAGATCGCTGTTGGGTGTGCGGCCGGTTGCGACCAGGAGCTCGTCGAACTCATACGTGTGGCCTTCGGCGTGCACGAGAATCGTGTGATCCCGGTGTTCGATCCGATCAGGAATGCACCCGGCGTGGAAGGTCACTCGATCACTGAACACCTCGGTGAAGCGATCGGAGATCTCGGCGTCGTGATGGCGTAGTAGCCGCGTCGAGCGGTTGAAGATGTGCACATCGGAACCGAGTCCGCTGAACACGTGTCCCATCTCGACGGCAATGAAGCCACCGCCGATGATGCCGAGTCGCGGCGGGAAGTGATCGAGGCGCATGATGGAATCGGAGGTGTGATATCGCACGTCTGCGAGCCCGTCGATCGGCGGAATCACCGGTCGAGCGCCGGCCGCGAGCAACACCTTTGGAGCGGTGATCGTGCGGGTGGAGCCGTCGAGACCATCGACCTCGAACACCTTGTCGCCGACGAAGCGAGCGGTGCCGCGCAGAAGGGTGATGTTGGCTGATCCTGTCGCCCGATAGACCTCGCCGCCGGCAGCGATCGGATCGATGAGGCCGAAGACGCGATTGCGGATCCCGACCCAGTCGATGTTCTGCACACTGGCCTGGATTCCCAGCTTGTGGCCGTGGCGGACGGTCTCGGCGACGTCGGCGGGAAGCACGAACATCTTCGAAGGAATACATCCTCGGTTGAGGCAGGTGCCGCCGAAGACATCCCGCTCGACGATGGCAATCTTCCAGCCATCGAGAGAATCGGGAATCGAGTTGCCCGAACCACTCCCGACGATGATGAGGTCGTACTGCTCGGTCATGATCCTGCTTCCGGGGGGTGCTCGATGGCGGCTTCAGCGTCGAGCCGCTTTTGCTCGGTTGCTTCGGCAGCCCGCTTCATGTCTTCGACGATGCTCGGTTCTACCTTGGTCCAGTCGACTTCGTGGGGTTCGAGCGGAGTCATCATCAGATCCATCCCCATCCAGAACGTTCGGCTGAAGGGGAACAAGATGACTGGAGTGATGATGGCAACGACCACCGCCATGATGATCAACCGTTTGGCGTCGGGGTTCGGGTACGACAGCGCAGTGGTCGCAACGACGAAGACCATCAAGAACCCAAAGCTGGTGATGGTGTTGATGCCAAGGGCGCCGATCCATTGACCCTCGAACCGACCGAAGACAAGCCCGCAGTTCGGGCAGCGGTCGGCCATCTTGGTCCACCGCTCGAAGAGTCCTTTTCGTTGCCCGCACGCCGGGCACGCCAAGGTCGCACCCCGACCGAGCAGGGTGAGTGTGGAGGGTCCCGGGCGCTTCGGTTGGTCCTTGACGAGCTTTGGTTGATTCATCATGTTGGCAGTTCTCGGGATCAGTTGATGAGGTTGCCGGAGGCGAGGAGCGAATCATGACGCCACTGGCCGAGGCGACGCATGGCTTCGGTGATGTGCGCCGCCACTCCGGCGTATGAGAATCGCACGAAATCTGACCCGCGCACGGGATCGAAGTCGATGCCAGGTGTCACGGCGATGTCGAGTTCGCTCAGCCACCGTCGGCAAAGGGTCACCGAATCCACACCGAGGTGTCGGATATCGGCCCAGACATAGAAGGCGCCTTCCGCCGGTGCGAGTTGATCGAAGCCCGCCGCCACCAGACCGTCGAGCATGATGTCGCGGTTCTCGGCATACACGGCGATGTTGGCTTCGAGTTCCGGGAGACAGTCGAATGCAGCGAGCCCGGCGACTTGGGAGATCGATGGCGCGCAGATGCTGAGGTTCTGAGCAAGTCGCTCGATCGGGTCGATCAGGTCGAGTGGGGCGACGATCCAGCCCAGACGCCAACCGGTCATCGAGAAGTACTTCGAGAAGCTGTTGAACACCACGGTGGTATCGCTGTAGGCAAGGGCGCTCGCTGCCGGTGCGTCATAGGTGATGCCGTGATAGATCTCGTCGACCACGAGGCGAACCTCATTTTCTTCAGCCCATCGGGTGATCGAGGCAAGATCCTCTGGGCCGAGCATGGTGCCGGTCGGATTGTTGGGGCTGGCGATGACCAAGCCATCGAGTGATAACGCTGCATCGAGCTGATCGAGCGTCGGTCGAAAGCCCGTGGTGCTGTCAACCGGGAGACCAACGACTTCGATCCCAAAGGCTTCGAGGTCGTTGCGGTAGCAGGGGTATCCCGGTTCGATCACTCCTACTCGATCGCCTACGTCCCAAAGAGCAAGGAAGGCGAGCACGCAACTTCCCGAGGCGCCCGTGGTGACGATCACTCGACCGGGATCGATCTCGAGGTGATGGCGCTCGTGGTACCAACGAGCAATTCGTTCCCGCAGTGCCGGCATGCCGAGAGCCGCCGAGTAGCCGAGCGTCTCGATGCCAAGTGCTTCGATGACCGCGGCTCGTGCACCCGCTGGCGCCGGTGTGCCTGGCTGACCGACTTCGAGGTGTAGTACTTCATGACCAGCGAGTTCATGCTCCTGCGCAGCACGCATGACCTCCATGACGTGAAACGGAGCGATCTGGCTACGGCGAGACGACATTGGTCTCTATCCTGCCACGCATGCGTATCGGATTCATCGGTCTCGGCGTCATGGGCTACCCCATGGCTGGTCATCTCCAACAGGCGGGGCACCACGTCACGGTCTACAACCGCACTACCGCGAAAGCCGACGCCTGGGTCGCCCAGCACGGTGGAGCGAGTACGTCGACGCCCGCTGAAGCAGCGAGCGAAGCCGACGTCGTCATCACCATCGTTGGCAACGACGACGACGTGCGTTCAGTGGTCTACGGCTTCGATGGCGCGATCGAAGCCATGTCCCCTGGCAGCGTCCTGCTCGATCACACCACCGCATCAGCCGAACTGGCTCGAGAACTGGGCGCTGCCTGTGCCGAGCAGGGTCTCGGGTTCATCGATGCGCCGGTGTCAGGTGGCCAAGCCGGAGCCGAGAACGCGAAGCTCACGGTGATGTGCGGTGGCGACAGCGCCGTCTTTGACTCCGTCGCTCCCCTCCTCGATGCCTATGCCATCAACGCCACGCTGATCGGCCCGACCGGCAGCGGACAGCTCACCAAGATGGTGAACCAGATCGCCATCGCCGGTGCCATCCAAGGCCTGTCAGAAGGGCTGCATCTCGCCATGCTGGCCGGGCTCGACACCGATAAGGTGTTGGCCACCATTTCCAAGGGAGCAGCTGGCTCTTGGCAGATGGAGAACCGGGGCGCCACCATGGTCGACGGTTCGTTCGACTTCGGCTTCGCGGTCGATTGGATGCGCAAAGACCTCGGCAT
>JBBQUN010000360.1:0-4017 GCA_038212405.1 Acidimicrobiales bacterium | reverse complement strand
CAAGGTGGTCTATGCAACCGGCTACACCGGGCTCGGGGCTGCTGCCACCCGGTTCGGGGCTCGTGCCATGCTCGACCTTCTCGACAAACGAGACAGCCCCATCGTCGGACTCGACTTCGTCAACAAGAAGCCCCTGCCGTTTCCGCCCGAACCACTGCGGTGGGCCGGTATCCAGATGACGCGTTGGTCGCTCGACAAAGAAGACCGCACTGGCGAACGCAATCTGTGGCTTCGTGGTCTCGATCGCGTCGGCCTGGGTTTCGACAGCTGAGCCTTCGATAGCTGAGCGAGTCGGCAGCTGAGGTCTGCCTCACCACCCCGGGCCCGGTCCATCCAGGTCTAGGTTGTCTCCATGGGTCTCTACATGGTGGCGGCAGAAGCTACGGGGGAAGAGGCGAGCAATCTCTTGCGCCTCGAGCAGGCGGCGGTGATCCTGCTCGCCATTGCTGCCGGCGTAGCCGTACTGGCCAGCCGGTTGCGATTCCCGTTCACGGTGGCGCTGGTGCTCGCGGGTTTTGGCGCCGCGTTGCTTGGCGATCTCGTCGAGGTCGAGGTCTCGCCCGATCTCATCCTGGGATTGTTGGTGCCACCGCTGCTCTTCGAAGCCACCCTTCATCTGCCGTGGAAGAAGCTCAAGGCAGACATGCGGCCGGTTCTCACCGCTGCGATCATCGGCACCCTCATCGGCACGCTGGCGGTCGGAGCGGTGGTCCACGCGGTCCTCGACATTCCCTGGGCTGCGGCTTTCGCCTTCGGCGCGCTCATCTCTGCGACTGATCCTGTTGCCGTCATCGCGTTCTTCAAGGCGCTCGGAACTCCGAAGCGGCTGTCGGTCCTGGTCGAGGGGGAGTCGCTGTTCAATGACGCCGTGGCCGTCGTCGCCTTCGGCTTTGCTCTGAGCGCAGCGGGCGGTGAGGCGTTCTCGCTCGGCGGCGCCGTGACGGACTTCTTCGTGGTGTCAGCAGGCGGTCTCGCCGTTGGCCTGGTACTGGGGTACATCGTTTCGGAAATCGTGCTCGCCCGAGTCGATGACGGCCTCATCGAAACCACCACGACGATGGCGCTCGCCTATGGCTCCTATCTCATTGCCGAAAGCGCAGGCGAGATCGTCGGCCGGAGCTTCCACTTCTCGGGCATTCTGGCCGTTGTCGCCGCTGGTCTCACGGTCGGATCGCTCGGACTGAAGAACACATCACCGAACACCCGCCAGACCCTCGAACACTCATGGGAGCTGCTGACTTTCCTCGTCAACTCACTGGTGTTCTTGTTCATTGGCTTGACCATCAGCCTGTCGAGTCTGGTCGACCATGCCGGCGAGGTTGCACTGGCCGTGGCCACCGTGCTGCTGGTTCGAGTCGTTGTCGTGTACGGCTTGACCGGCATTGGCAACCGGCTGGAACCAGCGCGCCGTATTTCTATGCCCTACCAGCACGTGATGTTCTGGGGCGGCCTTCGCGGCGCCATCTCGTTGGCTCTGGCGCTGCTGATCACCGAGGAACTCTTCGACCCAGAAACAGCAGAGTCCTTGCAGGTGATGACCTTTGGTGTCGTGGTCTTCACCCTCTTGATCCAGGGAACGACGATGGGCCCGCTGATTCAGCGCCTTGGACTTGCCGGCCGGGCCGAGACCGAGTTGGTGCAACAGCACCGTCAGGCCCGCATCATGATGGCGCGAGCAGGCCAGGCCGAGATGGCTCGGCTCGGCTCGCAAGGTGTTCTCTTCGAGGAACTGGCCGACGCCTTGGCGGTCGCCTACCAGCACCAGGTGACTCACGAGGGCGCCCAGCTGCGCTCGCACCTTCGGGCGCATCCCGAGCTCGAAGTGGCCATGTTGTTGCAGGCTCGGCGTGACGCGCTCGTCGCCGAACTGGGAGCGCTGTCTGACGTGGTGCGAACCGGGCTCGTCGAACCGCAAGTCGCCGATGCGTTGAGCGTCGCCACCAACAACCGCCTTGCTGCGCTCGACCTGATCGAAGAACGGTGGGAAGCGGGTGCCATCCCCGGAGAGGGTCTCGACGGCACCACTCCGATCGATGGAGGTGCGCAGTGAGCGAGGAGATGCTCTATGTCTCGTGGGGCGGAGTCGGTCGCCCAGCCAGCCTTCGCATGGCAATGCAACGGGCTCACGATGCCGATCGGGCGCTGGTCTATCTGGCGATTCTCGATTCGTCGAGTTTCGATGACCTCGACGCCACGATGTTCGATCTCGTGACCGACGAGCTGCGCTGGCTGCTCGAAGCGCAGCTCGAGCTCGCACGCCGACAGACCGGCCTGATCGATTTGGTCACCCGCGTCGTGGTCCGGCGAGGCGAGATCGATGAAGAGGTCCGAGCCACGGTGCATGCAGCAGGTATCGATGAGGTGTTTGTCGGGGCGCCGCTGGTGGCGCACGGCAGCCAGAGCACCGAGAGGCTCCTCGCTGCGCTGGCATCCACGATTGGCGCCTCCGTCGAACTGCTCGTGCCCGGCTCGGAGTGAGCCAGGCACCAGCTGGTTGACCGATAGTGATTATTCGATCTTGGCGACGATGTCGCCGCCACCGACGGAGTCACCGGCAGCGACCCTGATCTCGGTCACGGTGCCGGCCTTCTCGGCAGCGACGTTGTTCTCCATCTTCATGGCTTCGAGCACGACGATCGTGTCGCCGACCTCGACGGTTTGGCCGACCTCGGCAACGACCTTGACGATCGTTCCCTGCATCGGCACCGTGACGTCTCCCGATCCCGAGCCGCCGCCCGCGCCGCTGCTCGCCTTGCGGCGTGGCTTCTTGGCTCCGCCGGCTGGCGCTGCTGCCATTGCCGATTCGGGAACCCACATGGCAACGGAGAACTTCTTGCCGTTGACCTCGACGTCGACATCGCGACGGATCTTCGGCTCGCCATCGTCACCCTCGGTGCTCGACTCGGTCTTGCCGCCGATGCCCGTGAGGTCGAGGACTTCCTCGACCCATTTGGTGGAATGCGTGCCGGCTGCGAAGTCGGGGTGCTCGAGGATGGCGATGTCCGCGGGAATCGTGGTGGCAACACCCTCGATCTCGAACTCGCGCAGGGCACGCAGGGTGCGGGCGATCGCCACCTCTCGAGTGGAACCCCAGCAGATCAGCTTGCCGACGAGGTTGTCGTAGTACTGGCTGATCTGGTCGCCAGCTTCGTAGCCGCCGTCCCAGCGCACGCCGAACCCGGACGGCACTCGCAGCTTGGTGAGGGGCCCGGGGGAGGGAAGGAACTTGCCGCCTGCGACGTCTTCGGCATTGATGCGGATCTCGATGGCGTGCCCGTGCAAGGTCACTTCGTCTTGGGTGAACGGCAACTCGCCGCCGCCGGCAACATGGAGCTGCAAGGCAACCAGGTCGAGGCCGGTGATCAGCTCGGTGACCGGGTGCTCGACCTGGAGCCGGGTGTTCATCTCCAGGTAGTGGTAGCCGCCGTCTTCGTAGAGGAATTCGACGGTGCCGGCATTGGTGTAGTTGCAACCGAGTGCGACCTTGACCGCGTCCTCGCCCATTGCTTTGGCGATCTCTGGTGGCAAATCGAACGCCGGTGCTTCCTCGACCAACTTCTGATGCCGACGCTGGGCCGAGCAATCGCGTTGACCCAGGTAGATGCCGTTGCCGTGCGAGTCGCAGATCACCTGGATCTCGATGTGGCGGGGCTTGGTGAGGTACCGCTCGATGTAGCACTCGTCGCGAGCGAAGTAAGCCAGCGCTTCACGCTGGGCCGACTCGAGAGCATCGGCGGCCTCATCGGCCGACTGGACGACTTTCATGCCGCGTCCGCCACCGCCGAAGGCGGCCTTGATGGCGACCGGATAGCCATACTCGTCGCCGAATGCGATGATCTCGGCAGGCCCGGAAAGGAATTCGGTGACGCCGGGAACACCGTGCACACCGACCTTCTCGGCGGCCTCACGGGCACTGATCTTGTCGCCCATGATCTCGATGGCCTCGGGTGGCGGGCCGATGAAGGTGACGCCACGATCGGTGATCGCACGGGCAAAGTCGGCGTTCTCGGAGAAGAA
>JBBQUN010000359.1:0-4048 GCA_038212405.1 Acidimicrobiales bacterium | reverse complement strand
TCGTTGAGCCAAGGCCGCCAACTCGACTTGCGAGAGAATGGCGGAGGTGGACGGGAATCGAACCCGCCTACGATGGATCACATCGCACACCCGCTTTGAAGGCGGGGGAGCCCACCAGGTACTCGGACACCTCCACTCCGCACCCTACCGGAGCATCGCTCCCTGGCAACAAGCCGTTTGCCCTGGCGACAGACTGCCCTTCTCTCGGCGAACGCCGCTGCTGACAAGCAGCGTGGCCGCCCGCTCACATCGCTTCCCCGGCTGCTACTCGAAATCGGTCCGAGGTCGTTGTGCTGTGTTTTTATTCCGCCAAGGGTGGCGCTGGCTGTTCGGTCACCGCCGCTGCGGTGTCGTTGCTGTTGTCCAAGCGTCAGCCCACGTTGCTGGTCGACCTCGCCGGTGATCTGCCCGAGATCTTGGGGCTCGGACCGGACCATGCGGTCGACGGTCTGGGTTCGTGGGTCGCCGCCGACGAACCAGCGCCCGACTCGTTGCGTTGGCTCGAACAGCCGATCGCAGCACAGCTCACGCTCTTGGGTTCGGGTGGAGGCGCGGTGACCATGTCCGATGAGCGGCTCGTGAGCTCGCTGCGCTCCTGCGGTCTGATCAGCGGCGTGTCGTGGTCGACCTCGGCGACCACACCCATCTGCACGCCTTGGTCGCCGCGGCCAGCCGATCGGTGCTCGTCACCCGGCCGTGTTATGTCGCTCTGAGCCGCGCCCGCCACGGTCCGACTCCTGATGACGTCATCGTCATCGCCGAACAGCATCGGGCCCTCACCACGACTGACATCGAGGCCGTGCTGGGTGCGCCCATCATTGCGGTGGTTCCACACGAACCTCAGATCTTCCGTGCGGTCGATGCCGGGCTCCTGGTCTCGCGCTTGCCGAGATCGCTCCGCCGACTCGATGTGTTCTGATGGCGGCCGACGCATCGAGTATCGAGCATCGAATCATCGAGCTCCTCATGGCGCGCCCGTCGGCCCAGCCGGGCGATCTCGTCGATGAACTGCGACGTCAGTGGCCGTCGGTCGCGCCAACGATTGTTGTCGATCTCGTCGAACGTGGTCTCGCTCGGGCTCGTGGCTTTGGCTCGATCGAGCAGCTACTCATCGCTGACGACGTGTCGGAGATCATGATCAACAGCTCTGAGCCGATCTGGATCGAGCGGGCGGGCGCGCTCGAGGCGACTGATCTCCGGCTCGACGAGAGTGAACTCCAGTTGCTGATCGCTCGGATCCTCGATCCTCTCGGCCTTCGAGTCGACCGCCTGCACCCCATGGCTGATGCCCGCATGGCCGACGGCAGCCGCGTCAACGTGGTCGTACCGCCGCTCGCCATCGACGGGCCAGCAGTCACGATCCGTCGATTCGCTGCCAAACACATCAGCCTCGATGCCTTCGCCCCGGCCGCTGTGGCTGATCGCCTAGGGGCTGCGGTCGAGCAGCGCAAGACCATCGTCATCAGCGGCGGCACTGGCGCAGGCAAGACCACGCTGCTCAACGCATTGGCGCGGTCGATTGGCAACCATGAACGCATCATCACGATCGAGGACACCGCCGAATTGCGTCTCGGCCAACGCCACCTCGTCCGGTTGGAATCGCGCCCCGCCAATGCTGAAGGTGTTGGCGAGGTGACGATCCGAGACCTCGTTCGCAATGCACTGAGGATGCGACCTGATCGGTTGATCCTTGGCGAGACGAGATCGGCAGAGTGTCTTGATCTCCTGATGGCACTCACCACGGGCCACCGTGGATCGTTGACCACCGTGCACGCCAATCATCCGGCAGGCGCATTGCGTCGGCTGCACTTGCTGGCCTCGCTCGCCGACGTCTCCGTGGCGCCAGGAGCAATCAGCGAAATCCTGTCGGAGACGATCGACTACGTCGTGCACATCGAACGTTTTGGTGCGCGCCGAGGCATCGCCGAAGTGGCGCAGATGGTGCCTGAACGGCCACTCGAACCAAAGACGCTCTGGCGGGTGTCGGCATGATCGCCCACCGCTCCATCGTGCGGGCACGTCTCGCCGATGATTCGACGTTCGGCGTTGCGTCGGTTGCCCTCGCTCCCGAAAATCGACTGAGCGCGACGCAGGCAGGCTGGGCGACAGCAGTCGTGGTTTTGGCAATCGTTGGGATCCTTGCCGGCAGCCCAGCGGTCCTCGTTGGCGGCCCATCAAGCATCTGGGTCGTACACCGAGTCCGGGATCGGCGCCGCCACCAACGTGATCGAAGGCGGTCCGACCGCTCGGTCATCGATCTCGTCGACCATCTGGCTCAGCAGCTCCGCGGCGGCCGCTCGCTCGCATCGGCTATCGAGCTCACGATCAACACGACCGACGCAATCTCGGTGTTGCACCCAACGCTCGACGTTCGATTGCGACCCGTCCGCCAAGCGCTTGCTTCGGGCGAACGTCTTGGCCGTGCGCTCGAACGGGCCGACGTCGACGGTTTGGTTGCGCTCGAGCTGTTGTTGGCATCGGTTCGACTTCTCCTCGAGAACGGCGGACCGGCAGCAGTGTCACTTGACCGTGTCGGTGAAACGCTGCGTCTCGGCGTGGCGGCCCGGGACGAAGCGGCATCTCAAGCCGGACAAGCAACGGCATCGGCCTTGCTGCTCGCTGCGCTTCCACTGGTCTTTGCGGTACTGATCGCGCTGGCCGAGCCAGCAGTGGCGGAGCTCTACCTGACCAGTTGGACAGGAGCAGCCTGCATCGTGAGTGCTGGTGCTCTGAGCTATTGGAGCTGGTGGTGGATCGACCGCGTGGTGCACCGATGACGCGGCCGCCGCCGATGTCGGCGACGACGCTCACCGCTGCGGCCACCGCCTCCACTGTCGCACTTCTCGCTTTGCTCTGGTGGCCTTCGATACCTCTTGGCCTGGCAGTTGCGGTGGTGTTCCAACGAGTTCGCCCTGCGTTGCTGAACCGCCAGCGCCAGCGACGAATGGCTGAGGCACTCGGGGAAGTGACCGACCTGATGGCCATCGCTGTCTCGTCTGGGGTGACGATCATCGGTTCGATCACGCTCTTGGCCGAGCGAGGTCCGCCAACAGTTCGTCATGGTTTCGTCAGGGCCGTCGAGCACCTCGAGGCCGGGGGCGGTACCACCGACGCACTTCACCGAGCCGCTGAGGAGTTGGGGGTCGAGTACCGATCGCTGATGGTGACCCTGGCGCAAGCCGAGCGCGAGGGCTCGCCACTCGGAGCGCTGCTGATCCGGCTCACCGACGAGGCGTCGGACGCTCGACGTCGACGGGCCGAACTTGCCGCTCGCCAGCTGCCGGTGCAGATGCTCCTGCCGCTGGTCTTCTGCTCGTTGCCCGCCGTCGTGCTCGGAGCCGTGGTACCCCTCGTGATTGTTTCGCTTCGCCGTCTCTGACGCCGATCGGGCTGTCTTTCGAGCCCTTCGCAGGTCGCCCTGCCCTTCGTGACCTTTCGAAAAGAGAATCATCATGTTCATGTTTCATGCGCTCGCTGCACCTGCCTCGGTTGGTGTCATCGCCCGGCAACGGGGCCAGGCAACGGCGGAGTACGCCCTCGTCATCCTCGGGGCGGCGGCCGTCGCCGGTCTCGCCCTTGCCTGGGCGGTTGGCTCGGGCAAGATCGGTCGGCTGCTCGACGCCGTGCTGAATTCCGTCATCGGGCAGGTCGGCTGATGACGCGGGGGAGGGGTCAACGGGGGCAGGCGACCGTCGAGTTCGCGTTGATCCTTCCCCTGGTCGTGCTCGTCGCTCTCATCGTCATCCAGGCGGCGCTGGTCGCGAAAGACGCGCTCCTCGTGCAACATGCTGCGCGTGAAGCGGCCCGGGCGGCAGCCGTTGACCCCAGCCCCGGGGTTGCTCGGCAGGCTGCGGTTGATGCCGGCGCGCTCGACCCGACCCGGTTGTCGAGCAGGCTCAGCGGTGGATCGAGCCGTGGTGACCAAACAACGGCAACCGTGACGTACCGGTCGCCAACGAACGTTCCGTTGGTCGGCCGCCTCGTCGGCGACGTCGATCTGAGCGCCGAGGTCACGATGCGAGTCGAGTAGCACTCCCTGACCTGATCG
>JBBQUN010000358.1:0-4094 GCA_038212405.1 Acidimicrobiales bacterium | reverse complement strand
GCCGCCGAGGTTGTCGGCGGAGCTGGTGAGAATATGAAACGAAGGAACCATCTGGAGTTCGACGCAAGCTTTCCAGAAGTCGTCATAGATCGGGGAGTCATAGTCTTCGAGGCCGGGGTTGCCCGGCATCATCACGCCACGGATTCCCTGTTCCTTCATTTCTTCGAGATCGGTGATGCCTTCCGCGGGGGTTCGCATGGCTGTTTGGCCGAGTGCGAGTAGGCGGTTGGGGTCGATCGAACAGTAGTCGACGATCCACTTGTTGTAGGCCCGCATCGAGGCCCGTTTGTAGTCGAGGTCGGGGTGGTTGCAGAGCACCATGCCGACCGAGGGGTAGATGATTTCGCAGCTGACGCCGTCGCGTTCTTGGTCGGCCAATCGGGTGGTGGAGTCATGCCCGCTGGGATGGAGCTCGGCGTAGGTGGCGTTCATGTTGAGCTGGTCAGCCGGTTGGCCGGCGGCCGCTATGAGGCCCATCGGGATCGACCGTTTCATGCCGTCGATCACATACACGTCGCCTCGGTCCTCTGTCGAGATGACGTGCGGGGCCACGTCTCGGAACTTGGGTTCGATGTAGTCGATGTAGGTGTTCGGAGCTTCGGTGATGTGGGAATCGGCAGAGATGATCGGATAGTCGACGCGCATGAGAACTCCTGTTGAGTTACAGGACGAAGCCTCGGTGGCTCCCCCGAGGGCCGATGTTGACACAAATCATAGTGTCTGTCACTTCAAGCGGATCGCTGGTGTGGCCTGCTCGATAGCTGTTCCCCAACACGATTCTGGTTTGGCAGGCGGATCATTTCGAGATGTGGAACTGCTTCCCGGACGATGCCCAGGCAGGCAAGAGCATGTCACGGGTCAGTCTTCTCGCACCCGATGCCGAGGCGGCAGCCGGTCGCAGTGACTATTGGAACAAGAATTGGACGGTGCTGATGAACACCGTTGAGCAGGAGGACTTCCGGGTCGGACGCACCATGCAAGCCGGTTACGCGGCCGGGTCACAAACCGACGTCGTGTTCGGGCGAAACGAACCAGCCCTACAGCACTTCCACCGGAACCTCGCTGACCAGCTCACGTGACCGCCGTGAGCGAACGTCGAAGGAGTGATTCGCTCTCTGCCCTGCCATCGAAGTTGAGGACCCGACGATGACCGAAGAGCCCCAATTCTGTATTCGAAGTCTGACGGGGCGCGAGGCTCACCCTCAACCGTCCAGCGCGCCACAACGCCTTGTCACCGGAGATGGTGGTGGGTTTGGCGCAAGCGTGGACCGATGTACGCGATGACCCCGACGTGAGGGTGGCGCTTCTCGGAGGAGCTGGAGAAAAGTCCTTCTGCGCCGGCGCTGATCTGGCTCGACTGATTCCTCTGTTCACTCGGGCACGCGAGGCTGACGATGAGTGGTACGAGCGGTTGTTGGCCGATCGGTCTCAGATGGATACCGCCGTTCTTCGGGGATTTGATCTCTACAACCCGTGGTGGTGGCGGTACATGGCCATGCCCTCGCCGGTGGCACTGAGATACTGCTGGGGACTGATTTTCGTATCGCGAGCAACCAGGCGACCTTTGGGTTGACCAAAGTCCGACGAGGGATCATTTCGGCTGGTGGTTCGCTCGCACGTCTGGCCCGCCAAATCCCCTACACCGCAGCAATGCGCATAATCCTCGGGGGCGAACCGATCACGGCCGAGGATGCCTACCGCTACGGGCTGATCACTGAGCTCGCGGCCCCCGACGAAGTCCGCGCTCGGGCTGCCGAGGTGGCAGCGCAAGTCGCCCAGGGTGGACCGGTCGCGCTGGCCAAGGCGAAGGAAGCCATCGTCCGGTCCAGTGGGGTGCCCTTGGAGGAGGCCTACCGGATCGAGAATGAATGTGCCCGCGTCGTCATGAAGACCGAAGACGCTCGCGAGGGTCCCCGAGCCTTCTTGGAGAGGCGCGAGCCTCGGTTCACTGGCCGCTGATCCGCTACCCGCGCCGTCGAATCACAAATCAGACGAAAGGAATGAAACCGATGACTGAAGGAAGGATCGCCCGACTCGGCGCCACGGAGGCCCGATCGATCGCGACCGATCATGGACTGCCTGAGTACATGGGTGACCTGTCGGTCTTCCAGATCGCACTGAAGAATCCGAGTGTGGCTCGGGCCCTGAACGGAATGCTGCACAATCTGCTCTGGAAAGGGCAGATTGTAGGTCCTGCTCTGGAAAGGGCAGCTCGACGGTCGACTCCGCGAGCTGATCATCATGAGGATCGGCTGGACCACTGGCGCTGTCTACGAGTGGACTCAGCACTGGAGCGTTGCGACCGAGATGGGTATCGATGAGGCCGACCTGTTGGGCGTACGCGACTGGCGGAGCTCTGAGGGTTTCGGGCCAGCTGAACGAGCGGTTCTGGCCGCAACCGACGATTCGCTGGAGACCGGCGTGATAAGTGACGAAAGCTGGGAGCTGTGCCGCCTGCAGCTCGTCGATGACTCTTTACTGGTGGAGCTGGTCGCCGTGATTGGAAACTGGTCGTTGTTCTCCAACCTGCTGCGATCGCTTCAGGTGCCCCTCGAGAATGGCGTAGCGTCTTGGCCACCCGAGGGGCTAGCTGTACTCGCCCAGGACGTTGGTGACGGCGAGGGGTTGAAAACAGCGAAGACCTCCGGGGCATTGTGGAGATAGCCGTCTTCACAACCACGGAGGTCTTCGTGTCTCACCGTAACGCCCGCCTGACCCCTCACGGTCGGCGCGTCCTGGTCCAACGCGTCCGAGTCGAAGGGATGCCCATCGCCCACGTCGCGAAAGCGATGGGCGTGTCCCGCCAGTGCGCCCACCGCTGGGTCGCCCGATTCGATACCGAAGGCGATGCCGGCCTCGAGGACCGGTCATCGCGACCACACCGGACGCCGACCCGTGCCAGCGCCGAGGTCGAGGCCCAGGTCGTCGCCGCACGTCGCGAGCATCGACGCGGTCAGGACTGGCTCAGACCTGAGCTCGGTATCCCGCCGCGAACGGTGAGCCGGATCCTGCGCCGCCACAACATCGATCGGCTCGCCGAGTGCGACCCTTTGACCGGCCAACGCATCCGAACGACGAAGACGACCGCTGTTCGCTACGAACGCGACCGGCCCGGCGAGCTGGTCCATATGGACGTCAAAAAGATCGGCCGCATCCCCGACGGTGGCGGTTGGCGAGCCCATGGCCGCCAGATGGGCAGACCGGCGGCCAGACGCAAGATCGGGTTCGACTACGTCCACTCCGTGGTCGATGACCACAGCCGCTTCGCCTACTCCGAGATCCTCCCTGACGAGAAGGCCGCCACGTGCTCAGCGTTCTTCGCTCGAGCGTTGGCATGCTTCGCCGAGCACGGCATCACCGTCGAGCGGGTCATGACCGACAACCACTGGAGCTACACCCGATCGAACTCGCTCGCCGAGCTGCTCGCCATCAGCGGGATCGCTCACAAGCTGATCAAACCGCACTGCCCGTGGCAGAACGGCAAGGTCGAACGGTTCAACCGGACCCTGCAGATCGAGTGGGCTTACCGGCAGGTGTTCACCAGCAACGACGAACGGCCTCGGCGGCCACTGGGTCATCGGCCATCAACTCGGCTTTGCTCGTGATAACGCGAGGATCCCATCGTCAGTGCCATCTGTCACACTACGCTCCGCGTTCGGTCAAGACGTTGCGTAGCCCGCTTCACTCTGCATCGAACCAGCACCTTTGACAGTCGGTATGCCGAGCACGAAATAGGTGCGCTGCATCACCTGCTCGCAACCCACCCACGGTTCGGGCCACAGCGCTCGACTCGAGATGTCGAATGCGTGGCCGAGTCGACGAGCGAAAACCATCGGCGACTCTGCGACGCGCTGCAGCAGATGGGCAACCCCCGACTCCGGATCGACCGCTCCGGCGCAAGCGCAGGCGAGTACGCGGGCACCGTGCCTTGCCGTTCCGGTCGGGGCGAGCGAGCGGAGTCGTCGGCGGGCTGGGTGTGATCGAGATTGCGCACGGTTGGCCGGTGGCGGCTGATCGAGGTGGGTCCGCGAGGTTCGTTCGGCTGCAAGAGCTGACGTCAGGGCGACGTTGTTGACGGGTGGGCTGGCGTCGGC
>JBBQUN010000357.1:0-4105 GCA_038212405.1 Acidimicrobiales bacterium | reverse complement strand
GGGATTGTTGGTCGTACGGCTGGTGTGACCACAGAGCATCACGATCGGGGCGAAGTGATCGGTGAGACCCATGGTCTTGAGCACCGACTCGGCGAAGAAGGTTCGCTGTTCGAGCAGCACCTCGTCGTCGTCGAGAATCATTCGCGTCGGCGGTGCGGCCGGCGGGGTCGACGGCGGAGAGAGGAAGGTGCGCCGTGCTGCGGTCGGGCCGAGGAGCCAGCCCGCGGTCTCGGCGAGCGCGAACGGCGAACCCGGTCCGTATTTGGCACCGGCGTGTGCGGCGACCAATCCACCGAGGGCACGCTGGCGGGTCAATGACCCGGCCGCCTTCTCCACGTCTTGTGGCAGAGGCTGCTCCGAGGCGCTGATGGCGGGCGCGACCAGAACCGGACAGCGTGCTTCGTGATGTTGCCAACCGAGCTTTTGGATGCGCATCGGTACACCGAAGAATCCGGCGAAGCCGATGGTTTCGATATTGCCAAGCGCTTCGATGTTGCTCCGCAACCCCTCGGAGCGGACATCGATGCAAAAGACCAGTTGCGCATCGGGCCGGTCGGTCATCCTGCCAGGATCCAAGCGGCTGAGCATCGAGAGCACGCGCCCATCGACCGAGCGTTCTTGGGCCTCGAGCCACATGACGGCGCGACTGCGAGCAGGGACTTCGGCGAGCACCGAACGGACCGTTGAGCGATCGGCTTCGTTGCCTCCTGGAGCGAGTGCCAGCACGACGGCGTTCGCCCGAGCATCGAGGTCTTCGTCGGCACGGGTGTCCTGATGTTGGGCAGAGGGTGCAATGGTCGTCGAACCGATGACGCCGGCTTCGAGCAGCGCGCGCACGGCAACGATGTCGATTGGTGCGAGCGGTGGCCGCTTCTCGTCGGGTAGCGCCCACTCGGTCCGCCACTTGGCGAGCCCGGACCAGCCGGCGAGTTGGCAGAGTTGGCTGCGAACCTCATCGACCCGGTGCTCGTCGCTGACGCCAGAAACGGCGAATGCCGCATCGATGATGACAGCTGGATCAATCGTGAGGGAGGCGAGCCATTGACGAGCCGAAGCCGAAAGCAGCCCGTTGAGTCTCGAGTCCGATGCCACCAGGCGATGGCTCATGGCGAGGAAGCCTTCACCAGCACGGTGAGCGTGCCAGTGGGGCGGGTGGACGTAGGCCGACAACCACGATGACACCAGATCATCGATTGCTGCGCTCGCTCCTTCGGGTCCGCGGCGTTGCAATGCCGTTTGGGTCACTGCCGGAGCTGGCGAATCGGGGCTGTGCAACAGATCGGCGACGATGATGTCGACAGCAGAGAGCGCCTGTCCGCCGATGATGACTGGTCCTCGATCGCACAGCTCGGTGAATCGATAGTGGGCGACGTGAGCGAGGTCAGCAGTCAGGGACAAGCCCTGTTCATGGCCATGCCGGTATTCGTCGAGGCTGAGGTGGGTCTTGGCCCCGCGCCATTGCCGAGCCATGGCGGTGGCGTCATCGAAACTCATCGACTCGAGTCCGCCGAGCGGGTTGACGGCAACGAACGACGCCAACGGCCATTGGGGTGCGATCACCGCACTTGCTCGGGCGACGTCGGCCCGTATTTCGGCTCGGCGAGCACCGTTCGTCTTGATCAGGGGGAACGACGCCGAGTTGTCGACCACCGTCGCGCCTGCCGCACGAGGAATCGAGATCGCAGGTTCGCAGAGCCGCACAACGAGCTGACGAACGCGGTCACGGAACGCCGTGCCGGACGATCCTGGCAGCAGGGTGATCGCTGCTGCGCCGGCGGCCAGGACGCCGAGGACGACGACGAGCTCGGTTGGCCCGATGATCGTCGCTTCGGGCAGATTCGAAAGGGAGGGCTTCATGAAGGCTTCGGCGAGACGCAAGCTCGCGATGTACGCGATGGCGGACAGCAGCGAACCGAGGACCCCGAATCCCACCGAGGTGAGCGGCGCAAAGGGGGCACGCCGTAGCCACCCGTGCATGCCTGACACAATCGACAGCCAGGCGAACACGAACACCAGGACTACCCCGGCAGGCGAGACGTCGGGACGAATCAGGGATCCAACGGCGGCTACCACTGCGGTTGCGGTGACGGCGGATGCGATGAACTGGGTCGGTCGAGTCATCTCGGCGAGACCGTCGGGGCGCCGTCGGTTCCGCAGACCAGCCGACACCGTGTCGCCCGATCCAAGGAAGAGCGTCGCCTTGTACATCCCGTGGCCCGCGATATGGAAGATGGCGCTGCTGAAGGCGCCGACCGAACACTGCACGACCATGAAGGCCATCTGCGCCACGGTCGACCACGCCAGTGTGCCTTTGACGTCGGACCGGATCAGCATGGCGCCGGTGGCAAGGGCGACCGTGGCGATTCCGAGGCCGAAGGCGAAGATCACCGCTGGATCCGATGCGATGAATGGCTCAGCAAAGCGGAGGAGAACGAGACCGGCGCCGCTCACCAAACCCGCGTGCACGAGAGCCGAAACCGGCGTCGGCGCCGCAAGCGTGCCAATCAACCAGCGATGGAACGGCACCATTGCCGACCGGGAAGCGCCAGCAATCACGATCAACACCATCACGACGTGCAGCGTTCCGAGCCCGATGATCGAGGTGCTACGAAGCTCCTCGACCGCTGCCGCAGCGTTGCCGGTCAGCAAGCCGTCGCTGCGATAGGTGGCCAGGGCGACGCCGGCCAGCAGTGCAACATCACCAACCATCAGCGTCCGCCAGATTCGCTGCCGCGCCCGACGCGCCGGAAGCCAGCCTGGCTCGAATCCGATCAACCCGATCAGTGCCCACCCCGAGACGATCCAGCCGAGAAGGAGGAGTGCTGGGTTCGCAGGGAGAATCACCAGGGCCGAACCGGAAGCGACAACGCCGAGGAGCGCGAAGTAGCTGGCCGCTCGCCCGTCATCATCGAGCGATCGTGCGGAGAAGCCGGCAACAACGGTGGCGGTGCCCATCACCACGGCCAGCAGCAGCGCACTCGTGCCTCCAACCGGCGCATCCAACCAGCCACCGGTCTCGATGGTGCCGTCGCTGTCGAGTCCGCCAATGACAACGAGCGCCACTGCGGCAGCGAAGGCGACTGCTCCCGCCAGCGTGACGGCACGCCCGGCTTGTTCTTTCCTGCGGACGATCAGAGCGGCCGCTGCGCCAATGAGGGGAAGAAGGACCACGACCAGAACGAGGACGGCGGTCATCACCGGTGTCCGACCGGAGGCAACGAACGATGGTGAGCGGCAGCGGGACCGTTGTCGGGTGCAGCGCTGGTGTAGTGCCGGACTTGGTCATCGTCGGATGCAGGAGACATGCGATGCAATGTATGCATTGAATTTCATGTGTGCAAACACATGTAACGCGATTGTGTAGAATTTCTCCATGGCACCACGCTCGAGTCAGCGCTCTTGGACCTTCCTCACCAACCACGCACACGTTTTGTTGGTCATCGCGCAGTCGCCTGATGTCCGAGTGCGCGATCTCGCCCACCTCGTTGGCGTCACCGAACGCACCGCCATGCTGATCATCGACGACTTGGAGGCCGACGGCTACATCACTCGTGAGCGACTCGGTCGGCGCAATCGTTACCACATCGACCGATCGCACCCGTTGCGGCATCCGCTGGAGGAGCATCACGAAATCGACGCGCTCCTCCAGGCCGTCTCCCATGTCGCTCCCGACGCTGCCGCTCCCGACGCGGCCGCTCCTGACCCTGTCGCTCCCGACCCTGCCGAAACCGTCAAGAGGAAGCGGCGCCGCTAGGGGCTGAGAGGGCACTACCACCACGTCCTGGCCGCGATCGGCACCTCGTCGCTTCGCGTTGCTTGCGCTCGGCGCAATGGTCACGAGACAGTCAGTGCAACGACGCGAGGGCCTGGTGCTGGTTCTGGCCTATTTCGTGTTGGTTCCCTTACTCGCCTGACGCGACGACGCATTTCCGTGTGCTGGTCCCTTACAGTGAATGGAGACCTGTTGCTCCAGGATCACCAACTGCTCGTCCGCTCGCCGGCCCGACACGCAGTGATCCAGCCTTTGAACGCATGACGCGTCGGTGACGCAAACAGGTGCTCCTTCCACGGAAGTGAGTGCCCCCTTGGGTCCATCCGTTGCGAG
>JBBQUN010000356.1:0-4127 GCA_038212405.1 Acidimicrobiales bacterium | reverse complement strand
ACGAAGAAGCGATGATCGCCGTGCACGATCGGGCGATGCCAGACCTCGACGTCGTTGACGACCACGTCTGCGGTCGCAAACCAGCGAGTGAAGTGACTCGTGAACTTGGCCGAGCGTCGATGGAACCGGTTGGCGTGACTGTTCCAGGTCGGGCGCGGTGGGAGATCGCCGCGGAGGCCGAGTTCGGCGATGGCTGGCTCCTCCTCGGCCCGAGTGTTGGTGTCACCAATCACCACGAGTTGCTGAGTTGGAGAGGCTTGAACCATTGCTCGGAACTGGTCGAGCCGAGTCTCCCAGCCCCCTCGGCCGGGCGCGAGGTGGACGTTCGCCACCGTGAGATCGCCGAACGTGACCAGAATGGCCGCGCCCTTCACCGTTGTCACGACTGGCTCGGGAGTCATGAGAGGCGTCCGAACGAGCGTGGCCAAATGGCCCTGATGTGACTTCGGGTTGGCTCGGACCATCGAATGTGTCTCGATGAACGGGACCATGGCCGGCAATTCTTGGAATAGTACGAGGTCCGGCCGATGATCGAGCAGGCGAGATCGGACCTCGGCTTCGGAGTTCTCGATCGACCAGAGCGCCGGCGCCTGTTGCGATCGCTCGAGCATCGCCATGTTCCAGGTGACGAACGAGATTGGCGCCCCCGCCACCATCAGGTCGGCGGTGAGTAGGTGCTGGTCGTGTCGTCCCAGCTTCCGAACTGCGGAGCGATCTCGATCGTGGCTGAGGTCACCGACTCGTCGAGCAGGGTGCGAGCGACAGCTTCGAACTGGGCCGCAGCGGCGGGGCGAAGGTCTGCGGTGGCAGGCTCGCGAGTCACGATGATGTGGAAACCGAACTGGCTCTCGACCGGGTCGGTCGCCTCGCCAAAGGTGGCGGCCAGCGCGGCCTCTTCGAATTCGGGAACGAAGGCACCGGGGCCGACACAGCCGAGATCGCCGCCGGCAACGCCACTTCCCGGGTCGATCGACAACTCGGTTGCCACGTCGGCAAAGGCTTCACCGCCCTCGAGTCGGGCCACCGCCGCGTCAGCCTCCTCGGTGGTCTCGACCAGGATGTGGCTCGAACAGATGAGGTCGGTGGTCAGGTCAGCGGCGTTCTCGGCGACGTAGGCATCGAGTTCGGCTTCTGATGGCTCGATTGCGGCCAGACCGGCCAGCCATTCGACAGCCGATGCTCGGGCTGATTCGTCGTTCGGTTCACCGAGCGATGTCAACGCTGTGGCCTCGGCCGCAGTGCGATCCTCTTCGGTGATCGTCACGCCGTCCGCCTTGATGGCATCCATGAACGACTCGAACTGAAGGTACTGCTGAGTGATGCCCCCGACGAACTCCGCAAGCAACTCGCCATCGGTGTCTCGCACGGTCTGTGCCTCGGCTTCGGCCAACCGAGCCCAGGATTCGAGGTGCTCATCGAACTCGGCGACCGTGAGTTCGGTGCCATTGACGGAAACGCCGAGCTCATCGTCGCCCGCTGGTTCGACCGCAGGCGCGTCGTTGGCGCTGTCGCCGTCGGCCGAAGCCTCGTCGGCAGCGATGGTAGAAGCGGTGGCATCGTCAGAGGATGCGTCGGATTGCCCGCTGGAGCTGCAGGCCCCAAGGAGGAGGAGCGCGCTGAACAGGGGAATGGCGGAGCGGATCATGAGGGGGAGACTCAGAGCGAGGTAGGGGACCGGTTCTCACCGAGGTTCGACTGAGAGCCAAAGGACTGTATCCGGTGGATGCAGCCGTGTGATCGCGCGCCGCACGCCTGGTCAGACGACCCTTGGCTGAAGCACTTGCTCCAACAGGTGTACTACGTAAGGCTACGGCCATCGCCAACAAGGGAGCTGAGCATGACTGATCCTGTGCAGGATTGGGCCACGGACTTCGACATACTCGACCCGGATTACGTCGCCGACCCGTTCATGATCTGGGACGACCTCCGGGGTTCGTGTCCAATCGCTCACTCCGAGCGGAGAGGTGGGTCGTTTCTTCCCACCCGCTACGACGACGTCGTTGCCATTGCCCGTGACTACCGAACCTTCAGCTCGAGCCATGTTGGGGTGCTTCCGCCCGAGGCCGAGTCCGACGGTCCCGACCTCTTGCCGGCGGGCGTGCCGCCCATCTCGGTCGATCCGCCCGAACACACCTGGTCTCGCCGGCTGCTGCTTCCTTGGTTCTCGCCCAACCGAGTCGATCAGTACGAGACGAAGACGCGTGAGCTGTGCCGTTCACTGATCGAAGGCTTCGTGGCCGAGGGCTCAGCTGACGCTGCGGCCGACTACGCCCAGCAGATCCCGGTGCGGATCATCGGCCTGGTGCTCGGTGTTCCTGACTCCATGGCCGACACGTTCACCAGTTGGGTGCGAGACGTCCTCGAGTTCGCCCACGACGTCCCGCGGCGCGAGAAGGCAACCGGCGAACTGGTCATGTACTTCAGCCAACTGATGGAGGAACGTCGCATCGAACCGGGAGACGACCTCATCTCGACCCTGATGCATACCGAGATCGAGGGCGAGCCGATTCCTGATGCCCATATCTTGGGCACGGTCGCGCTCACCTTAATCGCCGGCGTCGACACCACGTGGTCGAGCATTGGTTCGGCGTTGTGGCATCTTGCGACCCACCCCGAGGATCGCCACCGGATGGCGACCGAGCCAGAGTTGATGGACACCGCCCTCGAAGAGCTGCTTCGTGCCTATGCGCCGGTCACCATGGCCCGTATCACGACGACCGATACCGAGGTCAACGGGTGCCCGATGAGCGCGGGCGACCACGTCGTGCTCAACTTTCCCGCAGCCAATCGCGATCCGGAACAATTCCCCGACGCCGACAAGGTCATCCTCGATCGCGCCGCCAACCGCCATGTCGCGTTCGGTGTGGGTATTCACCGCTGCGCGGGTTCCAATCTCGCCCGCATGGAGCTGCGAGTAGCGATCGAAGAATGGCTGGCCCAGATCCCAGAGTTCTCCATCGTCGAAGGTGCCACCGTCACCTGGGCCGGAGGCCAGGTTCGTGGCCCACGTGAGTGCCCGGTAGTGTTCTCGGCCTGAGCACACCCGCACCTTCGAGACCCGAGAGCGACATCGAGATCACGGCCCCGAGGAGCCGGTGACGACACGCGCCCAACCGGTGGATCCCGCCGAACACCACGACCCGGGTGATCGTTACCGAGCAACGCTGCTGGCGGTCGTCATGTTGGCCGTCACGGCGTTTGGTTCGTTGATGACGATCGTCACGGTTGCGCTCGGCACGATCGCCGATGAACTCGACACCTCACGTGCCACCCTGACGTGGGTCATCACCGGATTGATGCTGGCCATGGCAGTGGTGACGCCACTCGGAGGCAAACTCGGCGATACCCACGGCCATCGGCGAGTCTTCCTCATCGGCCTGTTTGGCGGCGTCATGGCAACGACGGCCTCGGCGCTGGCATGGAATGCTGCCTCGCTGATCGTGTTCCGCGTGGCCTTTGGCGTCTTCGGCGCCATGGTGATTCCCAATGCGCAAGCGCTCATGATGCACGCCTACGGACCGCAGCGACGAGCGACGGCGATGGGTTGGTTCCAATTCGCGATGACCGGCGCGCCAACGATCGGCATCGTGCTCGGCGGTCCGCTCATCGACCTTCTCGGATGGCGCGTGCTCTTCATGATCTTCGCCGGCGTGAACGCTGCGGCGTTGGTGACCGCAGCGCTCGTTCTTGCTGCCTCGCCAGTTCGTGTCGTGGTGCCGATCGACTATCTCGGGGCAGCCACGCTGGGCTTTGCGGTGCTGGGCAGCCTGCTCGCCATCACTCGATTCACTGGCGAGTTGCGAACCGGCGTCGAACTTGCCGTCGTCCTCGATCCGCTCGGCTGGGTCTTGGTCGTTTTGGCCGGGGCGGCGACGTTTGCCTTCATTCGGGTCGAGCGGCAGTCGCCGGCACCGATGATCAAGCTCGACTACTTCCGACGGCGATCCTTCACGCTTCCCATGGTGTCGTCGTCCTTGATGCAGTTTGCGTACATGGGTGGTTTCGTCGTCACTCCGGCACTTCTCGAGAATCGGTATGGCTGGACGATCGGCGGTATTGCGCTGCTGATGGCGCCTCGACCGGGTGCCTTCAGCGCATCGGCCGTCTTCGGCGGCTATCTCCCGCAG
>JBBQUN010000355.1:0-4224 GCA_038212405.1 Acidimicrobiales bacterium | reverse complement strand
GATGTTGCCGGCATCGAGGCCGACCTGGCGCAGTTCGAGGCGTTGCGCCTGCTCGGTGTCGAGATCGCCATCGACGACTTCGGCAGCGGCTACTCGTCGCTCGAGAGCCTGCTGTCGTTCCCGGTCGATTTCGTGAAGTTGGACGCATCGCTGATCGCCAGGCTCGGTGACGACCCTCGGCAGCTCGTGGTGCTTCGAAGCGTCACCGAGCTGGCGGCGGTCATCGGGCAGATGGTGGTCGTCGAGGGCGTCGAGACCGAGGCGCAACTGGAGGAGCTGTTCCAAATCGGGGCACCGCTCGCCCAGGGCTACCATCTCTGCCGACCCGTGCCCGCTCACGAACTGCCCGACCATCTCGAGCGGCTACGTGATGACCCCGCCAGTCCACTGTCGAACCGTCTCCGCCGGCGTTGGCTGCCTACGCCTGGCGGCTGCTTCAGCGATGTAGAGGATTCACGAACCATCTGAGGTCGCTCACCAGTTGGCCCCATGCCGCGCGATGGGAGTCGACCGGGCGTTGCACCGATGGTGCTGCAGACGATGACCGAGAACACGCCGATCGCCCGCACTCGCGAGACCGCAGTATTGCTCGATCTGTCGAGCGCCGAGTGGCAGCTGGAACCGCTTCTGCGTGAGCGCGACTTCGGGTTGTGGGAAGGTCTGGGCAAGGGCGAGGTCAAGGCCGAGTTCGCCCGGTCGGCTGCCCAAAAGGAACGCAACCGATTCCTATGGCGTCCCGAAAGTGGCTCGAGAAGATGAGCGTCGACGAGTGGATTGATGCCGTCGAAAACGAAGCCCAGGGTGCGATCGTCAACGGCGGCATCCTTCACTACACGCGGATCGGTGCGGACGGGAACGCCGGTTCCAAGTTCGCTCGGGTCCGGCTGGTCGATCCGAAGGATCCCGAGGCCGCCGTGTGGAAGACCATCGAGAGACCTCGGTTCAGCAACCAGGAGCTGCTTGCTCAGGTCTCCCTGATCCCGCCGCTCACTCAGCCCGGATAGGTCGAGCGCCCAGGTGTCGAGGAGCCCCGACATCGCCCCGGTACTTCGGGGGTCGCCCCGATACCGGATCGGAGGCTTCCCGTCATCGACGAATCCGGATTCGACTGGCCTTGGTCGGATCAGATCTACGCCATCTGGAGGAGCGGAGAGCACGGTGTCGCCACTTCCATCGTCGACGATGTCGACACCGGCGAAACCGTGGCGTTCCCAGCACCGAGAGCTGCATCTTCCCCATCGACACCAACTCCCGCACGGCGGCCGCCGAGCCCGCGACGCTGACGCCGCATCATCTGGGTGGGTGATGCCGAAGGAGGGGCTATTGATGCTCGGAGGTCGCGGCGAAGCCCGTGACCTCCGATGCACCTGCGGCCTTCAGCACGCGAGCGGCTTCGGTCATCGTCGAGCCGGTCTGCACGACGTCATCGACGAGGAGCACCCTGATACCGGTGAAGTCGAGCACCGTAGAGAACGCTCCGACGAGATGGCCGGGTCGGTCGGCGATCGCACACTGCTTCATCTGGGGAACACCCGAGCGGACCGACAATCCGTGGACGACGAACGGCGCCGAGGTGGCGAAGGCGATCTCCTCGGCCAGGATCGACGGCAGCTCCGACAGATCGTTCGTCGCCGGCCGACGCTGCCGGGGGGAGGGGATCGGCACGACGACGTCGAATCGGCTCAGCGAGCGATCGGCGAAGTATCCCGCGTGGGTGGGATGGCCGAGGGAGTTGAGCCAGTGGCCCATCGTCCGGCCGAGTCGGCGAGCAGCGTCGGTGTCGGCTCGGCTCGTTGCACCGTGGAACTTGGCGTCGTGGACGATCTGGCCCGCCGCGGTGCGCTTCGTCCGATTCGAGTGGCGATCGAGGACCCAGCATTCGTCGAGGATCCGACCCATCGGGACGAGTCGAAGGCCGCGGGTGCCGATCTGGTCAAGCTCTGGGTCGAACGGTCGTTCCACCAGCTTCGATCCGGGGCGATGCAGCGCGCAGAACGAGATGTCGCACGCCGGGCAGGGGCCGCCCGACATCCACTTCCATTGGGCCACGCCGGTCACGCCGACTCCCGCATCGCGCGGATGCCCGTCCACACGTTGAGCGACGACGATTGCATGAGCCCAGCGTGTCGCAGAATCGCACCGCTGTCAGCGAGCAATAGTCACTACGGGTGCGGGATCTCCAACTCGAACGATTAGGCGGTGTCGGCTCTGGCTTCCGATGTTGCGAACGTGACGGGCTTGGGGAACGAGGCCTCGGCTGCTTCGAGTTTGACGGTGATGCGATCGTGAACGGTCGCTGTCACCCGCCCGGTCAGCGTCGTACCCGAAACGATGGTGGCTTCGTCGAACTCGACTTCCATCGAACGAGACTAGAACGCTCGGGCCGGCAACGCCTCTGAGGCCAACGCTGATCGAGTTCTCAGCTTCGAGCGGTGGCCGATTGCTTCGCCGCGCTTCAGCCGCGGACTGCGGGGTCGATCGTGACGCCGACCGGCATGGCCTCGGTAGCCATCAAGTGATGGATGCCGCCGTCGGTGTCGCTGATCAGGTAGCGATAACCCGTCCGCTGCTTCTTGGCCAGGTCACCAAGGTCATGATCGAAATCTTCCCAGGTGTCGGCATCGAGCTCGATGGTGGCGCCGGGTCCACGGTTTTCGGCCTCGGTGCCCGGATCAGTGGTGTGCTCGATCCGATCGTCACGGAAGCCAATGCCCATCACCCGGACTCGCGGCCCGAGACGACCTTCGGACCTGAGGTAGATCCAGCCGCCCTGGCGCAGTTGTGCCGGAAATCCGCCAGTGGCGAACAACCAATCGTTGCCGGGGCCGTTGCGGTGTTCGTCGAAACTGTGGACCGAGTAGCTGAGATCACGGTCCCCGCTGAGACTGGGCAAACGATCCTCGGCCGATTCGGGCATGGCCCGGCTACCACGAACCCGAGCCTTGGCCCTGACCGGCTCAGGGGGCGGTCGAGGGCCCTCCGGTCGGGCATCGAATGGCTTCATCATGCAGTCCGTGCACGTCGCCCACGGCTGGGGCATTTCGTGCTCGCAGATGTAATCGATCGCAACCTTCACGTGCTGGTCTCCTCTTTTGTTATCAACCTTCCTATCGGCCGGGCCCGGGTTTACAAGCTCTCGCAGGGGATCAGGTTGTTGTCCTGGTCGAGTTTGGCGACGTCACCAAAGCGCGGGTGGTAGTGGTCGAACCATGCCTGCGCCTCGGCTTGAGTATCGAAGTCGCTGCAGTTCTTGGTGTCACCCGGGTTGTTCGGGGCAACCGGCGAATAGGGGTAGTTCAAGACGAACTCCTCATTGGCCACGACCCAACGAGCAACCCCGTATTGCGTGAGTCCGCCGTTCATCTCGCCGAGCCAGTAATCGAACCCGCCCTGGTCAGCGACTCGACCGAGCATGTTGTCGTAGATGAGGGTGAGGAAGTCGTCGTTGTTCAGGTCGCCGTACTCGGTGACGAATTCATCGGAGCGAGCGAAGCCGTAGGCAAGGTCATCGAGCGTGGCGCCCGAGCGCGTCTGGCCAATCCAATACTTTGCGCCCTCGATGTCGGGCTCGCGGCTGAGGAACGCTCGGTAAAGGCGAAGCGTGTCGGCATCTGAGGTCCGATAATCAACCGACTGCGTGATCTCGGTGACCGTGGTCGATTCGGAAACGTAGTCAGCTCCCACCGCCGAGGTGGTCCCAAGTATCGCGGTGGCTACCACCAAGCCTGCTGCTGCTGTCAGTACTCGCTGTCGAATCTGCACGATGCCTCCCAAAGAAGTGCAGATCCTAGGTGCAACCTGCGGTGTCGGCCACCAAGCATCGTCGACATTTGTGGTCGGCGAGTGCCGATGCAGGTGCGCACCCCGCAACAACGCAATCAAAGCGCAACTCGGCCGATAGGTCGGTCGAACTATTCGTTTCGGTCGCCGGGAACTGGATTCTCGCCGGTTCCGTCTCAAGTGGACGATCGGCAACGTGCCGACCAATCCGGAACAACCGGACAGAACCCAGGAGCAGTCATGCAGAAGTCACGTCTCAAGGTGATTGGAGCAACAGCGGCCATTGCCGTCGTCGCCGGTGGCGGCTTCGGGGCATGGTGGATCACGAACGACTCATCGAGCCCGAACGTCGTTTCGGCCGCAGAGGGCGCCGAGGCTCGGGCCGAGCTTGGCTTGCGCCTGCCCGGCGGCGGGGGCGAAGCAGCACTCGCGGCGACCTCGGCC
>JBBQUN010000354.1:0-4233 GCA_038212405.1 Acidimicrobiales bacterium | reverse complement strand
CAGCGTTCGACACCATTGCTGCTGAGCTGTTCGCGCCGCTGGACGACGCAACGATGACCGAGCTGAATCGCCGAGTCGACATCGAGGGTGAATCTGCCGCCGACGTTGCTGCGTCGTTCCTCGAAGAGCAGGGCCTGATCTAGCCCGTGGGACCGAATCGCCCGGCCCGTTGCCTTTGTTGGTATCGGGCCGGGCGTTTCTCGTTTTCGGGCACGTTCACTCGGTCGTTCAGCAAATCCACCCCTGCCACTCACCGTGGTGTCGTGACACGCTGGAATGATGGTCTCCAAGCCGCTTGTTGCTCTGCTCTGCCTCGCGCTCCTCATGGGAGTGACTGCTACGACGTCCTCGCCCTCTGGCGCGGTCCTCGGCTCCGATATCTCGTCGGAGCCTGACGTGATCTGAGACGTCACGACCCCCGATCCCGGCGTACGCCATACACGGATCGTCTTGACCTGGGATCGAGTCGACGGTGCCTTTGGCTATGAAGTCCAGCGCGACGGCGTGCTTGCAAGCACCCAGGCCTCTCTCTGGTTCACCGATCTCGATCGCCGGGCCGGAACCTCGTACTCCTACACCGTACGAGCACAGCTTGCCGACGGCAGCTTCACGCCGGCAACGAGCGCACTCGGTGTCACGACGCTGCCCTGATCGGCCGGTAGCGTGGGAGCATGCGAAGGTCCCGGTTCGAGCGTTTGGTGCGTGAACACGCACACGCCGTCACGGCCTACGCAAAGGCATTGTCGAGCGACTCCTTCTTGATGGAAGACGCGGTGCAGGAGACGTTCCTGCGGGCATGGAAATACCAGGACTCGTTTCGTGGCGACGGCTCGTATGAAGGCTGGTTGCTCCGCATTTGTCGTAACGCCGTGATCGATCAGGCAACACGACGCGGCACCGAACGACTCGACCTGCTCGAGCATGACCAGTCCGTCAATGGGCGTCACGAAGACATCGTCGATCTCGACGACGCACTCGGCACACTGCCGGTTGCGCAACGCGAAGTCATCACCCTTTGCGGCGTCCTCGGCTACGACTACGAATCGGCGCCGATCCACTTGGCATCATCCGCGACGCGTCGACAGTACACCTGACCAGAGACGGTGCGCTTGGTCTCGCGGTCGCAATCGCCGGGCTCCTCACCGCCTGGCGACCTCGGTGTGCGATTGCGGCCGTACTCGTGAGCGCTGCTGCTCTCACTGCCCAGATCGCAACCGCAGTGACCGATGAGCACTACCTGCGCGTCTCGCTCTTGGTCGAGGGGGTCCACGACTTCACCGTGTTGATCACGTTGTTGGTCGCCCTGGCAACTCGATTCGTCACGCCCTTGGCGAAACGTCAGACACGGTTGCAGTCGATCCCGGGTTCAAGAGTCGACCGAGTTCGACGGCACTGATCACAACGAGACAGCACCCAGCACCGAGCACGAACGTCGTTGCGAAGCGGTCGAACCAGAACGGCAAGTCCGATGGCAGGATCGCCTTGGTGAGTGCGTCGACGCGGGTCGCCCCGGCAATGACCAAAGCAACGGAGCCACCGAACACCAACGGCAGCGATGTGGTCGGGCGATGACCAGCGACTGCGGCACCGGCCCCACACAGCACCGCAACGAGGGGCAGTATCCACAGCACCGGAGACGGCTCGGTGGCGGCTGGCAGCGAGACGAATTCACCAGCGCCAACAACGAGAGCCACCAATGCGCCACCCATCAGTACCAACCACATGCGAGCCCGTGATCGCCAGGCAGCAAGACCAAGAGCGGCGGCTGCAGCGGCACCAACTGCTGCCGGGAGTGGCGACGGTGGCTGCTGCCAAAACGATTGGACCGCGAGGGTCGTGAGCGTCTCGTCGACAACGATGGGGATCTTCTCGTCGAGGATCTGATCGCCGGGGCCGAGACCGAGCGGCGGGTCCGAAAGCATCCAGTGGGCGCGGTGGTCATGCCAGGCATAGATGCCGTTCGTGGCGACGACCTCCCATTCCGGCTCGGCTTCGGCCGAAGCATCCTCTGGCAGATCAGACGTGGTCGCGTTGCCGTATCGATCGCTGTTGAGATAGGTGGCGGGTGAGCGACGGTTGCGCTCGACCGTTCCATCAGGCAAGTACCGAAGATACGGCTCGTTGTTGTAGCCGGGAACTTCGATGGTCACCGACTCGAGTTGTTCGACCAACACGAAGCTGTCGCCGCCGACGATCGACGCTCGAAACGCCGTGCTCGGTGGATCGATGTTGTCGATCTCGGTCCGGTAGTTCGTCGGCCCAGCCGGATCGGCACCCGCCGGAACGGCGGCCATCAACACCAACCCCAGCGCTGCGACCACCAAACGAACAACGCCGCTCATCGTCGTGGCGCTGGTCTCACGACAGCGCCCTCATGACAGCGCCCTCATGACAGCGCCATCATGACACCACCCTCATGAGACCACGATGGTGAACTCACCCGAGGGATGGATCGAGCAGGAGTCGACGTACTCGGCGGCTGACTTGAAGGTCTGGGACACGGTTTCGCCTTCGCCAACATAGAACGGGCCGACGTTGTGCCCCTGGTCATCCTGATTGACGATCTCGATCGAGTCCCCGATGTTGATGTCGAGTCGGGCAGGAACGATTTGTACCGGGTCGCCGGCGTCGATTCGTTCCGCGGTCCCATTGGGAATGATGTACTTGTATGTGACGAGGTCGTCTGCTTCGATCAATCCTTCACTGGTCGAAGAGCCACAGGCCGTGGCGAACAACGTCAAGGCGGCGAGCAGGGCGAGGAGCATCCGAAGAGCCCGGGCTGGCGACATGATCGATCAAGCGTCTTTCAGGAGAAGGTCGAAGTCGTGGGCGAGGTCGGCGGTGCTGGTCCCGAAGGGCCACGACACCACCAGCGTGCCGGAATCGTCGACACCGAACAACGTGCCAGAGTGCAGCACCTCGACCGTGCCATCTTCGCCTGGCTTCACCTCGTAGAAGACACCGAAGAGGTCGGCTGCGGCCTGGAGCTGATCGTTGTCTTCGGTGCGCAAGGCCACTGAACCGGGGACGAAACCGCCGACGTAGGCGTTCATCACCTCGTCGGTATCACGGGTTGGATCGATGGTCGCCATGGCCAGCTTCACCCGTTCGCCGTCATCGCCGACGATCGCTCGGGCGGCAGCGACGTCAGCCAAGGTGGTCGGACAAACATCGGGACACGAGGTGTAGCCGAAATACACCAGCAGCAGCTCACCCTCGTCGGCGATGAACGAGAACGGTTCATCGGCAGCACCGGGACTGACCGAGGGCAGGGAAGCGGTGTCGACCTTGGGGGCCGGCTCCCGTTGGCTGCCAAGCAAGCCTGCGTCGCTCGAACCTCCGCAACCAGCGAACACAAGCGCAGCAACGAACACGAGGACGAAGAGACGGCGCTGTTTCACGAGAGCTCCTCGATGTAGACGACAATGGCATCGACTTGCTCGTCGGTGAGATTGGCGAGGGGCATGGCTACAGCGTATCCATCGACCTTCTCGGCCCCAGGATCGGTGATCGAACGCACCAGGTAGGCCCGGTCGGCAACCACCTCTGACCCATCGCCGAGGCGACGAGTCGACCCGGCAAGACCCTGCCAGCCTGGTCCGACGCCGCCTTCGCCTGCGCCACCGTGACAGCTCATGCAGCCGGCGTCCTTGGCCACCTCGCGGCCCGCCTCGGCGGCGGGCGAGAGCGGCGTCGCCGGCGCAGCACTGTTCTGCTGCGCCGAGCCAGACGAACACGCACCGAGCACCGCCGCGCCAGCGACGGTGCTCATGAGAAGAAGGGCAAGAGGGCGATTGATCACGAAGTGGGGGCTTCGTCACGAACCTCGACCATGACGACCATGTCGTCGCCATTCTCGAAGTCGAGGGTGACCTCGAAGGTCTGACCGGCTTCGAGCGGCGTAGAGACATCGAGCAGCATGATGTGATAGCCGCCCGGTTCGAGGGCGACAGCCTGGCCGGCGGGCAGCTCGATGCGTCCGACCTCACGCATCTGCATCACGCCCATGTCGCCACTGTGGTCGCCGTCTTCCATGGCGCCGTCGTCCATCGAGTCTTCGCCTTCGAGTTCGGCGGGATCGACCATCGTCGTCTCATGGATCTGGACCTCGCCGGCAATCGAGGCGTCGACCGATGCGCCGATCAGGACATCATCGGATCCGGCGGTGAGCACCATGTAGGCGGCCCCAGCGGTTGCCGCCATGGGGCTGGTGCGGGCCCACGCACCCTCGAC
>JBBQUN010000353.1:0-4248 GCA_038212405.1 Acidimicrobiales bacterium | reverse complement strand
GCGCGACGCCGTTCCACTCCATCGTCTCCCATCCATCACCCAGGGGACGCCATCCCGCTTTCGAGCCGACCTGGTCACGCATGAAACGCTCGCCGGCAGCCACGATCATGGCAAGGTCGCGCTGATCGATCCCTGTCGTTGCGATGACCAGCGGCTCATCGTTGATCGGGTTGACCAGTACGACCCGAAAGCCAGCCAGTTCTCGCCGCTTCGACGAACCAACAACGACAAGACGCTCGATCGCAACGATCAGTTCGGGCGAGGCAACCAAGAAGTAGGTGACGCCGTTGGGAAGCGGCAAGGGCCCGAGACTGCCCCCGCTCCCGACGAACATCAGTGCGTCGTCGAGGATGTGAATCGAACCAGCCTCACAGGGCGTCGTTCCGGCGTCGCCGATCTGGAACCTGAGCGCTGTGCTCAGGCGGAGCTGTGAGCGAGCGGTTCTGGAAGGACCGAGGTTGTCGTAGCCATCAACGACAGCCTCACCCGTTCGTGCGTCACGACGAACAGTGAGCCGATGTGTGCCGAGCAACTGCTCGGACGGCCGATCGTCAGCGAACTCGAACAGCCGATGCTCGAGGAGTTTCGACAGATATGGATTCTCGGATCGAGCAGCGGCATCAGTGCCCGGCGCCGACGAGGAGCTCGTGTTCTCTGCCCGTTCATCGCCTGAATCCACGCGTCACCTGCCCCGATCTCGGTCTGGGCCAGATGCTACGACGACTCACCGCCATCGCCTACCTCGCCCGACGTCGACCACGGCTGCAATCCTCTAGCCTGGTCTGATGGCCGTGAAAATGGTGGCGACGGCGAAGGCCGCCCGCCGAGACTTCGACATCACCGAGACCTTCGAGTGCGGCATCATGCTGCGCGGGTCAGAGGTCAAGTCGCTGCGCGAGGCGAAGGTACAACTCAACGATGCCTACGCACGGTTCGAACAGCACGAGCTTTGGCTGGTCGGTCTCAACATTGCCCAGTACACGCGAGCCAGTACGCACGTGAGCGCCGAGGCCACCCGCAAACGCAAGCTGCTGCTTCACAAGCACGAACTCGAGCGCATCGAAGCCAAGGTCAACATCGATCGGCTCCAACTGGTGCCCATGGCCCTCTATTTCAAAGAGGGCCGAGCAAAGCTCGAACTCGGCATCGGGCGCGGCCGAAAGACGATCGACAAGCGGCAGATGATCGCCAAACGTGATGCCGACCTCGAGGCGCGTCGAGAGCTTGCCCAGCGCACCCGACGCCAATAGCGCCGGTGCCGGCGATCAGGCTTTGACTTCGCTCGGATATGGCTGGTCGATCGTCGGCGCCGCCGGGTGGTTCGGTTCGGCAGCGACGGCACTGAGCCACTCGACCCGAGACTGGTTTCGTCCAAGATGCTTGGCCTGATAGAGCAATCGGTCAGCGGCCTGCACGAGAGCTCGCGACGCTTCAGGTGCGGTGATCTTGCTCGATCCGATCGCGCCGACGCTGACCGTGACTCGAAGGATGAGTCCGGCCACCTCGACTTCGAGATCGGCAACGTTGTGACGAATCCGTTCTGCTGCGAGCAGCAGACCCTCACTGTCGGTGACCACCGGAGCAACGAAGACGAACTCCTCGCCGCCGTACCGAGCGATCATCTCGCCTTGGCGAGTGATCGTGAGGAGACGCTCACCGATCATCTCGAGAACGTCGTCGCCAGCCTGATGGCCGTGGGTGTCATTGAGTGACTTGAACTTGTCGACGTCGATCATCGCGATACCAAGCGCTCCGACCTTGACTCGGCCGGTGAGTCGGTCGTTGATGGCGTTGGCGAGGAATCGTTCGAAGCTCGCCCGATTCGGCAGTCCGGTGAGTCGGTCGGTGTGGGCTTCGACACGGAGCTGCTCTCGTTCGATCGACAATTGGTCGATCTGCGATGCCTGAAGAGCGGACGCCTGGGCCAGTTCGAGTGAGGTGGCGAGTACTTGATTTCGAGCCTGTTCGAGCAGTGCCGAATAGTCCGGCGGCTGCTTGATGGTCATCTCGAGCACGTCGGCCATGTCGGCAATCTGCCCACTGAGCCCTTCGGCCACCCCGTCGATGGCCGATTCGTCGAGACCGATGGCGGTGAGTGCCTGACGGTCGGCCTCGGTCGCTTCGATTCCGGAACCGACGAGCAACCGCCCGGCAAGCCGAGCAACCCGCAGCACTGCTCCGACGTGCGCGACTTGTGGCTCGGTCGATTGGCTCTCTCGCCCCGAGGAATGGCGGAGCACATCGGCGTAGAACGATGGGACTCCCCAGTACTCGAGCGCGGCAATCATCAGTCCGACATTGTCGATGCCGACGCACTGTTGCTCAGCTTCCGGGGCCGGCCAGTTGTCGATCTCGAGGAGTGCTCCATAGTTGACGGGCTCGAGGAAGAGACAGAGCTGTCGGCCGAGGCCATCGAACAAGCCGGCCAGGAACGCTTCCGATGAGGTGTTGCGTACCGAGCGGTGGGCGACTTCGCGGGCCGCGATTGCCTCGACGAGCCCTTCGTGCTGGAGCTCGTGTAGCACTGCCTCATCGATGTCCAAGTTCGAGGTGACCGCTTCACTGATGACGAACCCGAGGGCCGTCAACTTCACGGTTTGCAGCCCAAGCTGCATGAGTGCTCGATCGATTGAGGTGATCTCGACGCTGCGCTTGTACGCAGCAGAGTTCGCCAGTCGCAGCATGCGGGCGGACAGGACGGGATCGAGAGCGATCGCTTCACCCAGTTCAGCGAGTCCCACAACGGGCTGATCGCGAAGATTGACGATTCGGAGCGCGGTCGCCGGAATTGCGGGAAGTGAGGCGAGCTTCTCAACGCTTGGCGGTGACTGGATACTGGACACCCCAGCAGCTTCGGAGGAAGTAGTCAGACCGTGAGGGAACGACTCATTCCACTTACGTGGTGGCGGGCAAGCGTGCTCAGCGATGCTGCCGCCACTTCACCGATCACCAACACCGATGGCGAGGCAACAGGTGCTCGTCCGAGTTCGTCGAGGTCGAGTCGCTCGACCCGTTCGTTGGGCAAGGTCGCGTTGCTGATGATCGCTACCGGCGTGGTCGCCGGGCGGCCAGCGGCCATGAGCGCGGCGGCGATCAGCCGGGCCCGCGTTGCGCCCATGAGGACGACGAGCGTCAATCCGCAACTCGCCAACGCCGACCAGTTGACCGGCGACGAATCAGGGTCCTGATGTGCGGTCACGACGCAATAGCCGCTCGACACGCCTCGACGAGTGACCGAAACGCCAGCAGCGGTCGGGCCGGCAACTGAGGAACTGATACCGGGAACGGTTGCGGTTGGAATACCGGCGGCATGGCAAGCGTCGGCTTCTTCCGCTCCTCGACCAAAGATCGATGGATCACCGCCCTTGATGCGCACCACGCAGTCGAACCGATGACCCAACGCAACGAGCAGGGCGTTGATGTCAGCTTGCGATGGCCCAGGTCGACCGGGCATCTTGCCAACGTCGTATCGCTCCGCGGTCGGCGAAACGAAGTCGAGAACGTCGCCGCCGATCAAACGGTCATACACCACGGCATCGGCTTCGCCGATGAGCCGCGCTGCTTTGATGGTCATCAGTTCGGCGTCACCAGGGCCGACCCCAACGAGATACACCGTCATGATGGTGCTCCTACTGCTTGTGAGAGCCGTCTGGCCAGCTCTGCGTGTTTGCCGCCGGCGACCAGTTCGAGGGCCTCGTTGTCGAGCACCTCATTCCAGCCGTCGACTTCGGTTGGCCTCCCTGCCGTGCGCATGCGGTCGCGGATGCCGGCGGCGATCGCAAAGACGGCGATGGTGTCATCGTCGACCAGGTTCTCGATTCGCCGTCGCAACCACGATGCCGTTGCCGGTGATCGCCCGCCGCTCGAGATGGCGATCGTGATGCCATCACGGCGCACGACGGCAGGGAGGATCACGCTGCAGTGCTGCGGGTCATCGGCTGCATTGCACCAGATCCTGCGGGCTTCAGCCTCTCGAAAGACCGCACCATCGACCTCGGGCAGTCCGGTCGCAGTGACCGCGAACCACTGCCCGTCGAGGTCAGCTGGACGAAAGGCTCGGTGATGGCGAACCTCGGCTTCCACGGCGTCCATCGCTGCACTGTGCTCGGGTGCGACGACGGTGATCTTCGCCCCTTGCGATGCGTAGGCCATGGCTTTGCGGGCGGCGATGTGCCCCGCACCAACGACGAGGATCGGCTTGCCCTCGACCCGCAGCCCGATGGGCACGATCTCGATACCGGGCCGACT
>JBBQUN010000352.1:0-4283 GCA_038212405.1 Acidimicrobiales bacterium | reverse complement strand
CGAGAACCCCTTCCATGTGCATCTGTTCGTTCCTGACACTCTCGCTGCCATGCTCGGCGACCAGTTCGAGAACGTCTGGGTCGGCGGCCACGACGGCACCGAAGAAGTCAAGGCGAACTTCGCCGCGCGGCGCGGTCAGGCCGCCAAGATCCTGCGCCTCGACGTCTTCGGGCTTCGGCATCGGCTGCCAACATCGTGGTACGTCGCTGCCTACTCGACCGGCACTCGACTGTTCTATCGCGTGCAGGCACGGCGGCACGCCGATGGGGCAACCGCAATCACGATCGACGATTTTGCAACGACCGACACCGTCGATGAGACCACGCTGTCGCTCTTCGCGATCGCCCAGTCCCCCAAAGCCCAGGCCCCCATCGCTCGGCCGACTCGGGTATGAACTCGCCATGGCTCCGGGCGATCCGGCCCCGACAGTGGATCAAGAACGTTCTGGTCTTCGCAGCACCCGGTTCGGCTGGCATCTTGTTCGAGGGCGACGTGTTCGGCCGCAGCGTGCTCGCCTTCGCGTTGCTGTCGGTCGCAGCGAGCGGCACCTACCTCATCAACGACGTTCTCGACGCCGATGCCGATCGCCGGCATCCCAAGAAGCATCTGCGGCCCATCGCCTCGGGCGCGATCAGCCCTCGATTGGCATCGATCGTCGGGGCGCTCGCCATGACGTTCGCGTTGCTTGTCGGCTTTGCCATCCGCCCCGCCCTTGGCACGGTGATCGCCCTCTATCTGGCAACCACGCTCGCCTACAGCGTTCGACTCAAACACCTTCCGGTGATCGACATCGTCACGATTGCGGCCGGGTTCGTGTTTCGGGCGTTGGCCGGAGCTGCCGCTGCTGGAGTCACCATCTCGAACTGGTTCTTCGTGGTGACCACCTTTGGGTCCCTTTTCATGATCGCAGGAAAGCGCTACAGCGAACTGGGCGAGCGGGAACGCGGGGCGGTTGGCACCAGGGCCGTGCTCGACGCGTACTCGACCGACTTCCTCCGGTTCGTGCTTGCCGTATCTTCCGGGGCCGCGATCTTGGCCTACTCGTTGTGGGCGTTCGAGCGCGCAGCCGAATCGAGCACCGACGTCCCGTGGTTCCAGCTCTCGATCATGCCGTTCACGACCGGGTTCTTGTACTACGCACTCCTGATCGACCAGGGCGAGGGCGGCGCACCCGAAGACCTTGCGTTCAGCGATCGAACGCTGCAGACGGTTGGGGCCGCCTGGTTGGCGCTCTTCGCCATTGGCTTGGCAGCCGTCTCATGAAGCAGCGTCTCATGAAGCGGCGTTTCACGAAACAGGCACCTGTTGATCTTGGTATCGCGCTCGACTACTACCACCCGTACGTGAGCGGGCTGGCCGACGTTGCCCGAGTCGTGGCTGAAGGTCTTGCCGCCAGGGGCTTTCGCGTCGAGGTCGTGTGCGGCCGCCATGATCCGACGCTGCCGCTTCGCGAAGAGATCAACGGCGTCACCGTTCGCCGCTGTCGTGTGCTTGCCACCGTCGACAAGTCGATGATCCAGCCTGGCTTCACCATCGAGGTTGCCAGGCTGGCCCGGCGGTCTCGAATGCTCCAGCCCCACCTGCCGCTCCCGGAAGGCCTGGCGGCGCCGGTCTGGAAGGCAGCGGCACGGCGAACCCCGATCGTGCCCGTGTATCATTGCGACCCGTTTTTCCCCGTTGCCGAGGGGCTGACTGGGCTACGAAACCGGATGACTCGATGGGCCATCGATCGGTCGTCGCGCTCGGTACTCGCCAAGTCCACCGAACTGGTCGTGACCTCCCAGGACTATCTCGACGCCAGCCGACTCCGAAACCGGGTTGAGATCCCGGTCAACGTCATTCCCCCATCGGTTCCCGAGCGACGTCCGGGCGCTCCCACCTTTCGCAAAGGCGACGGCCCCCACGTCGGGTTCCTGGGCCGGATCGTTGCCGAGAAGGGGCTCGACGTGTTGCTCGACGCGGTCGCTCGCATCGAGGATCCAACGCTGCGAGTGCTGATCGCCGGTGATTTCAGCCGGATCGCCGGCGGCAGCGTGATCGACTCGCTCCGAGACGCCATCGAGGCCGACTCCAGAGTCGAGCTGTTGGGTTTCGTTCCCAACGATCGAGTGAGCGACTTCTTCGCCTCCCTCGATGCGTTCGTGCTGCCGTCGGTGAACAGCTTCGAGGCATTCGGTATCACCCAGGTCGAAGCGATGGCCACCGGGGTCCCCGTCATTGCCAGCGACCTGCCGGGTGTGCGCGTTCCGGTCACCGATGCCGGGATCGGGCGCCTGGCAACACCGGGTGATCCTGCCTCCTTGGCCCGCGCGATTTCGTCGGTGCTTGACACGCCGCCCACTGCCGAACAGCGCTCGGCGCTCAGTACCTGGGCGAACAGCACCTACTCGACCGAGGCGATGCTCGACCGCTACCAAGACCTGCTCGAACGGGTTGGTTCGCTACCATGAGCGCCGTGTCGAGCCCCCTGGTCGAACTCGTGCTCGCCGGCAATCGCCGAGGTCTGGCCCGAGCCATCACGTTGGTCGAATCCACCAATGACGACCATCGGCGACAGGCCGAACAGTTGCTCGACGCGCTGCTTCCCAATACTGGCGGCGCCCTCCGCATCGGCATTTCCGGCACACCCGGTGTTGGCAAGAGCACCTTCATCGAAGCGTTCGGCATGCACCTGATCAAGCAGGGCCACCGGGTTGCGGTCCTCGCCGTCGATCCGACCTCGGCCCGCACCGGCGGGTCGATCCTTGGCGACAAGACGCGCATGGCCGAGCTGAACCAGCAGCCGAATGCCTACATCCGGCCCTCCCCTGCCGGTGGATCGCTTGGCGGTATCACTCGCAAGACTCGTGAAGCGGTGTTGTTGTGCGAGGCCGCCGGCTATGACGTCGTGCTGGTCGAGACCGTCGGGGTTGGCCAGTCCGAGATTGCGGTTGCCGACGTGACCGATCTCTTCCTTCTCCTGCTCGCTCCCGGCGGCGGCGATGATCTGCAAGGCATCAAACGGGGGGTGATGGAATTGGCCGACCTCGTGGTGATCAACAAGGCAGACGGCAAGAACGCATCGTTGGCCAATCACACCGCGGCCGACTACCGCCAGGCGCTCCACATGGTCCGCTCCAAATGGCCGGGCTACCCGACTGATGTGGTCACCTGCTCAGCACTGCACGGCACCGGCGTCGGCGAGATCTGGAATGCGCTCGTTGCCCTGCATGAGCGCCTGTCAGCCGAGGGCCGCATCGAGCGACTCCGCCAGGAACAAGCGGTCACCGCCTTCTGGGCTGATATCCAACAGCGCCTCATCGACCAGATCAGGCGGGACAATACACGCAACCAACAACTGCACGACCTCGAAACAGCCGTCGCCTCGGGCCGCCTCCACGCAGCAACCGCCTCGCGGCGTGCAACCGCGCACGCAAGCCCCCAATGACCGACACACCCGAAGCCAGGGAACCGCTCCGATCGTGAACGTCGGCTACCTCGGTACGCCGATGGTCATCTTGCTCGACTCCTGCACCGACGCTCTGTTTCCCCGCTCCGTTCCTGACGCCACTGATCGGGGCTGGTTGGGAGCGCGTGCTTCTCCCTGGCCGGGTTCGGTGTTCGTTGCCTCGTTCGCCAGCGCCACCTGCGCGCTTGGCGGGGCAGCGCCTGCTCGCGCTGCCTCAGCCTCGCGACCAAGCCCGATCCACGGGTTCCGATCGGCTACGCTCGAACGGTCGTCAACGAAAGCAGGGTCATGGGGCTCGAGAGCAAGGCCCGCACCTGGGCTCATCTACACGGTCTCCAGCGCTCTCCCCTGGCCGTTGCTGCCTACCGATCGGCCGCCCGCCTACGGTTCCGAGGCCGTTGGGAGGACGCCGTCGAGTTCCGCGGTTACCGATTCCAAATCGGTCGCGATCTCACCCTCTTCCCGGCCGTGCACAACGGCGGTTTCGAGGCTCAGGAGCTCGACACGTTCTTGCCGCTCGTTCCGTTCGATGCAGTGGTATGGGACGTCGGGGCCAACATCGGGATCTACGCCGTGCTGTTGGCATCTGCCGCGCCGGAGGGTCACGTCGAAGCGTTCGAGCCGGTTCCCGACTCCCACCAACGCCTCGTCGACAACGTCGCCACCAACAAGTTGACCAACGTCACCACCCACCTGATTGCCCTCTCGAGTTCGACCGGGACGGCCAAGATGGCGATTCACCCCGACGCTCACGGCTGTGACCAAATCGGTGAGGCCGACGCCGCCGTCGAGGCCATCGATGTGCGCACAGTCACCGGGGACGAGTTCCTTGCCA
>JBBQUN010000351.1:0-4304 GCA_038212405.1 Acidimicrobiales bacterium | reverse complement strand
CCCAGCGATCGCTGGGGTGAGACACCGCTGGCATTCGTCATCCCCAAGCCGGGCGAAGACCCCTCCGAAGCCGACATCATCGCCCACTGCGCCGAGCGGCTCGCCCGCTTCAAGCTTCCCTCCCGAGTGGAGCGAGTCGCGGAGATTCCCCGAAACCCATCAGGCAAGATCCTGAAGGTCGAATTGCGCAAGCCCTACTGGGAGGGCCGAGACCGCGCCGTCAACTGAGCCGACATCCTCGGCTGAGATCCCTCCGTCGACAGCGACCGATGAGCGGTCTTCGATAGCAGAGCGAGTAGGTCTGCGCGAGTAGGTCCGCGCGGGCAGCGTTCGGGGCGTTGCGGAGAGAGGATCCGGTCCGCGTGGCCATCGCCGCCGATCAACTCCTCGCGGCGGCCGGCAACAGCAACCCGACGCACTGACGCAGCAGCGAGCCGCTCCGGTGTCTCAGCGGACTCCGAGCCGGCCGGATCGTCGAAGGAAATCGAGCACGCTCGCCGTCAGCGCCTCGTAATCGTCAGCGAGGTTCGCTGCCGGCATCGAGCTCTGATGATCAGCGGCATACTCGTGAGCGAGACACCCCGTCGCCCGCATCTCGAACGCGGCTCGTTCCGAGCGGCGAATGGCGGGCAGAATCCGAAGGTCTTCGCCGCCGAATCCCTGGCGGATCGCTCGTGCCACCTCGGCAGCCAGGGCAGTGGCGCTTCTGGATACGTCGAAAATCGTGACACCAAGCAACTCGAGCCGGGGGTTCGCGTGTTGGACCTCGCGGAACTTGTCGCCGATCATCTCCAAGCCATGCAGCGAAGCGTGATCGGCTCTGATCGGAACGATCAGTTCGTCGGCAGTCAGAAGCGCAGCGTCGATGAGTGGCCCCAACGACGGCGGGCAGTCCACCACGACGACGTCGTATCGTTCCGCCACTCCGGCCAGTGCGTCGACCAGGGGGTTCGCTGTCTGCGGGATCAGAGCGCCGACCGAATGAGCGAGCCGCGGACCACCACACCAGACATCGAGTCGGGGGCGCACATCGTGGATGGTCATCGGTGCCGAGGTGCCGCGCAGCACGCCAAGAAGGTGGCGCCCAAGATCGGTGCGGTCGAGATACCCAAGATCATGGGCCAGGTTGCCCTGAGGATCGAGATCGATCGCCAGGACTCGGAGCCCGCTTTGTGCCAGCCGGCCGGCAAGGTTGGCGACGATGCTCGTCTTGCCGACGCCACCTTTGGCGTTCGCAACAGCCACCGTGACCGGACGTGTCAACGGCGTATCTGATCGAGCCGTGTGCTCGTTGGCGTCGTGTGAAGAAGACATTGGCAACCCTTTGTCTATCGGCATCTTCTCCGTTCGATGAAGCGGATGAGGCCGTTCTTTCGAACGAAACCGCACCATGACGAAATTGGGGCCTGAGCAGCTGCTCGCTCCGTCTCGACGGATCCGCGATTCTTGCGCCACGGTTCAGAAGAATCGTCACCGTGTCACCTCACCGCTGCGTGTCACCTCACCGCTGCGTGCTGATACACACAGTGGCGCTGATACACACAGTGGCGCTGATACACAGTGGCATGGCCGATGTCTCCCAAGTCGATGTCCTTCTCGGCCAGCTGGCGCTGGAGGAGCTCGACGTCAACTTGTACCGGGGCCAGAACCCGGGCGAGCGCCACAATCAACGAGTTTTCGGCGGGCTGGTGGCGGCGCAGGCCCTGCGAGCGGCAACACTCACCATCGACGTCGACCATCACCCACATTCGATGCACGGCTACTTCCTGCGGGGTGGGGTGCCGGGGGTCCCGATCATCTTCCACGTCGACCGCATCCGCGACGGCCGATCGTTCTCCACCCGGCGGGTCGTCGGCGTGCAGTTCGGTGAAGCGATCTTCAGTCTCACCGCCAGCTTCCACAAGTTCGAAGAAGACGACACCGACTACCACCTGACGCTCCCGCCAGCGGCCGGACATCCCGACGATGCTGCCGATCGGGCGGCCCGAGATGACTTGCACGCCGAATGGATGGAGCGTTCACCGTTCCACTCCCGGGAGTTGGGGCCTGTCACTCCCGATGCGGACGGCGTGTACACCTCGACCCGCCGAGTCTGGGTCAAGGCCAAATCCTCTCTTCCTGACGACCGACTTCTCCACGCCTGCGCTCTGACCTACGCCACCGACATGGGCGCCGTCACTGCTGCCGCGGTACCCACGCTGGGAGAGCGCTGGCAGTCCGCCTTCACCGAGACCATGTCGGCCAGCCTCGATCACGCAGTGTGGTTCCATCGTCCGGTACGAGTCGACGAGTGGATGTACTTCGACTTCCATTCCGTGAGCAATCAGAACTCGCGAGGCCTGGTGCGAGGAACGATCCACCGAGTCGACGGAACACTCGTCGCATCCATGACCCAGGAAGCGCTCATCCGACGCATCACCCCTCGAGCGCTCGATCCCGAGTTCGGCTGACAACTCATCGCCGAGACTCGTCCCGCTGCTGCGGCAAAGACGGGAGGGGCTGAGAGGCGTTACCTTGCGGACGTGCGTTTGCTGTCCTATCTCACGCCGGGCTTCCCGGTCTCGCTGTTCGAGATCTTCGGTGCGATCGTGGGAGCCGACGTCGCGGTCGACGAACGGCGTTCGGGTCCTGCCCCGGGCGACGATCCATTCCGAGACGGCACCGCTGACCTGGGTTGGGTGTGCTCGACCTCGTATGTCGACCTCGCCACCCGGCAACCCGACCCCTCGATGCAACTCGTCGGGGTTGCGTGGGTACCGGATGATCCTGGTGCTGAGGGTCAGCCGGTGTATTTCGGGGACCTTCTCACCAAGCCTGGGTCTGGCATCGGAAGGATCGAAGATCTGCGGGGCCTGCGCATTGGCTGCAACGACCATGTCAGTCTGAGCGGCCATCACTCGCTTCGCTTTGCCCTCCGAGATCGGGGCTTCGACCCCGACTCCTTCGCTCAGCTCGTGTTCACCGGCGGCCACCATCGTTCCCTCGATCTGCTGGTCGATGGGGAACTCGACGCTGCCGTGATCGACTCGGTCGTGCGGACGGCACGGGCTCGGCTCGACCCCGACGTGGCGGCGCTGTCGATCATCGAACGACTCGGGCCCTGGCCCGTGCAACCGCTTGTCGCTCGCGCCACGCTCGCCTCTGGAACCATCAACGACATTCGCTGCTCACTCCTCGCTGCTGGACGACGACCCGATGTGCAGCGCGAGTTGGCCGCTGCTGCACTGTCACATTTGGTCGAGGTCGACGCCGGACATTACGCCCCGGTCCGGGCGGCCATGGCACGACGACATACGGACGAGCACGAGATCGGCGGACTCACCGCCGGCGTCGAGTAGCGCGAATCCGCCAGCGCACAATCGGTCGTCGATCCGAGTCCGAGACGATCTTTTCGGTCCCATGCGTGCACCACCCTCAGACCGGACAATGACAGGCATCGACGATGCGGCGAGCGGCGGCGGCTCGACTCCCTGCGTGATCGGCACGATCAAGATGTTTCGGAAGCGCTGCATGCCATCTCCTTGTCGAGTGATTGAAACAATATCTACAACATGCCTTTTTCGAATAATATGTTCAGGTCATCCGATTCGGAACGGGGAGGTATTGTCGATCCAATGGCCCAGCGACTGCCTACCCCATTGCCTGCCGACGCTGCGAAGCCTCGCTGCGGCCTCGTCGGCGCATGGGTCCGCAGAATCGCCACTGTGGCCATCGTGGCTGCGCTCGTATCGCCGGCGGTACGCAACCACGACAGCCTGCCACTGTCGACCTATCCCATGTATTCGGGAACCAGATCGAACATCAGCGCCTTCGTGACTGCGTCGGGTATCGACGCCCAGGGGAACCGAACGACACTGTCGGCCTTGACCATCGCTGGAAGTCGTGATCGGTTGATTGCCCAGTCATTCCTCAACGACGCCGTCAGGCGGGGTGACGCCAACGACATCTGCACCGAGATCGCATCGCGAGTTGATCGTTCGCTTGCCGGCATCGAGATCGCCACCGAACGCCACGACACCATTGCGAGGCTCCAGGGTGAAGCGTCGCTCCAGGAGCGCGACATTCATGCCGCATGCGAGGTGCCTCGATGACGGCGTTCCAACGTCTCGGCTCGAATGCTCTGCTCGCCCCCATCCAACGTCTCGACCATTGGCTCCTGAGCTCGGCACCACCAGAACGACTGGCGATGCTTCGTCTTGCTATCGGGGGCTATGCGCTCGTCAACCTCTTCATCAGCTTTGGTGAATTCGAGCGCTTGGCCAACCGGCCCGCAGATCAGTTCGAACCCGTTGGTCTGGCCGGAC
>JBBQUN010000350.1:0-4336 GCA_038212405.1 Acidimicrobiales bacterium | reverse complement strand
GATCTCGTGGCACTGGCCGCCGTTGGCGGTGGCGCGATTGGAGCCGTGGCGCTCCGGTCGGACGCGCTGTTGTTTTTCGTGCTCCTGGGGGCCACGTTGGCGATCGACGGGCTCCTCGCTCGTTGGTGGCGCGAGACCTTGCTCGGCATCGGCCTCGGCGTCTTCACGATCGGTCTGTACGTACTGGAGGCCCGTTGGCGCCTCAGTATTCTCGGGCCATCGAATGGCGTCGGGCTCTCGGCCCCATCAGATGCGATGTTCGATCTGACGATTCGAAGCTCGCTGATCACCAAATGGCTCATTGGGAACGATGCCGGACTCATTGGCATCCTTCGAGTGGTGGGCGTTGGCCTGCTCGTAGCCGAAGCCTTGCATCTGCGTCGCCGCGATGCGGTGGCGCGGCCCTGGATCGCCGGTGGCGCCGGTCTTTGTTTCGTTGCGGCCGTCGGCGCTGGCTCTACCTACTCGTTCCTGGTGACGGCGCCGCTCCTCGTCGTCGGCATCGCCTGTTTGCGATCGGCCGATCGTTTGGTCGGCGTGATTGCCGCAACGAGCATCCTCTTCTTCGGCGCCATCGTGATGACGTCATACTCCGCTGCCGGCGGAGGTGACTGGGGTGGCCGCTACGTCTCCTTGCTGCTGGCGCCGCTCATGTTGGTGGCCGCTCCCGAAGTGGCGAGGCTCCGATCGAACTCGAGGTATCGACCGCTGCTCCTTGCCGGTGCTGTCGCGAGCCTCACCATTGTCGTCGGCATAGCGCTCTACGTGCGTGATCTCCACCAGACGACCACGGACCTGCTTGCCGAGTCACGTGTCGAGCTCGATCTGATCGGCGCTCCCGGCGACATCGTCGTTCTCACAGATGCTCGAATGGGACGCCTCCTCGGTGAGTCCGACATCGATCGACGATTCTTCCAGGTCGCCCCCGAGGAGCTCACCGAGTTCGCAGCAGCAGTTGGCGACAGCGAGACGAGCATCGTCATCTTCGACTTCCTCAACCCAGTCGAATTGCCAGAGGAGTGGATCGTCGTCGACCAACAAGAGTGGATCCGTCGCGTCGAGTGGTGACATCCAAGGCAAATTGGTCGCCCGAACACCTGTTCTAGCCTGGTCGGCCGGTAGCCTCTCCGGGTGGGCAACAAGATCGTCATCCGGGGCGCCCGGGAACACAATCTGACCGACATCGACATCGACCTCCCCCGAGACAAACTCATTGTCTTCACCGGCCTCTCCGGCTCGGGAAAGTCGTCGCTTGCGTTTGACACGATCTATGCCGAGGGCCAACGGCGCTACGTCGAATCGCTCTCGGCGTACGCGCGTCAGTTCCTCGGCCAAATGGACAAGCCCGACGTCGACTTCATCGAGGGGTTGTCGCCCGCCATCTCGATCGATCAGAAGTCGGCCAGTCGTAATCCTCGCTCGACCGTCGGCACGGTCACCGAGGTCTATGACTACCTGCGCTTGTTGTTCGCCAGGGTTGGTGTCCCTCACGATCCCGAGACCGGTGAACAGCTGGTTCGACAGACCCCGCAGCAAATCGTCGATCAGGTGTTGCGTCTTCCCGACGGCACCCGCTTCCAGGTCTTGGCGCCGGTGGTGCGTGGTCGCAAAGGCACCTACGACACCCTGCTCACCGATTTGGCGGGCCAGGGCTTCGTTCGAGCGATCGTCGACGGCGAACTGATCGAACTCGGCGGTGAGCTCCCCGAACTCGAGCGCTACGAACAGCACGACATCAAGGTCGTCGTCGATCGGTTGGTTCGGCGTGACGGCATCGATCGTCGCCTCACCGATTCGATGGAGACGGCACTCGGCCTCGCCGAGGGTGTCGCCGAGATCGAGATCGTGCCCGGCCGCGATGCCGAGGACGCCGAGCCGCAGACGCTCATTTTCTCCCAGCATCTCTCGCGCCCGTCCGATGGCAAGAGCTTCGAAGCGCTCGCTCCTCGGAACTTCTCGTTCAATTCGCCCTACGGCGCGTGCTCGTCGTGCGACGGTCTCGGCACGACCTACGAAGTCGATCGGGAACTGGTGATTCCCAACCCCGATCTCACGATCGACGAGGGCGCAATCAGCCCGTGGAGCGGCGGCAAGAGCCGTTATTTCGGGCGTTTGGTCGAATCGGTGTGTGCCGCCAACAAGATTCCAACCGACAAGCCGTGGCGACTCCTGACCGATGCGCACCGCTCACTCCTGTTGAACGGCGGCAGCAAGGAAACGGTCACGGTTCGCTATCGCAATCGCTACGGCCGCGAGCGCACGTACAACGCCAACTTCGAAGGCATCCTGCCGTATCTGCGCCGACGCCACACCGAGGCCGAATCCGATTCGCAGCGTGAGCAGATCGAGGGCTTCATGCGTGAAGTCGATTGTCCGGCATGCGAAGGGTCGCGACTGAACCCGCTCTCGCTGGCGTGTTTGGTCGGTGGCTACTCGGTTGCTGACCTTTCCCACATGTCGATCCGAGAAGCCGCCCGAGTGCTCGAAGCAATCGAGTTCTCCGATCGCGATTACCTCATCGCCGAGCGAGTGATCAAAGAGATCAATGCTCGGCTCCAGTTCCTCCTCGATGTCGGCCTCGACTATCTGAGTCTCGGCCGTTCGGCTGCCACGCTGTCGGGTGGTGAAGCTCAGCGCATCCGGTTGGCCAGTCAGATCGGTTCGGGGCTCGTTGGCGTGCTTTACGTGCTCGACGAGCCATCGATCGGGCTCCACCAGCGAGACAACGCCAAGCTGATCGAGACGCTGAAGCGCCTCCGCGACATTGGCAACACGGTGCTGGTGGTCGAGCATGACGAAGAAACCATTGCCATCGCCGATCATGTGGTCGACATCGGTCCCGGTGCTGGTGAACATGGTGGACGGGTCGTGTACAGCGGCAACGTGGCCGGTCTCAAGAAGCGCCGTGCGTCGATCACCGGCCAGTACCTGTCGGGGCGGAGAAAGATCCCGATCCCCGACAAACGACGCCCCCTTGGCGATGATCGCCTGGTCATCAACGGAGCCCGGGAGCACAACCTCGCCAATCTCGATGTCGAGATCCCTCTCGGACTCTTCGTCGCGGTCACCGGCGTGTCGGGTTCGGGCAAGTCCACGCTGATCAATCAGATCCTGTTGCGGGCGCTGATGCAGAAGATCTACAAGTCGAAGATTCCGCCCGGTCTTCATACGTCGCTGAGCGGTCTCGACCATCTCGACAAGGTGATCGATATCGACCAGTCACCGATTGGTCGCACCCCCCGTTCGAACCCGGCCACGTACACCGGTGTGTTCGATCACGTACGCAAGCTGTTCGCCCAAACCAACGAGTCGAAAGTGCGGGGCTACCTTCCCGGTCGGTTCTCGTTCAACGTGGCGGGTGGTCGCTGCGAGGCCTGCGCCGGCGATGGCACGATCAAGATCGAAATGCACTTCCTGCCCGATGTCTATGTTCCGTGTGAGATCTGCAAGGGCGATCGATACAACCGCGACACCCTCGAGATCCAGTTCAAGGGCAAGAACATCGCCGAAGTGCTCGACATGCCAATCGCCGATGGCCTCGAGTTCTTTTCGAACCAGCCGCCGATCGCTCGACACCTGCAAACGTTGGTCGATGTCGGCTTGGGCTACGTTCGCCTGGGTCAGTCGGCGCCGACGCTGTCAGGCGGCGAAGCCCAGCGAGTCAAGCTTGCCTCTGAGCTGGCGAAACGCTCGACTGGGCACACGATCTATCTGCTCGATGAGCCGACGACGGGTCTGCACTTCGAAGACATCCGTCGGTTGCTCACCGTGTTGTCGAGGCTCGTCGATCAGGGCAACACGGTGCTGGTGATCGAGCACAACCTCGACGTCATCAAGACCGCCGACTGGATCATCGATCTCGGTCCCGAAGGCGGATCGGGTGGCGGCCAGATCGTGGCCGCCGGTACCCCCGAACATGTTGCGTCGGTCTCCGGCAGCTACACCGGCCAATTCCTGGCCCCACTCCTCAACGGGACGGCAGAACGAGCTTGACGAGTTCTGGTGTGGCAGAACGAGCTTGCCTCCTCGAACTCGAATTCTGAGCCCTGAGGTCAGGTCGTACTGAAGTGTTCAGCATCAGGGATGACAAGCCGATAGATCTCTATGCGACGTGCGATGAAAGCGGTCTATCCCCTCGGAGCACTCGCCCTCGTCGGATTCTTCATGCTGGCGCATGCCTGGACCCTGGCCAGCAGCTCGTACGACCCCTTTGGAACATCACGCTTTCCCTGGACCGTGATCTTCGCCATTTCGTTCTTGGTGAGTTCCTACGGGGTGGGCCTACCGGATCTGCCGCGAACCAGGTCGAGCGCGCTGGGGATGACCGTTGTTGCCG
>JBBQUN010000349.1:0-4353 GCA_038212405.1 Acidimicrobiales bacterium | reverse complement strand
GCTCACGACGAAGCTGCACCACAGGAGGTCACCACTCGTGCGAGTTCTCAGTGTGCAAACCGAAGGCGGAAGCGGGCTCCCCGCGCTCGAGCTGCCGGGACATCGAGATGACTGGTATGTCGACCATGCCCTGTCGTTGCGGCAGGCCATCGAACGACTCAAGTCCGCCAAGTACGAACTGATGGTGGTCGACTTCCGCAACCCGGTACGCCAGGGCGTTGAGTTCCTCGCCAAGGTTCGTACCCACATGCCCGGCGTTGCTCGGATCGCCGTGGTGTCGCTCGGCGACTCCAACAGTGCCGAGGAAGTCTCGTCGGTTTGTCATGACGTGGTCGCGCTACCGGGCTTGGCGTCGACCATGCTCGAAGTCGGCGAACGCGCCGTCGCCGTTCTTGCCAGCGACAACCCCGCGGCGCTCACCCACATCATGCAACGACTCGACCGACTGCCCTCGAGACCCGGTCTCTACACCGACCTACGCCAAGCAGCTCAGCGCGGCACCTCCCTGTACGACATCGGCCGGATGCTCGAGCAAGACGTCAGCATCACCGCCCAATTGATCAACATGGCGAACTCAGCCTTCTTCGCCTTCAATTCACCGGCTCGTTCGGCCAGTGAAGCGGTGACCCGCCTCGGCCTCAACTGCACAACGGGTGTGGTGCTGGCCACCGAAGGTGCAAGCAATCTCGGCCCTGACCAACGACGCCTCGTCGAGAAGGCGAACCAGCATTCGATCGAACTCGCCAACCTCGCCCGCTCTGTCGCCGGCGAGGACGACCGGCTCTTCCTGGCTGCGGTCCTCCACGACATCGGCCAAGTCGCCATGCTCGTACTGTTCCCCGATAGCGCCTATGACCTGTACCGTCTGGGGAGCGACGAGTCCGAGCACACCTGGCGAGAACGTGCCTTTGCCGGGGTCGATCACGCCACCCTCGGCGGCTACCTGCTCCGGCTCTGGAAGATCGATCCCTTGGTTGCTCGCATCGTCGAGCTCCACCACGAGCCGTGGAATGCCCGCGACGATGACGCCCCCGAGGTCGTCGACTACGCGACCCTGCTTGCCTGCCTGCATCTCCTCGGCGAAGACGCGATCATCCCTGACGCAGCCGACGGCGAATTCGTCCATCTGGTCAGCGACCTGCGGGTTGCGCTCGCCCCGCTGCTCAACCACTGACATCCGCCGACGGCTCGTTCGCCGCTGACCGTCGACGATGGGGGTTGTACGAATCCCTCTGGAAAGACGCCTCGGGAAAGACGCCACTGCGAAGTCGCCTCTGCTAAGACTTGGCGATGGACGTCACTACTGCGGTTGATCGCCGCGCCTCGATTCGAGCCTTCCTTCCAACTCCGGTGAGCGACCAACAGATCGCCGACCTGCTTCGAACCGCCTCCCGCGCCCCGTCAGGCGGCAATGTGCAGCCGTGGCGGATCTATGTGGTCAACGGCGCAGCAACTGCTGATCTCGTCGCCAGGGTCGCGTCCGCCGACCGAGAGACACCGCAATACGACGTTTACCCGCCCAACCTGTGGGATCCGTACCGCACCAACCGATTCAGTCTCGGCGAAGCGATGTACGAAACCATGGGGATTGCTCGTGACGACAAGACCTCGCGCTACGCCCACCTGGCCCGTAACTATGAATTCTTCGGTGCACCGGCTGCGATCTTCTGCTTCATCGACGCAAAAATGGGGCCGCCTCAATGGGCCGACCTCGGCATGTTTCTGCAGACCTTCATGCTGCTCGCCACCGAAGCTGGGCTCGACACCTGCGCCCAGGAAGCGTGGGCGTCGTGGCCTTCGACGGTCAGCGAGTTCGTCGGTGCTCCCGATGACGAAATGCTGTTCTGCGGGGTCGCGATCGGCCACGCCGATCACGACGAACCGGTGAACTCACTACGGTCGGAACGAATGCCAATCGAAGCATTCGTCACGTTCATCAGCTGAGCGCCACACCAGCTGCTGCCGTCACACCAGCTGCTGCTGTCACACCAGCTGCTGCTGCTGCCGCTGCCGCATGATGTGACGACCGGGTCAACGGGCTCGACTCGACGTGCGGTATCCCCAGCACCTGTTCCCCGTAGACCTTCAACTCGGCGAACTCCTCTGGCGTCCACCAGCGGTGCACCGGGAGATGGTGCGTTGTCGGCCGCAGATACTGCCCGATGGTGACGATGTCGACACCAACGGCATGCAGATCGACGAGCGTGGCCCGCACCTCAGCCGGCGTCTCGCCCATCCCCAGGATCATCCCCGACTTGGTGGTCATACCACGCTGCTTCGCTCGAGCCAACAAGCCAAGACTTCGCCCATACCCCGCGGAGGGACGCACCGCCCGCTGGAGGCGAGCGACGGTCTCGATGTTGTGATTGAGAACCTCGGGATGAGCGTCGCACACCACTACGAGGTCTTCGGCCGAGCCCTTGAGATCCGAGATCAGCACTTCGACCCCGACGCCGGGCGTGCGAGCATGGATGGCTCGGACGGTCGCGGCGACGATCGCCGCACCGCCATCGTCGAGGTCATCGCGAGCCACCATGGTGAGCACGGCGAAATCGAGTTGGAGGTCGGCGATCGCGCTCGCAATGCGCTCGGGTTCACCGGCATCGACCGCTTCGGGCTTTTGGGTGTCGACCAGGCAGAAGCCACACGCTCGGGTGCATCGTTCACCAAGCAGCATGAACGTGGCGGTCCCCTCGTTCCAGCACTCCGAGATATTGGGACACCCCGCCTCTTCGCAAACAGTGACGAGACCAAGATCGCGCGAAACCTTCGACAGACGCCGGAAGTTCTCGCCGGTCGACAGCTTCACCCGCATCCACTCAGGCTTGCGGGTGCTGACGTCGAGCCCTTCGTCGACCCCAGCCTGGTCGAGGCGGCGGCCGAGTTGCACCGGGACACCGGCACGCTCAGGTTTGACCGTTTCACCAGGCCCCTCGCCGCGACTGAAAGGTGCAAGGTCGGCGGCTGACACTCGATGGGCAACATCGTGGCGCTCGAACGGTCGACCGGGGGCCAAATTGTTCGCAGCGTGGCGGCCGACGACCTCAGCCACCTCGCTCATCGACACATCGATCCCCTCGGCAGCGAGAGAAGTAACACCGCGGTCAGCGATCCCACAGGGAATGATGTGGCCGAACCACTCCATGTCGACGTCGACGTTGAGGGCGAACCCATGCATCGATCGGCCGCGAACCAACCGAACGCCGATGGCGGCGATCTTTCGCGCTGCCGCTCCCTCGGGCTCGATCCATACCCCAGCACACCCGGCGATTCGACCTGACTCGAGGCCGAGTTCGGCCAGGGCATCGATGACGGTTTGCTCGACGTTGGCAACGTAGGCGACGGTGTCGGCCATTCCGCCGCCCCGACGACCGGGCACCGTCAGGATCGGGTAGCCAACGAGCTGACCTGGACCATGAAAGGTGACGTCGCCGCCGCGATTTGCCGTGACCACCTCTGCGCCGTACTCGGTGGGATCGACCAAGAGATGCTCAGGCTTGGTGCGTACCCCAAGGGTGTACACCGGCGGATGCTCGAGCAGCAGCAGATGGTCGGCATCACCGCTGACCAGCTGCTGCTGGAGATCGAGTGCCTCGTTGTAGCGGACGCGACCGAGCCACCGAATGTTGAGCGGCTTTCGGTCGAGGGCCATGCTCGCTAGGCCAGCTCTGCGGCCCAGTCACGAGTCTCGATGATTTCCGAGACACGAGCCAGGAACGCTGCGGCGTAGGCGCCGTCGATGGCACGGTGATCCCAGGCCATCGCCAGGATGCCGACCGAGTGGATGCCAATGCTCTCGTTGCCGAAGGAGTCCTCGATGACGACCGGCTTCCGCTTGATCGCGTCGGTCGACATGATGGCGACCTGTGGCTGATTGATGATCGGGAACTGCATCATCGTTCCGTAGCTGCCGGCATTGGTGATCGTGAACGTGCCGCCGGCGAGGTCATCGGGCGAGAGCTGCTTTGACCGAGCACGACGAGCGACGTCGGAGATGTCACGGGCGATGGCCCGCAATCGCTTGCCGTCGGCTTGGCGAACAACAGGGGCAAGGAGTCCTTGGAAATCGAGATCGACCGCAATGGCCATGTTGATCTCTTGGTGGACGATGAGTTCGCCGTCGCCGACCGAGGCGTTCAGATGCGGGTATTCACGGAGCGCATCGATGATGGCTCGGGAGATGAACGGGAGGTAGGTGAGACTGAACCCCTCCTGCTCCTTGAATGCCTTGCCGGAAGCATTGCGTACCTGATCGACATTCTCGTAGTCCACTTCGATGGCGGTCAGCGTGTGCGGAGCGACCGCCTTCGACATCACCATGTGCTCGCCGGTACGAAGGCGAATGTTGGTGAG
>JBBQUN010000348.1:0-4357 GCA_038212405.1 Acidimicrobiales bacterium | reverse complement strand
GCGCATCATCACACGAGGGCCGAGCGCTCGCGACAGCGGGATCATCGCCGAAGCAGCACTCAAGATGGCGAACATCGGCGACCACATCACTGCCATCAGGGCGCTCAACGCCAGCATCGGCACGACCGTGGCATATGGCAGCGGTGGCGGCGGCTCTGGCGCAGCCGGGGGTTCGGGTATCGAGGGCGAGGCTGGTCGGAGGGGCGCAACCAACGGCGGTCGCAAGACCGAGAAACGGCCACGATGGTCCGGGCGCCAACCAGCGTCGAGATGCGGGCTGGCGACCGTCGACGATTCGCTGAACACCATCGCCCGATGGAGGGCAACATCGGTCAAGGGAATCCCGTCGCGGCTCGGGTCGACCGACAACCCGAGGGCTGCCCTCAGTTCGGCCAGGGAATGGGACGAGAGGTCGGCGCCGAATTCGACGTGGACGGCCGCTCCTCCATGGTCGTTCTCGACGATCAACTCCATGTGAGCCGAACGTACCGACCGGGTTGGACCCAGTCTGTGGGGACCGCTCCCCTACCAGGTGGTCATGCTGGAGACATCGTCGATGGTTTCTGCGATCCGGTCGAGGATCGTGTCGACGATCTGGACCGATGTCGCAAAGTTCAATCGAGCGAATCCTGTGCCGTGGATGCCGAAGGTCGGTCCGGGCGACAGCACGACCTTGCCTCGCTCCATGAGCACGGCAGCGGGATCGGGACCGAGACCGGCGTGGCGGAAGTCGAGCCAGGCAAGATAGGTCGACTCGGGCACCTGCCAACGAACCGCGGGCAGGTCATTGGCGATTCGACGGGCCACGTGATCACGCATCATCGTGATGTGGGATCTCACCGCGTCGAGATAGGGCCGACCTTCGGTCCAGACGGCGAGGGTGGCCGCCGATCCAAAGACATTCAAACCGCCAAGGATGTGCGTCGGCAGCGCTGCGTACGCTGCTTCGACCTCGGGATGCCCCAAGTGGGCAATGGCACACCGCACCCCGGCGAGGTTGAACGACTTCGATGCGCTGCCGATCGTGACGGTCCTGTTGGCGGCTTCCTCTGAAACGAGAGGGAACGCCAGGTGTTCTTTGCCGGGGTGGACGAGTCCCGACCACACCTCGTCGGAGATCACGAGGAGATCGTGCTGTTCAGCAACGGCGGCAATCGCTTCGAGCTCGCTCCGGTCGAAGATACGCCCCGTTGGATTGTGCGGGTTGCAGAGCAAGATGGCGGACGTGGTCTCATCGATGACCGATTCGAGACGCTCGACGTTCAGCCGCCACCCTTCGGCTTCGTCGAGGAGACAATCAACGACTCGACGCCCACCGCTTTCCACCCCTGCGATGAAGGGCGGGTAGATCGGAGTGAACAGCACGATCCCGTCGCCAGGTTTGGTGTGGAGATGCAGTGTCATCTCGATCGCCTGAAGGACGTTGCTGAACGTTTGGAGCCGTCCGACATCGGGGCGCCACCCATGCTCGAGTTCGGTGAACGAGGCGAACGCTTCGCCCAGGTCATCACCGAGACGAGGGCCGTACCCGAAGTCGCTTTGCTGGGCGATCCGCTGGATTGCTGCCGTTGCCACCGCCGGGGGCGTGATGTCGGTGTCGGCGACCCACGCCGGCCAGTAGTCAGCACCGTCGCGCGCCCACTTCACGCCCTGGAGCGAGCGCATTCGTTCCAGTGAGATCTCGAGCTGAACGGGGGCATTGGCTGGCAAGGTCACTTCCAGGCCTGTCCGCCGCCATGGACGTTGATCTTCTCACCCGTGATGTAGGACGCTCGATCGGACAGGAAGAACCGAACGGCATTGGCGATGTCTTCGGGCTGGCAGATGCGTGAGAATGGCATGTTCGCGTCCAACGAGTGGATGTCGTCGATCCCTGCCGCGCCCTTGACCAGTCTGCGTCCCATATCGGTTTCGACGAGACCGGGAGCAACGACATTGACGTGCACGCCGTGGGCCCGCTCCTCCTTGGCCAGGGTGAAGGCGAGGGATTCGAGCGCCGCCTTGCCCATCGAATACGGCGCGCCGTTGGCCGCGTGGCCCAGCGTTGCCACTGACGAGATGACAACGACATCGCCTCGGCCCCGCTTGGCAGCGGCCTCACGCAGGTGCGGCACGGCAAGTGAGCAGAGCTGATGCGGACCGAGGGCATGGGTCGCCATGACCCGCTGGAGTTCCTCGGGCGTCGTGTCGACGACTGCGAGGCCACGACTGGCGATGCCACCGTTGGACACCAAGGCGTCGAGACGACCGAAGCGCTCGATGGTGGCAGCGATCGTGTGCTCATTGTCTTCGGCCTTCGAAACGTCGGCGGCAACCGCCAGCGCTTGCCTGCCGAGTGCCTCGATCTCGGCGACTGCCTCGTTCGCGGCATCGGCATCTTTGCGGTAGGTGACGACGACGTCGAAGCCGTCTTCGGCCAGACCGAGCGCGATACCTCGCCCGATTCCTCGGCCGCCGCCAGTGACGATGGCGACCGGCGCGTCGTGGCTCATCGCTTCAACAAATTCCGACATTGCACTGCTCCTCGGCTCAGCGCGAGGTCAGCTGCCCTCGCGTTCCTCAGAGAGTTCTAGCCACCGCTCCTCCTGCTCGGCCAGTTCCGACTCGACATTTGCCAGCGCTGTCCCGAGTTCGACCAGTTTGACGTGGTCGGAACCGGCCACCTCGAGGTCGGATTGGATCTTCGACTTCGCACGATCGAGACGGGAAATCGCCTTTTCGGTTTCGCGGATCAGGTGGCCGAGCGTGCTCGACGAACGGCCGGTCTTGGCCTTGGTCCGGGTGTCACCCTTCGACGCGTTGTCGCTCTCGCCCGCGACCTTCTTGGCCGCCTGACCGCCCCCGCTCGATTTTGCGCCGCCGGTCTTGGCCGTGGCGCGACGGTGCTCGTCCCACGCGTTGTAGCCACCGGGGTACCGACCGGCATTGCCCTCGCCATCGATGATCAGCGCATCGGCAACCACCCGCTCCAGGAACGCACGGTCGTGCGAGACGACCACGACGGCACCGGGCCAGTCCTCGAGAAAGTCCTCGAGCGCTCGCAGTGTTTCGAGGTCGAGGTCGTTCGTCGGCTCGTCGAGCAGCAACACGTTTGGCTTCGACGCCAGAATCGTGAGGAGCTGCAGCCGCCGCCGCTCGCCACCGGAAAGGGTGTGGACTTCAGCCCATTGGGCGTCGGAGTCGAACCAAAACGACTCGAGCAGACGGGCGTCGGTCCAGTCTGGTTGACGATTTGGGCCGGCGATGACTTCTCGCACCCGAGCGTTGGGATCGAGCTCCTCGCTCTGCTGGGTGTAGTACCCCAATTGCACGGTCGTGCCCCAGTTCACCGAACCGCTCAACGGCGTCCGGCGCTTGGCCATGAAGTCGAGCATGGTGGTCTTCCCCGCACCGTTGGGGCCAACGATGCCGAGTCGCTCGCGCGGATCGAGACGCAGTTCGATCTTGTCGAACAGGGTGCGTCCATCAGGGGCAACGGCGGTGACGTCTTCGAGTTCGATCACCACGTCACCGAGTCGTGGCATCCCGAATTCCATGTGCAGTTGTGATGGCCGTGCCGGGCCTTCGAGTTTCTGAGCGATCAGCGCCTTTGCCGCTTCGACTCGATACTTGGGCTTCGATGAGCGCGCTTTCGCTCCCCGACGAAGCCATTCGAGCTCGCTGCGGGCGAGGTTGCGTCGAATGGTGTCAGCGGTTGCTGCTGCGTCGGCCCGTTCGCTCTTGGATTCGAGGTAGTCGGCATAGTTGCCCTCGTGCACGAAGGCCGAGCCCCGGTCGAGCTCGAGCATGCGAGTACTGACACGGTCGAGCACGTGGCGATCGTGGGTGACGAGCAGCAGCGCACCTCGATAGGCCGACAGCCAGTCTTCGAGCCACTCGATCCCGTCGAGGTCGAGGTGGTTGGTCGGCTCATCGAGGATGAGCAGATCGCTCGGGGTCACCAGCGCCTTGGCCAGACTGACGCGCTTGATTTCGCCACCCGACAACTCGTTCGTGGCGCGGTCGAAATGCTCGCCCATACCGAGCTTGGTGAGCACTGATTCGGCCTCCCATTGCTCGACACCCTGCGCTTCCATCACTGCGTCGAGGACCCGACCCTTGGGCAAGGGCGCATCCTGGTCGAGCATGACGACTCGTACGTCTCGGCCAAACGTGATGGTGCCGCCCTCGGGCTCTTGGCGTCCGGCCAGTACCCGCAGCAGGGTCGACTTTCCGGTCCCGTTGATACCAACGACGCCGAGTCGATCGCCGGTTCGGACCGTGACCGAAACATCACGAAACAGGTCGCGGTCGGGGCGAGACATGGTCACGGCATCGGCATCGATCAAGATCACCCAACGAGGCTATGGCCAACCTC
>JBBQUN010000347.1:0-4413 GCA_038212405.1 Acidimicrobiales bacterium | reverse complement strand
ACCAAACCGCTCGAGTGCGGAGTGGAGATCGGTGCCCCAAAGCGCCGCTTCGAAACCCACCAACACCAAGGGGCGGCGCGCCGCCGCAATTGCCGCCCGCGCCTGATCGACCACCAGCGGTTCGACGCTCGGGTTTGTTGCCGCAACAGGCACGTCCGAAACGACCGTGGCCGATGGGTCGAAGTCGAAGTGGATGGCGCCCGACGGCCACGACATCGCTTCGGCAACCAGACGCTCCAGGTCGTCGTTCGTCGTTCGATCGGAGAGTGTGACCGACGTGAGCGTCAAGGGCTCCATCATCGCCCGCTGGTCGACGCGCTGATGAGGGGTCCGTTCGACTTGGCTCGACGGCACGGTGTCGGTGATGACCACGAGTGGAAACCGGTCGAGCGTTGCCTGGGCCGCGCCGTTGGCAACCGATGCGGCACCTGGACCGCGGGTGACGACAACAGCGCCGGGTTGGTTGCTGACGCGACCGTATGTCGATGCCATGATCGCCGAAGCCGTCTCACCATGAGCCAGGACGAATCGCATTCCCTCGGCCAGGGCGGCGCCAACGACATCGAGGTTTGGCCCTCCTCCTGGGAGTCCAAAAAGGGTATCGGCCCCTGCTTGCCGAAGCGCTGCTGCCAGCCGATCGGCAAGGCGCACTCGGTCATCACCTTCGGGCAACATCAGTGGGATCGTAGCGGTGCGCCCTGTCGGCGACGAACGGACTTGCTCAGCCGATCACGAGTCGGTTCTCAATCCTTTTGTTGGGAACCGAAAATGGTTGGTGCTCCCTGCTTCGACCAGTCGGGCGCACCGTGCATCTGCCGACCCTCGACTTCGAGCAACTGGGTTGCCGAGCCCCCGATGACCACACCGCTTGCCCGACCCGTCACCCCATTGGCACCGATACCAGCCACCGGGTACGACTCGATTGCGGAATACGTTTGCAGCAAGAGCGGTCGGGGCCGAGGCGAAGCATTTGGTAGCGACCCGTGAACCATGCAGCAGTTGTGCACCGTGATCGACCCGGCCGGGCCCTGCAACCAGACCATCTCCGATATGTCGATCGAGGCCAGGTCGCTGTCGGCGATGGCACCGGACCACGAGCCGTCGGCATCGTAGAGGTCATACAGCCGACCGGTGTGACTGCCCGGGAGTACACCCATTGGGCCCATCTCGTCGTCGACATCGTCGAGGTACACACCAATCGTCAGCGGTGAGAAATCGGTGTGGGGCCAGAACTGGATGTCCTGATGCCACTTCACCTCTTCGCCGCCGTCGGACCACTTGTAATTGAGCTTCGAATGGTGATAGCGCACCGGGCCGCCGAGCAATTCCACGGCAAGTTGAGCCGGCGGCCCCTCGAGAGTGAATCGGCGGAAGGTGTCATGGTTGTCGACCGGCGAGTTCAACCGTCGCAGCTTGGGCCGTTCGGCACTGTGGCTGGGCTCGACATCGAGGATCTTGTTCGACTCGGTGATCCCGCGGCTCATCTCGACGAACTCTTCCGAAACAGTCCTCAGCTCGGACAACCATTGCTGGTCAACGAATCCCGGCAGCTGCAGGTAGCCAGTGCGACCGTAGAAGTCCTTCTGGTCGCCTGACAGCAACTGCGAGTCGATCGTTGTGCCCATCGACAGAACGTAGCTCGGAGGGAGCGACCGATCCCAAGCGGCAACACGTGGGCTGCCCCCACGGAGGTTTGGGGGTTGACCCCTATGCGGAACACGAGTCGAAGCGTCGACGATGAGAGCATGTCATCGACCGCACCCTCCTCCCTCCTCGCCTGGCTGATCGACCATGCTGTCGTTCTGCTGTTCGGTTCGGTCATCATCACGGTGTTCGGGGACTTGCTGGTGCGTCGGTGGCGTGGTCGAGCCATCGACCTTCGGGGCTCGATGACCTCGATCATCGCAGGCGTCTCGTACATCGTCGCGAAGGGAATCGTGTCGAAGGCCATCGCGTTCGCCGTCGCGATGTATGTGTATGACCACCATCGATTGTTCGATCTCGAAGCGACGAACCCGATGGTCTGGCTCGCGGTCTTCGTCTGCCGCGACTTCGCCTACTACTGGATCCACTGGGCTGAACACCGGGTGAAGATTCTGTGGTCGTCACACATGATCCACCACTCGTCCGAGGAGTTCACCTTCACCACCGCGGTGCGCATGCCGTGGATGGAGTCGCTCTACAAACCCATCCTTGGCCTCTGGGCTCCCCTGCTCGGATTCCATCCGCTCGCCTTCGCCGCCATGGGGGCCCTCGTGCTCATCGCCGGTCAGTTCCAACACACCGAACTCATGCGACGTCAGTCCGTGCTGGATCTCATCTTCGTGACGCCGTCCGCCCACCGGGTCCATCACGGATCGAACGAGGAGTACCTGGACAAGAACTTCGGATCGATGCTGATCATCTGGGACCGGCTCTTCGGCACCTTCACTCCCGAAACGACCGCGGTGACCTACGGGCTGACCGGTGGCCAACGAGTGCTGACTCCCGCTGATGCGCTGATCGGTGGCTATCGAGATCTGTTCCTGAGCCTGCACGGCTCGGGAATGCGACGTTCGATCAGCCATCTGGTTTCACGGCCTTGACCCAGACGCTTGTCTTCTATCCCCGGGTATCGATGTCTCCGTCGCTCGACAGCGAGTCGAAGCAAGCATCCACTTCTGCCCCGATGATGCTCGCACCTCGTTGCCAGCGCCGCCTGGTCAAGCGCTCACTCTGCTGTCCCCCCTCAACTGTGCGAGGCTGTCGGGCGTCCAACAACGATGAGCCGCACTCGACCGCTCACAGCATCCAGGGAGCCACTCATGACCACCACGTCGACAGCGAGGCAAGGCAGCAGCGTCACGATCCTCGGAGGATTCCAAACCGACTTCTCGACCAACATCGCCAAGGCAGGCCAGGGAATGGCCGACCTGGTGCGGGAATCGATCGAAGGAACCCTGACTGATGCGGGCATCGAGCCCGGTGACATCGAGAGCATCCACGTCGGCAACGCCTTCGGCCAGCTCTACACCGGACAAGGCCACCTCGGAGCCATGCCGGCGTCGGTGATCCCCGAGCTGTGGGGTGTCCCCTCGATGCGCCACGAAGCCGCCTGCGCGTCGGCGTCGATGGCAGCGCTTTCGGCCATGGCCGAGATCGAATCCGGTCGTTATGACTGTGTCCTGGTCCTCGGGGCCGAGCAGGAACGCAACATGCCCGGCGCCCAGGCGGCCAGTGTGCAAACCGCTGCAGCATGGGTCGGCCACGAGACCGAAGGCATCGAGTTCTTCTGGCCCTATGCGTTCGATCGCGTCGCAGCGGAATACGACGCCCGTTACGGCATCGACGACGAGCACCTGCGAGCCATCGGCCAGCTCAACCTGATGAACGCCAAGGCCAACCCGAACGCCCAAACCCGGGCGTGGCAGCTCAGCTCCGACAGCTTCGGCACCGACGACCACGTCAACCCCGTCGTTCACGGGCGACTTCGACGCAACGACTGCACCCAGATCACCGACGGCGGCGCCGGGATCGTCCTCGTGTCGGATCGGTGGTTGGCAGAACGTGGACGTACGGGCCGAGCCCGCATCGCTGGCTGGGGTCACACCACGGTCGGTCTCGGTCTCGAAGAGAAGATGCAGCATTCGGCCAACGAACCGTTCGTCATGCCCCATGTCCGCCGGGCCATCACCGACGCCTTCGCTCGCTCGGGCATCGAAGGAGTCGACGACCTCGACCTCATCGAGACCCACGATTGCATGACCCCGTCGGAGTACATGGCGATCGATCACTTCGGCATCACCGCGCCCGGTGAGAGCTGGAAGGCCATCGAGAACGGCGATCTGGAACGAGACGGTCGGATCCCGGTCAATCCTTCGGGTGGTCTCATCGGCGGTGGCCATCCGGTCGGCGCCACCGGCGCGCGCATGTTGCTCGACGCGACCAAGCAGGTGTCGGCGACCGCAGGCGACTACCAGATCGACGGCGCCCGCCGAGCGGCAACGCTGAACATCGGCGGTAGCACCGCAACCACCGCATGCTTCGTCGTCGAGTCCGTCGACGCCCCTCGGTAGCGGGATCTGATTGGCCTGCAACGAACCTTGATCAGGCCGACCGCTACGTTCAGCGAGTCTCGAGGACCACACTCAGATCGGGTCGAGCGGGACCGTCAGCGCGTCGTAGCCATAGAGCCAGTCGAACGCATCGGCACCGTCGTTCACCCCGAGTCCGCCATAGTGGGCGTCTCGGGACTGTTGCTCAGCACCATCGGGGAGGTGGTAGAGCGTTGCGTTCTGACGAGAGCGCCGTTGGATCTCCGCAGCTCGGGGCTGGCGCAGTTGCTCGTAGCGGTCAAGGACGATCGGCACGTTGCTGACGCTCGCTTTCGACAACAGGCGGTCGAGCACCGCCGCGTCTTCGATGCCCTGGCAC
>JBBQUN010000346.1:0-4458 GCA_038212405.1 Acidimicrobiales bacterium | reverse complement strand
ACGGGGATCGTTCGGGTCGATCCCTTCGCGCGAGTCGGTACCAACGAGTAGCCAGTTGGACGGTTCGCCGGCCTCTGCCGCCTCGACACTGCCGATCTGGACACTGCCGATGTTCTCGTACTTGTCGAGACCCCAGGCCATGACACCGGCACCGGTCAGGCTCGTGGTGATGCCGACGACGCCGAGGGCGAGAACGCCGCGTTCGAACCAGCTCCTGACCGGACGTTGGACCGATCGCCGTGAGGCGGCAGCAGCTGGAGGAGCGGACGCTCCAGGCGGGATAGACCCAGAGGGGCCATTGTTTGGGCGATTCATGGCGAACTGAACGCTACCGCAGCCTCTGTTCGATCGTGGGGCACTCGGCAAGCGAAACGAGTGAACCTCAGAGCGCGGATCTCAGCGCCCGTGGGCTTCAGAGGCGAACGGTGCTCAGATGCTCGATCAACAGCGGAGGAAAGGCCGAAGGTGCCTGATCGGTGATGAAGTGGCCAACACCGGCCAACGCAACGAAGCGGTAGGAACCATCGACCACGCTGGCCGTTGCCTCTGCAGCCAACTGCCCGACCGTGCTGTCGGCGTCGCCCCACACATACAACGTTGGCATCGAGACGGCCGGTACCGCTTTGGCCGGGATCAGTGATCCCCCGGCTGCTCGGTACCAGTTGATGGCAGCGTCGAGTGCGGAGTGATCCCGCAGCGTTGACAGGTAGGCATCAGCATCAGCGGCGGGAACACCGGAACGCTCGTAGAGCGATCGAAGTGACGCTGCATCGTTGGCAAGGAGCTCGTCGGTTGCTTCGGCTCGCTGAAAGCTGCGGTGATGGCCCGAACGCTCGCTCTGTGCGGCGTCGCTCTTCATCGCCCGGGCAAAGGCCGCCGGATGGGGCCGCGACAAGACGGCAAGGGAAGCAACCCGCTCGGGATGCAACGCTGCGGTGACCCAAGCGATTTGGCCGCCCCAGTCATGGCCGACCAAGTGAAAGCGATGAGCACCAAGTGCATCGGCAATGGCGAGCACGTCATCGACGAGCAGCTCGACCCGGTAGTCATCGACTGATGGCGGCCGAGCCCCCGGCGAATAGCCTCGTTGATCGGGCGCGCACGCCAGGAATCCCGCACTCGCCACCGTTTGCAGCTCAGCTCGCCACGCGTGACGAGTCTGAGGAAATCCGTGGAGGAAGAGCACGAGCTCCCCCTCTCGGTCACCGGCAACGTCGGCGGTGAATCGCCAGCCGTTCGCTTCGATCATTGTCGTTGCGATGAGCTCCGACGTCTTGGCTGGCTCATTCGACTCGTGCTCGTTTGCGTTCCCCATTCGGGGATTCTTGCACCACCCTCAGACGGGCTCCAGCGGTATGTGCTTTCCGGGTGGGGCGACCCACTCGACCCGATCGCCGTCGCTCACCACGCCGCCTCGAACAACGACGGCCATCACGCCGGCCTTGCGGACGATGCCCCCGGCCGAGTCTCGCACTCGCAGACGATCGAGGAGCCCGGGCTGGAACGCTTCGATCTGGCCACAGGGATTGCGGAGTCCGGTGACGACGAGGATCACATCGTCCCCTACTCGCAGCGTCGAGCCGGTACCGATCCCGAGAAGATCGACACCCCGAGTCGTCAGATTCTCGCCGAGTTCACCCGGCCTGACCACATGTCCGTACGCCTCGAGTTCGTCGAACAGCTCGGCGGGCAGCAGATGCACCTGCCGCAGATTGGGTTGGTCGGGGTCGATGGCGACCCGTGATCGGTGTTTGACCCTCGCCCCGGCATGGGAGTCGCCTACAACGCCGATACCAGCAATGAGTTCGACCCTCGCCACGCTCGGCTTCGAAAACGAATGACCGGCGCTGCGATGGACCGCTTCGATGAACCCCGTCTCGACCAACCCCGTCTCGGGCATCTACTCCTTGCCCTTTGGCTCCTTGGGCAAACCGAGGACTCGTTCGCCGACGATGTTGCGCTGCACCTCGGCAGTGCCGCCCCAAATCGTTTCTGACCGGCTGAAGAAGAACGCGGCCTGCATGGCATTGACCGGGTAGCTCGCCTTGCCCCGCTGGCGGTTGGGGTTCGAGCTGTCGGCATCGTAGATGCCGTCGAGGACGAGCGAGTCCATGCCGGCAACGTGGGTCCACAGCTCCATGACGTCGCGGTGGTACTCCGACCAGAACATCTTGTTCGTTGCCCCGATGGCCGCAACACCAAGGTCCTTCCTCTTGTGCAACGTTGCCGACAACGAGCGCAGCCCGTTGACCTTCATGATCGTCACCTTGGTGTGGGCAGCAGCGATGCGCTGTCGAACCACCGGGTCATCGATCTTGCCGTTCACACGAGCCGTGTCGATGATCGAGTCGAGCTCGGTCTCGAAGCGGCGGTAGCCGGTGGTGGCGCTCGTCCCGCGCTCGAAGCCCAGCGTGGTCATTGCGACCTTCCAGCCGTTGTTCACGCCGCCGACGACGTTGTCCTTTGCGCACTTGGCATCGGTGAAGAAGACCTCGTTGAATTCCTGGGAGCCGTCGACCTGATTGATCGGCCGGACCTCGACACCCGGCTGGTCCATTGGTACGAGCAGATACGAAATACCGGCGTGCTTGGAGACCGTCTGGTCGGTGCGGGCCAAGAGGAAGACATAGTCGGCGTGCTGGGCCCGAGTGGTCCAGACCTTCTGACCGTTGATGACCCACTCGTCGCCATCGAGTTCGGCCTTGCACTGCAATGCTGCGAGGTCGGACCCCGCTTCGGGCTCGGAGAAGCCCTGGCACCATGCGATCTTGCCCTCGAGAATACCCGGCAAGAACTCTTTCTTCTGCTCCTCGGTCCCCCACTGGAGGATGGTCGGCCCTACCAGGGTGTCGCCGAAGAAATCGCCTCGCATCGGTGCACCGACTCGAGCGAACTCCTCGGAGAGCACCACCGATTCCATCGTGCTCAGACCTTTGCCCCCGTATTCCTTCGGCCACGATGCGCAGATCCATCCCCCCTGAAAGAGCTTTTGTGTCCATTCGACGACGAAGGCTTCTCGCTCCTCGTCGTCCATCTCGAAGTCGTCGTCGGTCCAGCCGACCGGAAGGTTGGTCTCCAACCAGGCACGGATTTCTCCGCGGAACGTTTCGGCTTCTTGTGGGTAGTCGAGATCCATGACCATAATCTTGACCCACCGGTCAAGTTCTGTGCAACACGAGGCTCTGAACAGGGCAAACGGGCACCGGTTTTGGTACCGAACAACTCGATAGTCTCAGGGAGATGGATCTCGTGGTTGGTGCCGACGGCAATTCCCGCTGCGGTTGGGCGACGTCGACCCCTGACTACCTCGACTACCACGACCATGAGTGGGGGCGACCAGTCCTCGATCGGACCGTGCTCTTCGAAAAACTCTGCCTCGAGGGCTTTCAGTCGGGATTGTCCTGGCTGACGATCTTGCGAAAACGGGAGAATTTCCGCCGAGCATTCGCCGGGTTCGATCCCACGATCGTCGCCGATTTCGGCGACGACGATATCGATCGCCTTCTGGGCGATGCGGGCATCGTTCGCCACCGAGGCAAGATCCGATCAGCGATCAACAACGCCAATGTGCTTCTCGCCATGGAAGCCGATGGAGAAGAGCTGCAGGAACTGATGTGGTCCTACCAGCCTGACGTTCGCCATCGGCCATCGACGATGGCGAACGTTGCTGCGACCACGCCCGCATCGGTCGCCCTGGCGAAGGACCTGAAGAAGCGCGGTTTCTCGTTCGTTGGACCGACGACCGCGTACGCCGCAATGCAAGCAATGGGCATCGTGAACGATCACCTCGTTGGCTGCTGGCAGCGCGACGCATGCGAGTCAGCGCAACTCGGTGCCCGTCGCCCTGCCTGACGTCGCGATTCGCAAGCCTCCTTCGCAGTGATGAACAACGGTCCTTCGTCAGGGGCTATCGGCTACAGCTCGAGCACTTTCGAGGGAGTTTGCTCAAGGAAAAAGTTCATTCGGTCGAAGAAGACTTCGATGACTGACCGGATCCCTCCATCTCGAGCAACCGTGCCGCTCGGGATCGAGCTGGATCGATTGCCCGATCTCGGCGCCGGTCCCGAACTCGTTACCCGGCCCGGCCCCAGCCCACTCGAGCTTCGACAGATCTCGGGGGTAACCGCAGGCCGCTCATTCCCTCTCGCTGTCGGTCGCACGCAGATCGGCACCTCGCCAGACCACGTCGGTTTCGAACTCCAGCTCGATCCGTTCGGCATGGTGACGCTCACGCCCAGAGATCGCACAGTACGACTCGACGGAGTTCTCGCTGTGGCGCCGACGCTCGTTGGCTCCTCGGTCATCGACGTCGGCGACGCGCGCTTTCTCATTGCCCGTCGACGTTCCGACACACCAAGGCGTCGTGTGACTCTTCGCTCCGATGGCACCATCAACGAACCAGTGATCCCGGTGCCCGATCGTTCACCGGCCGTCGATCCCGATGCGTTCAACACCGAA
>JBBQUN010000345.1:0-4478 GCA_038212405.1 Acidimicrobiales bacterium | reverse complement strand
TGGTAATGGGGTGCGAGGGCCGGTGAAGGCGCCCTAGGGGCGTATTTACCAGTCTTTTCGAGATTCGGTCATGACGCCCCAGAAGGTGCAGGTGTTCGGGCTCGGGCTGCCAGAGAAGGGCGCGCCGAAGGAGAAACGTCGATATTTCGTGCGTTGGCGAGTCGACGGTCGGGATCGGATGCGGTCGTTCAAGACCAAGTCGGAAGCCGAACGACTGCGAGCACAGTTGCAGACCGCTGTGATGGCCGGGCAGCTGTTCGACTTCGAATCGGGCATGCCGGCGGAGTGGGTATCGAGTGGCGAGACGTGGTGGACGTGGAGCCGCCCATGGTTGCAGCTGAAGTGGCCAGGATGGTCCGGCAACTCGCGCCGATCGGCCGTCGAGTCGCTTGTCGCCCTCACGCCATTCATGGTGCGTGCCGGAGCACCCAAGCCACCTGGCGATCTGCGCTGTTGGCTGAGAACCGAGGGTTTCGAGCTTCGTGGTGAGCTCGATCGAGCCGGCGAGATGGCCCGATGGCTCGTCCGGTGTTCGGTGCGGCTCAACGACATGCAGCCCGGGGTGCATGGCCGAAATGGATCCTCGTCACAGTGATCTCCGAGCCGATTCCGCCCGCTTCGAGCTCGAGCAACAGTGCGTGAAGTCGAACACGGTCTCGCCGGCAGCGACGAGTTGTTGGGCGACGAGGTAGTCGAGTCCGTTCGCTGACTCGATCGCCCATTGACGTTTGTCGAAGCTGTCGGCCCATTCGCGGAGCTTGTCGGCCTGGGTCATCGAGGCCCGGATCTGGAGTTCGGCGAGAACGTTCTCGCTGTCGTCGATCGCGACTGCGGTGTGAGTCGCTTTGTGTGGATCGATACCGATCATGGTCATGACGGATTGCCTTCCTGGGTTGATGGTGAAACCGGGGTGGGCACTCCTGATTTGGGTTGATGTGCTCGCGCCTCTTTCGAGCCACACCACGGCAAGGGGACCGGTCAGAAGACGGTTCGTTCGAAAGCCAACCGAAACGGTGGCAGGCACTTGAAGAGCCTTGCCAGCCGGATCCCTCAGAAGCTACGGAACCACCGCATCCTCTCCCACCAGTATCAATCAGGCACATTCCGGGCATGGCACATCTGGATATCGACTGCGCGGTATAGGACGCGGTGGCCACGCACTCGCCGGATATGCGGGCAACACCTCTGACCCTGGGTGACACACCCAGGCGGCCCAGATCGGCCAACCCGGGAACGACCCGCCATGACGCTTGCCGTTCATAACGCACTACGTTATCATCACGAGATGTTGCAGTCGTTTCGTGACAAAGACGCCGAGCGCGTATGGCGCCGACAACGATCGAAACGCCTCGACCAACCCACCCAACGCGCCGCCCTTCGAAAGCTGCTCATCCTCGACGCCGCAGACGAGATCAGCGATCTCCGAGTTCCGCCCGGCAACCGTCTCGAAAAACTCAAAGGCGACCGAGCAAACACCTACAGCATCCGAATCAACGACCAGTGGCGCATCTGTTTTCGATGGACGAAAGCCGGACCCGAAGACATCGAGATCGTGGACTACCACTGAGAGAAGATGACATGACCACACCCACCATGGAACCCATCCACCCTGGTGAGATCCTGATGCTCGACTACCTCGAGCCGCTCGGTGTCACCCAACACCGCGTCGCGGTGGCAATCGGTGTGCCGCCGCGCCGGATCAACGAGATCGTGCACGGCAAACGCGGGATCACAGCCGACACTGCACTGCGCCTCGCCCGGTACTTCGGCACCAGCGAGCGGTTCTGGCTGAATCTTCAGAGCCGCTACGAACTCGAGGTCGAACGAGATCGCCTCGCCGGAACGCTCGATCAGATCGAACCGCTGGCCCTCGCGTAGGGCCGTCTCAACTGCCTCCTGCTTTGTTCGCTTTCGGTCGACTCGCGCAGCTGGCCCGCGCGTAACTGGGCACTCCCGGCCACAAGAACTGTCAACGGCGACGACCGCCACCCGAGCATGAACCGGCAGAATGCACCCGGCCCGAAGACCGGATCAGCGCGCTCGGGCCACGATGGCGACGCTGCAGAGCCGGCCAACTGGTCCGGGTTGCTGGCACGTGAACCGGCCTGGTGCCGCTGGGAGATCGGCAGTCCCGAGGCCCGCTACCGGGCGTGTTCCCTACCACTCACGATCCGAGGGCCGCGAGCGTCCCCGAACGAAGCTCGTAGGGATGTCAAGGGTTTATAGCGTGCTCCCGGCTCGAGTACGGCCCGGCACGGTGTGAAGGGTTTTCCGGCTGTCCTCGGGCGCGTCGAAGCAAGGCTCAGCGGAGATGTTTCGTGGCAGTGGTTGGTGTTCGGGCACGACTGGGATGAGACACCCGTTGTCGGGGTCAAGCTCGTAGAAAGCCACGTTCACCAAGAGGCGGGGCGCGTCAGTGTGGTTGCCGGGCGGCAGATCGATTGATGCACGACTCCTTCGCGGAGTGTGAGCCGGTTCGGACGGGCCAGCCCGCCAAAGCGGCCCCGCCAGAGTTCAGCCGATGGTGGCAGGTAATGCCTTGTAGATCTCGCGTGCGGTGTAGCGCTTGAGCATCCGTGCGATCTCACCCATCGTCTTCCCCTCGGCGGTCCGGCGAATGATGTACGCCCGAGTCGCGTCGTCGTGCGACATTCGAGTCATCATGACCCGATAGATCGCCGAGTTCGCTTGCCGGTTCCCACCACGATTCAGACGATGCCGCTGCGTCTTGCCCGACGACGCAGAGATCGGGGCGACACCACACAGGTGAGCCCACGCCGCTTCGGACCGGATCCGATCAGGGTTGTCGCCAGCAGCGATCAGGAGCGTGGCAGCGACATCGAAGCCGACACCGAACACGGCGAGCAGATCTGGTGCTGCTGCGCGGATCAGTGGCCTCATCTGTCGGTTGAGACGCTTCTTCTGTTCATGAAGGAACAACCCTCGTTGACCAAGCTCACGCAGAGTCATCAACGTCGTGTAACGCACAACATCGCTGCTTGCGCGGGGCCGCAACCCAGCAGCAGTACGGATCAGCACGATCGGCGACAGGTCAGCGAAGCGGCGACGGATTTCCTCTGGCGCGGTGAAACACAGGTGCCGCATCTGGTTGATGATCTGAATCCATTCCGTTGCGGCCGAGCGTCGAGCGACCGTCAACACACGAACCGCTTCGATGCTGCCGTCACGACTTTTGGGTCGGCCGGTCGCGGTTCCCGACAGAGCGGCACGGGCGGCTGCGATCGCGTCGACAGCATCAGACTTGCCGGCTCGGTGTCGTGCTTGACGGTTGGGCCGGTCGACCTCGATCACTGTGACGCCTTGAGCGGTGAGATGACGGGTGATGCCGGCGCCATAGGATCCGGTGCCCTCGACACCGACCTTGTCGACTACGCCGAACTCGGCGAGCCAGCCGATCAACCGTCGGTATCCGGCGGTGGTGGTCTCGAAGGTTTCGACTCCGAGGACGCCGCCGTTGTGGTCGATCGCAGCAGCGACGTGGAAGTCGGCGTGGGTGTCGATCCCGCCGGTCACGACGAGGGTCTGCTTGGTGTTCTCTACGATGGTCATGGCCATCCCTTTCGCATAGGTGTTGTGGATGGCACGACACCTGCCGGGACGGTGGACCAGGGCTCCGGCGGCTGGCTTCAACAGACGCCAAATGGCCCCCACCCGACCGGTGGGTGCCGTTCCTGGGCAAGGCCGACTGGTCGTTCGAAAGACAAGCCGAAACTGTCAGCCGGTTATGGAGTCAGACCAGGCCAGGAACTCAACCGAACCTAGAGGAACAACCCCGACCAAGATCGAGGAACCCTGGGTCCAGCGCACTCAACCCATCCTCCCAGCCGGTTATACGGGTGATCCACATCATGGTCGGCTAGAGACCACCCCGAGAGTTGTAGTACTCGATGTCGCGCTGGGTCTGCTCAGGTAGCAGGTCCCGATTTCTTCTCCGCCTTGTCACCCAGGGGGCGTCAAGCAATCGCATGAGACGGGCGAGAACCTTCTTCATCACAGCGACTCCAATCCAGCGGTCCATGTTCGGGGTGACAAGTCACCAGTCGGACGACGTTACTTCTGCTCGCCGCCCGACCAAGAGCGCTCACGGGTTGGCCATGCCGTACCGAGAGTGCCTTCGCAACACTACGTGCTGCGAAGGCATCCACCTTTCGCCATCGGCCGAGATCGTGCCACGCCGATGGCCCGCAGAGAGCGCGGATGGTACGTATATCGCCGGTTCGGTGCCGCACTATGGCAGATCGGATGCAGACGTAGCCGGAGCGTCTCGTGGGCCGAACGGCGCTGCGGCGCCATCGAGGTACGTGCGGTTCGTCAGCGTCATTGCGGAGGTTGGCTACTCGATCGTGAAGGCGTCGATGAGGCCGCAGATCGTGAGGAGCCGTGTCACGTTCAGACTCGGACGCACGAGTGAGAGCGAGCCGCCCTTGCCTTCAGCGTGGCGCTTGATCTCGATCAGC
>JBBQUN010000344.1:0-4561 GCA_038212405.1 Acidimicrobiales bacterium | reverse complement strand
TCCCTTACAAGGAAGATGTCGGGGGTTCGAGTCCCTCTGCGCCCACCGATCTACCAGGGCTTATTTGCCCTAGAGGATGAAAATTGAGTCGACGGTGGGTAACGCGGTGGGCAACGGCAGCGAGGTGATGCCAAGTCATGGCCGACTCACCTGTGCCGGACCTCCGGGTCATGGCAGTCGGTAAGTTCACCGATCTGTTTGTCCTACTGGAGCGGCGAGCACTCTGTAGAAGTCTGGCGACTCCTTTACGTGGGTATATGTTCGCCACGGCGGGCGACAGTTTCGCAGCAGCGTTCGGTCAGGCGGCTATGGAGCCCGAACCGAGCGCCGAGGTGCCGCTACGAGCGGTTTCGCTTGTCTGATCGGCGCGTCGATATGGGCAGTGAGTATGTCCGGGTTGGCGGTTGCTTGCCCTCAGGTGGATTCGAGACAGCGTCGAAGTCGAGGGATTAGGGCAGGGTCGTTGGGGTTCTTCGCCACTTTGTAGAGACCGACTGCGATCGACAGCGTGGCACCGTGTTGGAGAATGTCGGTCCCGGCGGGGTGGTGGCTCGCAACGGCGACTGCGTTCGCTTCGCCGTAGTACCAGATGACGAGTGCGAAGTCCCATGCGATCGCGCCGACGAATGCATCGCCGAAGTCGAGGAGACCAGTGAGCGATCCATCTGGGCCAACGAGGAGGTGTTCGCGATGGAGGTCCGAGTGGACGACCCCGGCTGCACCAGCGCCGGCGGCCTCGATGTCGCTGGCAGTCGTGGCGGCGGCGCGTGCAATGTCGGGTGCCTGTTCGATGATCGGATGATCGTCGAGCGACGAGGCATCGAACGGCCAGATTCGGGCGTGAAACCATCGATCAGTAATTCCGTGGACGCGATCGGCGGACACCCCGCGCACCGGTTGCTGCTGGTCGTCGGCCAGGGGCCCGAATCCCTCGGCCGGCATCTGGTGGAGGTCGGCGAGGACGTGGGCTAGCTGCAATGCCGTTTAGTTAGGACTACACGCGTGTAGTTTCGGTGGATGGCTCGTGCTGGTCAGTTGAAGCCGGAGTCGGAGCGACGGTTGTCGGATCTGGTGTCGGTGGGGTTGTTGACGCGGGTGTTCCCGCCCGAGGTGGTTGATGAGGTGATTGCCGAGTGTGGCCGCACCGAGCAGCGGCATCGGTCGTTGCCGGCTCGCACGATGGCGTATTTCGCGGTTGGGATGGCGTTGCATGCGGACGGCTCGTATGAGGATGTGATGGCGTTGATGACCGACGGCCTTGCGTGGGTTGACGGCGGTGTCGAGCCGGCGAAGTTGCCGACGAAATCGGGGATCTTCCAGGCGCGTGAGCGGCTCGGCTCCGAACCGGTGGAGGGCCTGTTCCGGCGGGTCGCTGGGCCGTTGGCGACCGAGGTGACGCCGGGGTCGTGGTTGGCGGGCCGCCGGTTGGTGGCCATTGATGGCACGACGCTCGATGTCGCGGATACCGCCGTGAACGATGAATGGTTCGGTCGTCCTGGTGTGAACAAAGGTGAGCGGTCGGCGTTTCCGCAGGCTCGGCTGGTGGCATTGGCCGAGTGCGGGACGCATGCGATCTTCGACGCCGAGATCGGGCCCTACACGACCTCGGAACGGGCACTGTCGGAGGCGTTGGTGCAGCGCCTGGAGCCCGACATGTTGTTGCTCGCGGATCGCGGGTTCACGGGCTTCGATCTGTGGCAACAAGCAATCGCGACCGGCGCTGATCTGGTCTGGCGGGCCAAGAGCAACGTCAAGCCACGCAGGATCGAGACCCTTGCGGATGGGTCGTGGCTGGCCGAGATGCGCCGCAACAACTCCAGGCCCAACGGTGACCGCGCGATGATCCGTGTTGTCGAGTACACGATCGATGACGGGCGCGGCGAGGAGATGGGACCGTTCCGGCTGTTCACCACGCTGCTCGATCCCGACGAGGTGAGCGCTGTCGAGATCGCCGACACCTACCGGCAACGCTGGGAGATCGAGTCAGCGTTCGGCGAACTCAAAACCCACCAACGGGGCTCCAAAGTCGTACTGCGCTCCAAGTCGCCCGCCCTCGTGCGCCAGGAGATCTGGGGGCATCTGTGTTGTCACTTCGCGATCCGAACCCTGATGTTCGAAGCCGCACACGTCGGCGGTGTCGACCCGGACCGGGTCAGTTTCACCGCCGCACTCAACATCGGCCGCCGCTCGCTGACACAAGCGCGCGGATTTTCCCCCCTCCGGCAATGAACGCGGATGGCGACAAGCCATCGCCATGCTGCTGCGACGACTGAACCCGATCCGCCGTCATCGATCGAGCCCAAGGCTCATCAAGCAGAAGATGCCCAAGTGGCACGTCAAACGAGCCCGCCACGCCAACTGGCCCCAGCCCGACCATCCACCCGTTCCCACCATCCTCAACACCAGCTAACTGAACGGCATTGGGGCTAGCTGGCAAGCGAAGTCGTATGACCAGACCTCGGTGCTGACATACGGGCGACGAACTCGGCTGCACCAGCAACACATTGACGGGGCAACGCGTTCCCGGTTGAGAGGTTCTCGGCGAGCACAAGCAGCTGATCGATGGAGACATCCCGAGCCGATACCGAGCGTCTTGGGTCCGCACGTTCTGAGCGACTCCGACCGATCGAAAGTGCCGTTCCCGGACGGATCCATCTCGTAGCCGTGGGTGTCGATACAGGGCGGTCGTGCGGCTCGCCATTGCTGACCGGATCAAACAGGTCAGTCGGCAGCGATCCGCTCCTCGATGCTGCTGACAGACTGGTCACGTGGACAGCCCACTCACGATCAGCGTCGCTTCATCTGTCGACGCAACACAAGACATCGTGTGGAACAGCGTCTCGACGATGACCGGCGTGAACTACGAACTACACCCCTTCATTCGAATGACCAGCCCGCAAGAGCACGACACGCTGCCCACCGAGGTGGACGGAAACGTGATCTTCAAGAGTTGGCTCCTGCTATTCGGGGTCGTGCCGCTCGATCGCCATGCGCTCGCGCTGGCGAGCGTTCACGTCGGCGTTGGCTTCGTGGAGGAATCCAGCTCCTGGCTGCAGCCTCGTTGGCGTCACGAACGAACGCTGACTGCGACCGAACCAGGCGGCTGCACGATCGAAGACCGCCTCGTGATCGAACCTCGACTGAGGTTGTTCCGGCCCGTGGTGTCCGCTGTCGTCAAGCAGCTCTTTGCGCATCGTCACCGCCGTTTGGTCGAGCGATTCGGAGGCTCCGTTCCATCGAAGCGTGCGTGAGCTGCACGCGAGGGGCGCAGTGATCCCCGCACGTTTCCGAGCGGGTACCCGAGCACCGACGTGCCTGATTGATGATGGGAGTGCGTTGCGGCGGTTGTCGTAGCGTCGAAGGTTGCCGGTCGGTGGGCTCTTGATGTGCCTGCCACCCGCTGGGTTGGCTTTCTAACGAGCTGCTTGCCGACCGGTTCCCTTCGCCGAGGTGTGGCTCGAAAGAGGCGAGAGCACGATCGACCCGAATCAGGAGTGCCCATCTCGGTTTCCATCACCGAGAAAGGCATTGACCTATGACCATCACCATCGGGATCGACCCTCACAAGGCTCCCACACCGCTGTCGCGATCGACAGCAACGAACACGTACTCGACGAGATCCGGGTGCGGTCGTGTTCGACCCAAACCGCCCGGCTGCGTGAGTGGGCCGACCGGCCCGGGGAGCGAACGTGGGCGGTCGAGTCCGCCCACGGCCTTGGTTACTTGCTCGCTCAGTAGCTCGTCGCTACCGGCGAGCACGTGATCGATGTGCCCCCAGGTCGCGCATCGAGAGTGCGCGTGTTGGGCTCGGGCCGTCGCAGAAGAACGACCCCAACGATGCCCGTTCGGTCGCGATTGCCGCGCTGCGCGCCGATGACTTGGCGACGGTTCGCGTCGATGACCATGCCCGTGTGTCAACGTTGCGCTCGCCGCGTCCGCGACGTCGTTGACGACGATCTCCGGCGTCGGGCCGATCTGTGCTGCGATGATCATCGGGGAGTCCGGCGACATCGATCGGTTCCGATCGAAGCATCACTACGCGAGCTACAACGCGACCGCGCCGGTCGAAGCATCATCGGGTCCCACAGCCCGACACCGCCTCAACCAGCGCGGCAACCGCAAACTGAACTGGGCGATCCACGTCGTCGCGATCTCCCAGCTCTGCCACGACAGCCTCGGGCGCGCCTACTACGACCGCAAAGTCGCTGAGGGCAAGACCTCCAAAGAAGCCATCCGCGCTCTGAAACGGCGACTGTCTGACGTCGTCTACCGGCACCTCGTTGCTGACGCCCGCCAGCAGCACTGATGCCCAAGTGGGCCCGGGAGGACAGAACAGGAACGACTCTGACTCCAGCGTGACCGGCTCTACATCCTGAACAGCCAGCTCTTCGGACAGGTCACTCCCGGACCCAAACGCAACGCTACGACTCTCCACGCCGCCTGGCAAGAGGGTCCTCCTCGACGCGCCCGCAACGCCCCCGAAATTGCCCCTTGACTCAAAGAGGCTTCGATATCGCTCGCTTGGTGGGCCGATGGGCTCGCGAATATTGAGCGGGTGCCG
>JBBQUN010000343.1:0-4569 GCA_038212405.1 Acidimicrobiales bacterium | reverse complement strand
AAAAGGACCTACGCGCTGGTCATGGCATCAGCGCTCGTAATGGCCGCTTGCGGCGGCGGCAGTGATAGCGGAGGTGGCAGCGAAGCCGCCGAGCCGCCAACGCCGACGACCGCCCCTTCGATCAACACCGAGACCACTGCGGCACCGGAGGAGACCGGCGAGGTCTCCGAGATCGATCGCGACGCCACGCTGAAGGTTTCGTACTCGGTTGGACCGACCAGCTTCGACCCGTCGATCTCGTCGTCGTCGTTCGATTCACCGGCGCTCTTCTTGACCTACGACCGCATCGTCCATCTCGACCCGACGGCCAACGTCGTGCCCGGCCTGGCCGAGTCGTGGGAGTTCTCCGAAGACGGCACCTCACTCACGATGACCCTACGTGAAGGCATGACCTTCCACGATGGCAATCCGGTCGATGCTGCTGCTGTCGTTGCCAACCTCGAGCGCAACAAGGCAGGCTCGGCTGCCGGTGACCTCACCGCCATGGAGAGTGTGGTGGCCGACGATGATCTCAACTTCACCATCACCTTCGGCGGACCGGCCGGATCCTGGCCTGCCATCCTGGCCGACCGCGCCGGCATCGTTGCCAGCCCGGCTGCCTTCGGCGACGGTCTCGACCTCCAGCCTGCCGGTGCCGGCATGTACGAGATGGTGGAGTACGTCAAGGATTCCAGGATCGTCTACGAACGCTTCGCTGACTACTGGGACCCTGAAGCTGCCGCTGCTGCTCGCCTCGAATTCGTCATCATCCCCGACAACGTCGCCGCATTCAACGCCCTCCAGGGCGGCGAAGTCGACTGGGGTCTGATCCTCCCGACACAGATCGAAGACGCAGAGGCTGCTGGCCTCGAAGTCCTCCAGGGCTTGACGCTCAACATCCACCACCTCCAGTTCAACCGCACCCGTGAGTACCTCGACGACGTCAACGTTCGCCGTGCCATCTCCATGGCGGTCGACCGTGACGGGTACGTCGAAGGCATCCTTCGCGGCCTCGGCGGTTCGAGCTCACAGCCGTTCCCCTCTGGCTACTGGGGCAACAACCCCGACATCGAGATCCCAACCTATGACCCCGAGGCTGCTCGGGCCATGCTGCAAGAGGCCGGCGTTCCCGAGGGACACACCTTCGACATGGTCGTCCCGAACACCAACGTGTACCCGCTGATCGCCGAGGCCGTCCGAGAGGACCTCCTTGCTGTCGGCCTGAACGCCGAGATCCGACTCGTCGATTCGGTGCAAACCGCACCGATCTTCTACGGCGAAGCTTCGGGTGACATCCTGATGTCGGTCTTCGGTGGACGGTTCGACCCGGCTCAGCACTTCGGCTTGCTCTACACCGACGGCACCCTGCCCAACCCTGGTGGCGCGACCTGGCCGGCACTCGATGCCATCCTTCCCGACGTCTTCACGCCTGGCACCCAGGAAGAGCGAATTCCTTCCGTGCACGAAGCATCGAAGATCATCTCCGATGACGCCGTCAACGTGATCCTGCATCACCCCTTCGGCATCTTCGCCTACCGCCCCGAGGTTCGTGGCTCCGAGATGTGGCTGATCGGGCGACCCGAGTTCCGCGGTCTCGGTCTTGCCGCAGCCGAATAGTCCCAATCACCAACGTTGACGTGAACAACGGAGAGGAACACCTTCTATGTGGAAGCTGATCGGACGGCGCTTGCTGCTGACGATTCCGCTGCTCCTGATCGTCTCGCTCATGGTCTTCAGCCTGAGCCAACTCATCCCCGGTGATCCCGCGATCACCATTGCGGGTGAGACGGCCACGCCGGAGCGAGTAGAGGAGATCAGGGAGAAGCTGGGGCAGAACAAACCGCTGCCCGAGCAGTACATCGACATGATGACCGGCATCGCCCAGGGCGATCTCGGCACGTCGCTGTACTCCACACAGGAGGTGTCCTCTGCGTTGGGGAATGCCATTCCGGCCACACTGTCACTGGCGCTCCTTGCTCTGGTCTTCGTGGTCGTGATCGGGATCCCCTTCGGCGTCTTGGCCGGTACCCATCCCGGTTCGTTGATCGACCGCATCCTGACCGGAGTCGTTGCCCTTGGGGTGGCGGCTCCGGCCTACTGGGTCGGCATGATCTTGTTGATCGTGTTCGCCCTCAATCTCGGTTGGTTCCCCACCACTCAGTACGTCCCACTGTCAGACGGAATCGGCGAGTGGTTCCACCACTTGGTTCTGCCTGCGATTGCGCTCTCACTGGCCGGCATCGTCGAAACGACCCGGCAATTGCGCTCTTCGATGCAAGATGTCATGCATCAAGACTTCATCCGCACCGCTCGGTCAAAAGGATTGCCGCGCCGGACCGTGGTGTACAAGCACGCACTCAAGGCGGCAGTGAGCCCGGCCATCACCGTCATCGGACTCCAGGTCAACTCGTTGCTGGGCGGGGCCATCGCCGTGGAGTTGGTCTTCAACCTCAATGGCATCGGGTTGCTCGCTGTCCGCGCCGTACAGAACCAAGACGTCCCCGTCATCCAGGGCATCGTCTTGGTCAGTGTGATCGTCGTGACCTTCTCCAACCTGCTCGTCGACGTGGTCTACGGACTGCTCAATCCGAAGGTGCTGGCCCAATGAGTGTCACTGATCCGCTCGACAACATCCTCACCGGCGCCGAGCGCTGGCGTCAGCACTCCATGGACCACACCGTCATCGAAGGGATCGACGAAAGCCGGCCCTCGATGTCGGCCCGTCAGCGGTTCGTCAAACGATTCTTTCGGCAAAAGACCGCCGTGGTGGCAGCCGCCTACCTCATCATCCTCGTCATCGTCGCCATCTTCGCGAACGTGATCGCCCCTCAGGGCCCCGATGTCACGTCCTTGACCGACAGCTTTGCCACCCCCTCCGGCGCCAACTGGCTCGGCACCGATCAGCTCGGCCGAGATGTGCTGTCCCGACTCATCGTCGGCACCCAGGTCTCGTTGCTCGCTGCCGTGCAGGCCGTCGCCATCGGGCTCGCACTCGGGGTGGTACCCGGGCTCATGGCCGGCTACCTGGGCCGCTGGGTCGACGTGGTGATCATGCGCATCGCCGATGCCATCATGACCTTCCCTCCCTTGCTCCTGGCCATCGCTTTCGTCGCGGTGTTGGGACAGGGACTCTCCAAGGCCATGTTGGCCGTCGGCATCGTGTTCGCCCCGCGCTTCGCTCGACTCATCCGGGGCCTGGTGCTTTCGGTTCGTGAAGAGACGTTCATCGAAGCCTCTCGATCGATCGGCACTCCCACCACTCGCATCATGTTTCGCCAGATCCTTCCCAACGTCTTGTCGCCACTGGTCGTCCAGATCTCTCTCTCGCTTGGCTTCGCCATGCTGGCCGAGGCCGCTCTCTCGTTCCTCGGCTTGGGAGTGACCCCACCTCAGGCTTCGTGGGGTTCGATGCTCCAGAATGCCTACCGAAACGTGAGCCAGAGTTCGTTCCTCGCGATCCCACCAGGGTTGATGATCATGTTCACCGTGCTGGCGTTCAACTTGCTGGGTGATGGCATCCGCGACTCGCTCGGCAAAGAGATTCGGAGAGAGACCTGATGGCAACACAGTCAGACGTCTTGAGCGTCACTGACCTCAGCGTCGAGTTCTACACCGACCAAGGTTGGGAACGAGTCGTCAAAGACGTGTCGTTCACCGTGGGTGCCGGCGAAACGCTCGGCCTGGTCGGCGAATCCGGGTCGGGCAAGAGCGTGACGTCCATGGCCCTCACCCGCTTGATCCCGATGCCCCCTGGTCGTATCTCGTCTGGTTCGGTCGTGCTCGAGGGCGTCGAACTGGTCGGGTTGTCGAGCGAGGAAATGAACGATATTCGTGGTGCCCGGGTGGCCAACATCTTCCAAGAACCGATGTCGAGCCTCAACCCGGCGTTCCGGGTCGGCGAGCAGATCGCCGAAATGGTCCGCTATCACGAGAAGGTTTCCAAGAAGGCCGCGTGGGCCAGAGCCGAGGAGATGCTCGACCGAGTCGGCATCCCGAACGCGAAGCTACGGGCCAAGGAGTACCCGCACCAGTTCTCCGGGGGCATGCGGCAACGAGTCATGATCGCCATGGCCATGTCGTGCACACCGAAATTGCTCATTGCCGACGAGCCGACCACCGCCCTCGACGTGACCATCCAGGCCCAGGTTCTCGATCTCCTCAAGGACATGCAGAACGAGTTCGGCATGTCGGTGATCTTCATCACCCACGACCTCGGTGTGGTTGCCCAGATCTGTGATCGGGTGATCGTCATGTACGCAGGACAAATCGTCGAACAGGCAGAGATCCACGCGCTCTACGCCCACCCAAAGCATCCCTACGCCGAAGGCCTTCTCAACTCGATGCCACAGATCGGCCCACGTAGCGGTCGATTGGCCTCGATCCCGGGATCGACCCCACTGCCCTCATCACTGCCCGACGGTTGCGCCTTCGCACCTCGCTGCCCGTATGTGATCGACGAATGCCGATCGGGGTCGCTCCCGCTTGCCGACGTCGGTCTCGACCATCAAAGCCGGTGCATCCGCGCCTCGAGCTTGCCGTTCCTGGGGGCATCATGACCGACGTCGCATCCACCACCGACTCCGCCCAGTC
>JBBQUN010000342.1:0-4586 GCA_038212405.1 Acidimicrobiales bacterium | reverse complement strand
GAGCCAACCTCGGATCGCTTTCGTTGGGAAGCATCGGTTCGAGAACGTGATCACGAAGCGACCACCGGGGCGCAGCACACGCGCCACTTCCTCGAACACGCTCACTGGCTGGACGAGGTAGTCGACCGAGACACAACACACGACATCGTCGAAGGTCTCGTCGGCGAAAGGCAACACGTGGTCGACGTTCAGATCTTGCACGACGCGGTCGGTCGCCATGGCGTTCGAAGCGAGCTCCCGATCGTTCATCCCGAGCACGGTCAGAGCCTCCGGCGCCACGACGAAGTGGGAGATCCACGATGACATCAAGTCGAGCACACGGCCTCGCATCTCGAGTTCCTCGTACAGTTCGCCGACGGCGGCGATGGCGCCTGCATCGATGTGGGTGACCAAACGATCGGGCTGATAGAAGATGCCGTCGGGCGAAGGGTCGCCTCGATCGAAGAATCCGTCGGGGAACGTGGTCATGCCGCGAGTCTGCTCGACACTCGCGCAACACGAGTGATCGACCGACCGTCGACCGCAAATTGCGTGGAGCCCTGGTCGGCGAGGAGCGCTCAGCAACCGTCACCGATTGCTACGACCACCATGATCTGCATACGGCTTCGACACACCTCATCACTCGCCGTCGAAACCGAGTCCGCCATCGATCTCTGCGGCAACCACGTCGAGTGCCTCCAATTGCTCGATGAGCGTCGACTCATCGTCGGAGCACTCGAAGACGATGCTCAGCGCACGGTCGGTCCATTCCGTCACCGGTTCATCGAGCACCTTCGACGGCGAAGGGAGTAGCTCACGAAGCACGACACGAAACTCGCTGTCGAGATCATCACAGAACTCTCGACCACCGAGCAATAGTTCCTCGACCCCAGGAACCAGCTGCCTTCGTTGATCCCAGTCGAGCTTCCATTCGGCCTCGGTCGGCCGCTCGCGTGTCTCGGCACAGGCAACTCCAAAGACCACCAGTGGTGCGATCAGAAACCACCCGACCAACGAACGAGTCCCTCGCCCCGGCGGTTTGACATTCAGCAACAAACCAGTTCCTCCAAGTCGGATGCAAGGCAACGCGCCGATTGTGCCAGCTGAAGCGTCCGACTGCCCCGATTGCGGCGTCTTGGGCACCAGGCATACCGAGGTCGACCCGAGGGCAAGGTGACACCGGATCGCTCTTGGCCAACAGCAACGGTCGTGACGGCCTCTGGCCAAGAGCGTGGTCTTTCCGAAGCCGGCGCTGGCCTCCACGACGGCGAGACGACGATCAAACAGCCGATGGTGTGTTTGCCGCGACCGGATTCTGGTAGAACCAATCGATGCCAGCGTCCAGCGAGTCGATCGCCATCAGGCTGAACGCCGTGTCGAAGACCTTTCCCGGGGCAGCCGCACCGGCGGTCACCGCACTCGATCTCGAGATACCCGAGGGCAACATCGTGGCTCTGGTCGGACCTTCGGGGTGCGGCAAGACCACCACGTTGAAGATGATCAACCGGCTGATCGAGCCGACGTCGGGATCGATCGAGGTACTGGGTCAACCTCAAGAGGCAGTGCCGGCTTATGAACTGCGGCGTCGTATCGGTTACGTCATCCAACAGGTCGGCCTGTTCCCCCACCAAACCATCAGGCGCAACGTTGGCACGGTGCCCGAACTACTCGGCTGGGATCGGGCCGAGATCGACCAACGAGTAGAAGAACTCGTCGAACTGGTCGGACTCGACGCCGCGACGCTCGACCGCTACCCACCGGAATTGTCGGGCGGCCAACGCCAGAGGGTGGGGGTTGCTCGTGCGCTTGCCGCCGACCCGCCGATCCTGCTGATGGACGAACCCTACAGCGCGGTCGACCCGGTCGTTCGAGAACGTCTTCAAGACGAACTGCTCGACCTTCAATCCAAGGTCGGCAAGACGATCGTGCTCGTCACACACGACATCGATGAAGCCATTCGGCTTGCCGATCGAACCGCGATCCTCGACGTCGGCGGCATCCTCCGCCAATACGACACCTCGGAGAATCTACTCAGACACCCCGCTTCGCCATTCGTCGCCAGCTTCCTTGGCCGGGAACGAGGCCTGCGTCGTCTCGCGTTGCGAACCGTCAATGACATCGTGCCGATGCGCGGCCCGGCACTCAGCTCGACCGACGGAATCGAGCTCGCCGTTTCGATCATGGCCGACCATGCAACCTCGTGGGTTGCCATTGTCGACGCCGACCGTCTGATCGGTTGGGTCGATGCCAAGTCGATCGCCGCAGCCAGCAACGGCACGCTCCTCGGAGCGCTGCCAATCGAGCCGTTCGTCAGCCGCGTCGCACCCCAGACCCCACTTCGAGAAGCACTCGACACGATCCTCACGTCGAGTTCACGTATTGCCTGCATCGTCGACGACCACGACCACTTCGTCGGGATGATCACCATCGACCAATTGGCCGAGGGATTGGAGTGAGGTCTCTGTTCACTCTCGAACCAAGCGGTTCGATCGTGGCGTCGACCGCCGAATCGTTCATCTGGTGGGGGTGGATCGGGGACCACCTCGATGACATCTGGCAGCGGACGGTCGAGCACTTGGTGCTGACCGCGATTGCCATCGTCGTCGGCTTCGTGATCTCGGCATTGTTGGCCGCCCTCGCCATCAGGCTGCGCTGGACGTACGGGCCGATCACGATCATTGGGTCGCTGCTCTACACGATCCCGAGCCTTGCTCTTTTCGCGCTCCTCATCCCCATCACGGGTCTTGGGCTCGTCACCGCCGAGATCGCACTCGTCAGTTACACGATTCTCATCCTGGTTCGCAACATCGTTTCCGGCATGGATGGTGTGCCTCCAGAGGTCCGCGAAGCAGCCGATGCCATGGGGTACCGGCCCGGCCGACGACTGTTGAGGGTCGAGCTTCCGCTGGCGTTGCCCGCCATCATCGCCGGACTGCGAATCGCCACCGTCACCGTGATCGGCCTCGTCACCGTCACCGCCCTCATCGGCAACGGGGGGTACGGAGCCTTCATCAACGACGGACTCAGTCGTGACTTCTCGACCCCCATTGTCGTTGGAACCGTGCTGTCGGTCGTGCTCGCCGTGCTGGCCGACCTTGCGTTCGCCATGCTCGAGCGACTTCTCACGCCATGGAACCGAGGATCTTCGAGCGGGCGGGGCGTGTCATGAGTGTTGCCAGCGAGGTGATCGAGTTGCTGTCGACGAACGAGACCTGGACGGGGCCAAGGGGTCTGCTCGCCCGCAGCCAGTCCCATCTCTGGATCTCCCTCGTTGCGTCGTTCATGGCGGCGACGATCGCGCTGCCGACTGCCATCTGGCTCGCCCACCAGCGGCGCGCACCGATCGCGTCAGTCGCCATCGTGAACATTGCCAGAGCCGTCCCGTCGTTCGCGCTGATCGCGCTGGTCTTCCCGATCAGCTTGCGGTTCGGCTTCGGTTTGGGATTCTGGCCAACGTGCGTCGCCCTCGTCGCCCTCGGAATTCCCCCGATGTTCGCCAATACCTACGCAGGTGTTGCCGGCACCTCCGATGACATGATCGAGGCGGCCCGTGGCATCGGCATGCGCGAACTCGACGTACTTCGCCAAGTCGAACTGCCGACGGCACTGCCGTTGATCATGAACGGCGTCCGGGTATCGATCGTGCAGATCGTGGCAACTGCGACACTCGGAGCGATTGTCGGCTACGAGTGCCTGGGAAGTTTCATCGTTTCGGGTTTGGCCCGTGGCAGGAGCGGGCAAGCATCGGTGATCGTCGGCGGCCTGTTCGTTGCTGCACTCGCCTTGCTGATCGATGCCATCCTCGGCACCCTTGCCTCCCGGTCCGGTCGCCGCTCCACGCAGATATAAACAATGGCCTTCACCAATCGATGAGGAGAGTTTCATGAATCGACGATCTGTCACCCTGCTCGCTGCGTTCGCGCTCGCGCTCACCGCTTGCAGCAGCAGCGATAACGGGCCGACCATCACCATCGGGGCCCAGGACTTCGGCGAGTCGTCGATCTTGGCCGAGGTCTACGGGCAGGCGTTGGAAGATGCCGGCTATTCGGTCGAACAGCAGGCGTTGGGCGGATTCCGAGACCTCGTCTACACCTCGCTGGCGAACGACGAAATCAACTTCGCTCCTGACTACGCGGCGTCGGCGCTCGAATACTTGAACGGCGCCGCCGGGGAAGCGTCGGGTGACATCGGTGCCACAGCCGATGCTCTGTCGACCAGCGCTGCAGCCGAGGGCTTGGTGGTCCTCGATGCCTCGCCGGCAGTCGACTCCAATGCGTTCGTGGTCACTGCGGAGACCGCCGAGCGCCTCAGCCTGTCCAAGGTCAGCGACCTGACGCCAGATCTCGTGCTTGGTGGCCCCGCTGATTGCCCCGAGAACGCTTCTTGCCTTCCCGGTCTCGATCGGGTCTACGGACTCGATCTGTCCGCCGGCTTCACGCCACTCGATGGGGCAGGGCCGCTGACGGTGGCCGCGCTCGAGGCCGGCGAAATCGACGTCGCCATTCTCTTCTCGACCAGCGGCGTCATCGCCGACAAAGGCTGGGTCGTGCTCGAAGACGACCTGGGCCTGATCAACGCCGACAACGTCATTCCGGTCACGACCGACG
>JBBQUN010000341.1:0-4670 GCA_038212405.1 Acidimicrobiales bacterium | reverse complement strand
GAGTCTAACGCCGTTAGTGCATGGCACAGGTGCACGTCAATGCCCCTGTGCCATGAACCTCGATCAACCAGCTTCGATGTGGCCGATGTCGCCATCATCACGTCGGTAGACGACCGCAGGCTGGTCGGTGTCGCGGTTGATGAACAGGTAGAAATCGTGGTTCAACAAGTCCATTTGGAGGGCAGCAGCCTGAGGATCCATCGTGGCGAGAGCAAAGCTCTTGCTCTTCACGATGTTGTAGACCAACTCGGGGTGATCCTCGGTCTCGGTGCTGAGCAACGAGTCGGGTACGAGGCCATCGTCGACCTCGATCTTGCGATGCGCCTGTTGGCGATTCTTCACCTTGGTCTTGAGCTTGCGCAGCTGGCGTTCGAGCTTGTCGACCGCGATGTCGACCGCAGTGAACGAGTCGGGAGCTGACACCTTGCAGCGCACGTGATGGCCATGGCCCTCCATCGTGACTTCGCAGAACTCCTTGTCGCCGATCCTCGGATTCTTCTCTTCCCAGAAGTGCACATCGGCACGATCCATGCCCTTGAGGAAGCGATCGAGACGGCCGATCTTCTCGACCGTCATCTGGCGAAGAGGCTCCGAAACTGTCGTATGCCGACCGCTGACTGTGACCTCCATGGAGGCCCCCTTTCGTTGACGTCTAGTCTGCACAGGGTGTCCTGCTGCGACCCACCTTAGGCGTGATGCACCAACCCTGGCTGCGGGCCAAAGGTCACTTCCGTACTTCAGGATCGGCGCTGATCAGCTGAGGCAGCGGTGGCGGCGACGACCTGGCTTGCCCCGGCGGCATACAGCGCGTCGGCGCCGTGTCGAAGTGAAGCCCCGGTGGTGATCACGTCGTCGACGAGCAGCAGGCGCGCCGAGGTCTGGCGGGTGGCAACGAGTGGCGCTCCCCGCAACCGTTCGTTGCGGCTCTTGCCCTTCTGACCAGAGTCGATGCCGCCAGCGGGTCGAGCAAGGAGCGACCGGGTTGGCACATCGAGACCGGCCGCCACCGTCTGGGCCAGCAGACGTCCTTGATCGAAACCGCGGGTACGTCGGTTGGCCGGGGTTGCCGGGATCCAGGTGACGTAGTCAATCGACGGTGCGTCGACCAAGGATCGAGCCATGGCCTGGCCGAGCTGGCGAAGGATCTGACGACGACCGCCGTTCTTTGCCGCGAGGAGCATGTCGGCGGTGTCGTTGGAGTAGGCGAACAACGGACGGACCTGCAGATCGCGTTCGTCACCGGGCTCGAGACTCACCAACCACCGAACCGCTGCCGGCTCGAGTTGGCTCCAACACCGATCACAAACCGCAGCAGCAGGTTGCTGACAAATCGGGCAGCGCCGCTCGAAGAACATGTCCAAACGTTACGAAGGCCATGTGACACCGAAGGTCCGGTTCGGTTCTGGTGTGTCAGTAGCGGTAGTGATCGGGCTTGTAGGGGCCTTCGACCGGAACACCGATGTAGTCGGCCTGTTCCTGGCTGAGCACGGTGAGGCGAACACCGAGGGCATCGAGGTGCAGCCGAGCGACCTTCTCGTCGAGGATCTTGGGCAGGGTCACGACGTCGATGCCGTAGGCCTCGGCGTTCTTGTGCAGTTCGATCTGGGCCAGCACCTGGTTGGTGAAACTGGCCGACATCACGAAGCTCGGGTGACCGGTGGCGTTGCCGAGATTGAGCAGACGACCCTCGGAAAGCACGATGATCGACTTGCCATCGACGAACCGGAACTCGTCGACCTGCGGCTTGATGTTGATGCGCTGGATGTCGGACTGCTTGTAGAGCCCCGCCATGTCGATCTCGTTGTCGAAGTGACCGATGTTGCCAACGATCGCACCCTGCTTCATCTTGCTCATCGCCTCGGCGGAGATGATCCCCTTGTTGCCGGTGGTGGTGATGAAGATGTCGGCAACATCGAGCATGCGCTCGAGTGTGTTGACTTCGTAACCGTCCATGACGGCCTGGAGGGCGCAGATAGGGTCGACCTCGGTGATGACCACGCGAGCGCCCTGACCGCGAAGCGCTTCGGCGGATCCCTTGCCCACGTCGCCGTAACCCATGACGAGGGCGACCTTGCCGCCGATCATGACGTCGGTTCCTCGGTTGATGCCGTCGAGAAGGCTGTGGCGGGTGCCGTACTTGTTGTCGAACTTGGACTTGGTGACGGCGTCGTTCACGTTGATGCCGGGGAACTTGAGAATGCCGTCTCGCATCATCTCGTAGAGGCGGTGCACGCCGGTGGTGGTCTCTTCGGACACGCCACGAATGTTGGCGGCCATGCGAGAGAAAATGGTGGCGTCTTCGCCCTGCATCTTGCGGATCAGCTCGAGGATGACGCCGTACTCTTCGGCATCGTTCTCTTCGTCGAAGTCGGAAACGGCGCCATCGACCTCGAACTGTGCGCCCTTGTGGACGAGCAACGTTGCGTCGCCACCGTCATCGAGGATCAGGTTGCAGAACTCTTCGGCATCGGGCCAACGCAGGGCCTGCTCGGTGCACCACCAGTACTCGTCGAGCGTCTCGCCCTTCCAGGCGAAGACCGGGACACCCTGTGGGTTGTCGACGGTGCCGTTGGGCCCGACGACGGCAGCGGCTGCTGCTTCGTCCTGGGTCGAGAAGATGTTGCAGGAAACCCAGCGAACCTCGGCGCCGAGCGCCGTCAGCGTCTCGATCAGCACGGCGGTCTGGATGGTCATGTGGAGGCTGCCCATGATGCGGGCGCCCTCGAGCGGCTGCTCGTCGTAGTACTCCGCCCGAAGGGCCATGAGGCCGGGCATTTCGTGCTCGGCGAGTTCGATCTGTTTGCGGCCGATGCCGGCAAGGTTGATGTCGGCAACTTTGTAGTCGCCGTCGAGCAGCGTGCGCGGACGATCGTTGAATGTGGTCATTTCAGCTCCGGTATGTGCGGATGGGCACCCGAGGAGCGGGTGCCGCTTCGGAAGGCTGAGGCCCACTGGCCAGATCAGTACAGCCCTGATGCAGTTACGTAGGGTAGCTCTCCGACTGCCCTTCGGCTCTAGGTACTATCGGTCGTGCCTGGTTCGTGGTGAGCACTGCGCACTCGACCGCCCTCAATCGGCGTCGAGGAAGCTGCGTAGACCCGCTGCTGCCTGGTCGCCGATTTTCTTGAACGCCAACCCGAGCAGCGGATCGGCAAGTTTCAAGATGCCTCCCGGCCCGGTGAGGTCGAGGTCGGCGACATAGGTGACCGACGAACCCGTGGCTGGTTCCTTCAGCGAGGACGGTGCCACCGTGATGATGTCGTCTGATCGCAGCAACGTGGACTCAGCGACCAGGTGGATGCGCGTCGGCTCGGTGAACTCGGTGACCTCGTATCGGAGATCGAGCGTGTTGCCGACGAAGCCCTTCACGCTGAGCACGTAGGCCGCATCTGGTCCCGGCCCGTCGCCTGCGACCTGCTTCGCCTTCTTGACTCCCGGGTCCCACTCGGCGAAACGGGTGACGTCGCTGAGGCGTTCGAACGCCTCAGCGGGTGACAGCGGCGATTCGATCGTGGTCTTGTAGTGAGCCATGGGGTCAAGTGTGCCCGGAAGACCGCCGGTCGAAACCGCTGACTTCATTCGACCTCAGCGAGCCTTCATGGCGCCATCGATGGGAATCGCGGTTCCGCTGAGGAAGCGAGCCCCATCGGACAGAAGGAAGGCGATGAGATCGGCTACTTCGGATGGCTCGCCATACCGACCGAGGGGAATCGCCGAGGCGACCGCGGCTTGGATCATCTCGGAATCAACGCCATCGGACTTCATGCCGTCCTCGAGCGAACGCATCATTCGGGTCTGGATCGGGGAGGGGCAAATGGCATTGACACGGATCTGCTGGGAAGCGAACTCGAGAGCTGCCGACTTGGTGAGGCCGATCACCGCATGCTTGGAGGCGGAATAGATACTGAGGTTGGCGGCGCCGGACAGTCCGGCAACCGACGACAGGTTCACGATCGAGCCGCCGCCACCTTCGGCGAGCACCGGCCCAATGGCCCGCATGCCCTTCCACACGCCCTTGACGTTGATGTCGAGGACTCGGTCGACCATCTCTTCGGGATACTCGACCAGCGGCGTGATGGAGCCTTCGATGCCGGCATTGTTGACCAGGCCATCGATGCGGCCGAACTCCTCGACCGCACGATCGCGAACCATCTCCCAGTCCCGAGTGCTGGTGACGTCGGCCTCGATACTGATCACATTGCTACCCATTTCGGCTGCCGCTTTGAGACCGGTTCCTGCGAGGTCGGTGGCGATCACCGCGTATCCCGACTTCACCAACTTGGCGACTGCAGCGAGTCCGATGCCGCCACCGGCGCCAGTGACCACGACCACGCCCGTGAGATCAGTTGCCATGTTGTTCACTCCTCTTGCTCGACCGTGTCCGTGCATTCACACCGTTGGCTGCGGCAAACCAAGCTGACATCTCCGGTATTGCCTTGACCCTGTATTGCCTTGACCCTTAGAGCCCTAGCCTTGCGCGAGCCAGTTCTTGAGATCATCGACAATCGGCAGCGGACCCGGGTCGAGACCTTCGTTTGCGGCCAATTCCAGCGTGGTGATGTCGCCGACGAAGATGAGGTCGAGCAGTTGAGCGACGGGACCGTCGCCTCGAGCCTCGACCGACAGCACGTCGGCCATGACCTCGAGGGTCTTGTTCTCGACGTACTCGA
>JBBQUN010000340.1:0-4677 GCA_038212405.1 Acidimicrobiales bacterium | reverse complement strand
GTCGTCTGATTCCGGTCTTCGTTCTTGGCGAGCCCGAGGTCTCGGGCGTCGACCGCCAAGAGTAGAGTTCGACACGTGTCAATCTCGCCGACCGTCGCTGCTGATCGCTTCGCCGATGAAGAACTGCCACCTCAGCCCCGGCAGTCCGGCGAGCGGCAGTGGGGGTTCTTGCGTCGGCCGGGGTGGATTGCCTCGCATGTCTTTGCGGTCTCGGTGATCGTGACGATGCTGGTATTGGGGTTCTGGCAACTCGACCGGCTCGCCGAACGACGGGTCACCAACGCGCAGGTCGCGGCACAGGCCGAATCGAACCCGATGTCGATTGCCGACGGTCTGGCTCGTTCCGAAGCCGATCGTGAGTTCACCGCGATCCTCGACGGTGGGGCCTACATCGAACCTGAGCTCGTACGTGTGGCGAACCGCAGCCAGGGTGGCGCGGCAGGCGACTGGGTGATCGGCCTCTACCGGACCGATGCTGGACTATCAGTGCTGGTGAACCGCGGATTCCTCACTCGAGAGGAGCAGGCGGCCGAACCCGCTGAGGGCCCGCTCGTTGGTTGGCTGCGAGCGTCGCAGGTCAAGACGTCGAGCCTTGGTGGCACCGACGCCGGCGACACGTTCCGAGTTCCCCGGCTCGACATCGCCGCCATTGCCGAGCGGGCGTTCGACAACGATCTGATCGACGGGCCGGTGGCGCCGATGTGGATACAGATGGCTGCGCCGGAGCGAGCCTTTGCTCCCGGCGCTCAAGGGGTTGGCCTGCCCCTGCTGCCCGAGCCGGTTCCGCTTCCACCACTCGACGAGGGCTCGCATTTCTCGTATGCGATGCAGTGGTTCACCTTCGCGGTCATGGGCACGTTCGTGTATCTGCTGGTGTTGCAGCGCAAAGCAGGCGAGCGAAGCGAGTGATTCGGACTAGCCTGAGCCGCCATGGCCCACGCATCTGACTACGAGCTGCTCGCCCTGCAAGGTCTACGGCTGAAGGGTCGAACCCAACCTGACGCCGTGGCGGCGCTGTATGGCATCGAACAGAGTGCAGCCGAGGCGGCGCTTGCGTCGCTGGCCGGCAAGGGCTTCGCTCAATTCCGAGAGGGCCGCACCGCCTTCTGGATGCAGACAGCAGAGGGTAAAACCGAAGGCGAGCGGCTGATGGCCGGCGAGCTCGATGCTGTCGACGCCCGAGGGCTGGCGATGGAGTGCTACGAGGCCTTCAAGTCGCTGAACGGCGAGATGCTTGCGCTGTGTACTCGTTGGCAGGTCAAAGACATCGACGGCGAGCAGGTCATCAACGATCACGCTGACGAGGCGTACGACGCTGCGGTGATCGAGGAACTGGCCGGTCTCGATGCTGGCGTGCAGCCGCTGGTTGCGAAGCTGAGCGAGGTTCTCGATCGGTTCGGCATCTACGCCGGCCGTTTCGAGGTGGCCCTTGCCAACGTTCGAGCCGGCGAGCGCGAGTGGTTCACTCGCCCGATCATGGAGTCCTATCACACTGTTTGGTTCGAGCTGCACGAAGATTTCTTCGGGACGCTCGGCATCGATCGAGCGTCGGAGAGTCATTGATGCCCATTTTTGGAACCGTCCTTACGGCGATGGTCAGCCCCTTCGCCTCGGACGGCACGCTCGATCTCGACGCGGCGCAAGTCTTGGCTCGGCATCTGATCCAAAACGGCAACGACGGGGTCGTTGTCGCCGGCACCACTGGCGAATCGGCCACCCTCACCCACGACGAGCAGATTGCCCTGATCGAAGCGGTGCGCGAAGCCATTCCGAGCGCCACCCTCGTCGCCGGTGCCGGCAGCAATGACACCCAGGCTGCGGTCGATCTCACCGAGCGGGCGACCGACGCCGGTGCCGATGGCATCTTGAGCGTCACGCCCTATTACAACCGCCCGTCGCAGGCGGGGATCGATTCGCATTTCCGAGCGGTCGCTGATGCCACCGACAAGCCGGTCGTGCTCTACGACATCCCGGTGCGCACCGGCCGCAAGATCGCCGAAGCCACGCTGCTGTCGCTGTTCGAGGTCGGCAATATCGTCGGCGTCAAAGATGCAGCGAAAGACCCTGCGGCCACGGCTTCGTTGATTGCCCGGGCGCCCGATGGCATCGAGGTCTACTCCGGCGACGACAGCCTCACGCTTCCGTTTCTCTCTGTTGGGGCGGTTGGTGTGATTGGTGTTGCCACCCACTGGGCTGGCCAAGAAATGGCCGACATGATCGCCGCTTTCAAGGCGGGCAATGTCGCCGAGGCCATCCGACTCAATGCCCTGATGATTCCCTCATTCGACTTCGAAGGATCCGATGACGCTCCCAATCCCGTTCCGAGCAAAGCCATGATGAACCTGCTCGGTGTCAAAGTCGGTGGATGCCGACCCCCGATGGGCTTCGCTCCCGACGACCTCGACGACCGAGCGCGAGCTGTGCTCGCCGGTCTCGGCCGGTCGATCTGATGGCGGGCAAAGGTGCGTTGTCAGCAACCAACACCCCGACCAACAAGGGCGACGTTCGAGTCGTCTTCTTTGGGGGACTCGGCGAGATCGGCCGGAATTGCGCTGGTATCGAAGTCGAGGGGCAGATCATGCTCATCGACTGCGGTCTCATGTTCCCCGACGACGACATGGCCGGCGTCGACCTCGTGCTGCCCGACTTCACCTGGTTGCGTGAGAACGCCAGTCGAGTGATCGGTGTGGTTGCCACGCATGGCCACGAGGATCACATCGGTGCGCTCAGCCATCTGCTGAAAGACATCGAACTGCAGATCATCGGGTCACCGCTCACGATTGGACTGGCCAAGAACCGGATCGATGAGGCAGGCATGATGAAGCGGGCCAGCTTCATCGAGGTGAGCGACAACGACCGCATCCAGGTCGGCCCGTTCGACATGGAATTCTTCCCCGTCACCCACTCGGTGCCGCATGGTTTTGCAACGGCGTTCCACACGCCCCAGGGAGTGATCCTGCACTCTGGCGACTTCAAACTCGACATGACCCCGGTCGATGGACGCCTCACTGATCTGGCCGGTATCGGCCACATGGCAAAAGACGACGGCGTTCGGCTCTTCCTCTGCGACTCCACCAACGTCGAGGAGCAGGGGTTCTCCGATTCGGAGACCTCGATTGGTCAGTCGATTCACGACCTGTTCCAGGCCAACAAGGGCCACCGCATCGTTGTTGCCTGTTTCGCCTCGCACATTCATCGCGTCCAGCAGATTGCCGACGCCGCAATCGCCAACGGTCGAACCGTTGCCACGCTCGGTCGGTCGATGAACAACAACGTGGCACTTGCTCGCCGCATGGGCCTGCTCAACATTCCCGACTCGAAGCTGCGAGACATCGATTCGGTCGGCGATATCGCTCCCGAAGACTTGTGCGTGATCTCGACCGGCTCGCAGGGTGAGCCGATGGCAGCGCTGTCTCGTATGGCTGCGGGCGACAACAAGTGGCTCACTATCGTCGATGGCGACGTCATCATCTTGTCGTCGCACCCGATTCCTGGCAACGAGTCGTCGGTGTCTCGAACGATCGACGGACTGATCCGCAAGGGCGCCACCGTCATTCACTCCGGCACCGCTCGGGTGCATGCGACCGGCCACGCCAAGGCGGAAGAGCTCAAGGTGTTGCACTCGATCGTGCAGCCGGAGTGGTTCATTCCGGTGCACGGCGAGTACCGCCACCTGACCGAGCACGCTCGTCTCGCCACTCGCATGGGCACCAAGCCCGAGCGGGTCATCGTCTGTCAAGACGGCGATTCGATCGTGATCACCGATTCGGGCATCACTCGGGGCGAGTCGGTTCCTGCCGACTACATCTACGTCGACGGCAAGGTCGGCGACCTCGACGAATCGGTCATCGTCGAGCGACGCACGCTCGGCACCGACGGGTTCGTTTCTGCGGTCATCTCGGTGTCGATCGAAGGACCGCACGGTCATCTGGTTGGTGTCCCCGAGATCATCTCCCGTGGTTGGGTCGATGGTTCCGAGGGTGATCAGCTCCGCAAGGATGCCGCCGACAGTGTGCGCCAAACCATCGAGTCGGCGCTCAGCGATGGCCAGTTCTCCCGCCAGCATCTCGAGCGGGTGTCTCGTCGGGCGCTTGGTCGTTTCGTTTCGAATCGCACGCGCCTGCGGCCAATGATCGTTCCTGTCGTCCTCGGCGCCCATGAGGGTCTCGAAGACGACAAGGCCGGCCAACCGAACAAGGGCAAGCGCTGATCCTGCTCATCACCGGCGGGTCGGGCTACCTGGCCCGCCGATTGGTGCCGCTTGCGCAGAGCGGGCGAGCAGCGTCGAATGAGCCGTTGGTCGTGGTGTCGCGCACCCGCCCCGACGCCGAGATTCTTGGCGCAGCGGAGTGGCACGAACTCGATCTTCTTGATCGTGAAGCCGTCGGGGCCCTGGTGCACGAGGTCGGCCCGTCGGCGGTGATCTCGACTGCGGCGGTGAATCCTGGAGGGTCGGGGAGTTTCGACGTCAACACCATCGGGGCGCAAAACCTGGCCGCCGCCTGTCGGTCCCGGAGCACTCGGTTCGTTCACGTTTCCAGCGACGTGGTTCACGATGGTGGCGATCGCTCGGGCAATCCCGACGCGCCCTACCACGATGCCGCTCGGCCAAGCCCGATCAACGACTACGCGCGATCGAAGGCGGCAGGGGAGCGGCTGGTGTTGGCGGCTCACCCG
>JBBQUN010000339.1:0-4683 GCA_038212405.1 Acidimicrobiales bacterium | reverse complement strand
TGGGTTCGACTGGCGCAGCGGCTGTCGGAGCAGAACCGTCGCGAGTGGTTCTTGGTCTGGTCGAAGAACAGGTTGTGGCAATCAGCGGCACCGCAGCGGCCGAATCGAAGGGTGCCGTGATCACAGATTTCTTGGGCCAGTGCCATCAAGATGTCGGTGATGACTTGGTCGTCGAAGGTGGCGCTGGCAGGGGTCCAGTGAATGTGCGGGCCTGATCCGTCGTGACTGAGGATGGCCGGGGCCACCGGGAGCTCGGTCATCTGCTCGTTGAGACGGCGGGTGGCGCCATCGTTGTCGGCCTCGGCCAGTCGGTCGAGCAACGGCGTGAGCTCGCCCAAACGAAAGGCGACACGCTCCATCGAGGCCTCGGACGCGTTCGGTGCCCGAGAGAAACCGGCATCGGCCAACATCGCTCGGATGTCGAGTCCGCCTTCGCTCAGTGCGTTGGCCATCTCGAGGGCGATGTCGATGGTGGCAGCGATCTCTGATCGGGTGTTCGATCCAACATGCACGCCGGTGATTCTAGTGCGTAGGTTGTCGTGCGGAGTCAAAAGCCGATAGAACCTTACGTTAGCGAGCTATCGGCCGATAGCTCCTTACGTCAATCGGTATCGAGCGACCCCGCTCGATGGCCGCACGGGTTCGTTCGAGGAGCAGTGTCATGGAAAGCGAAATCGGCATGGTGCTGGGTTTGTTCGTCGTTGTCGCCAATGTGTTGGGGGCCGGCATGATCGTTCCCCAGGTCGTGCGTTTGCGCCGCCTGCAGTCGACCGCTGGTGTTTCGCCGACCTGGATCGGCATCGGGCTGGCGATGAATCTGTGGTGGGTTGCCTACGGCACCTCACAATCGTTGTGGGGGATGCTTCCCGTGTCGGTGATCGCTGCCGTGCTCTACGCCTTGATCGCCGGTGAACTCCACCGTCTCGACGGGCTCCGCAGCCTCCATCTGGTGTTCCGTGGGGCCATTGGCATTGCGGTTGCACCGCTGCTCTTTCTGATCGTCGGTGGTTGGGCTGCTGCGGGCCTCGTGATCGGATTGATCTATGCCATCCAGTTCGCACCGGCCGCAATTGCGGCACTGCGCACGAACGATGTTTCGGGCGTTGCCGGCGCCACGTGGGTCATGGCGCTCGGCGAGGCGATCATTTGGTTCGTCTATGGCTGGTCGACTGGTGACCTTGCGCTCATCATCGGTGGTGCTGGTGGCGCGGTGATGTCACTCGTGATCGTCCTGAGGGTCGCGCAATTGGCACAACACAAGACGCAGTCCGAACGGGTGACGGTCGCTCCACTACGAGAGCTTCTCGCCAGCGACTCCGCCTGACAAGACGGCAACGAGGAAGTCCGATGCATCGTTGAACGGCTGCACATCCCACGTGCCGAGTTCGAGTACACGAACCAGCCCGACGGATTCGGCGTCAGCGAAGAAGTCGTCGAACGGGTAGTCGCGGCCAGCACCGAATCCGACGAGCAATCGACCGTCGTCAGCCAGCTGATCCCGAAGGTTGGACAGCACGGCTCGTCGAGTACTCGGCGCCAAGAACGTCACCACGTTCCCGGCGCTGACGATGATGTCGAACGAATCGGTCACTCCGTGTGATTCGAGGCGTGACGCAAGGTCGAAATCGGCGAGGTCACCGACGATCCACGTTGGGCCAGGGTGCTCCTTGATGGCCGACTCGATCAGGATCGGGTCGAGGTCGACGCCAACGACGTGGTGGCCGAGCGCAGCCAGGCGAGCGCCTACTCTGCCTGGCCCACAGCCGGCGTCGAGGATTCGGCTGTTGCGCCTGGCCATCGCGTCGACCAGTCGAGCCTCGCCATCGAGGTCTCGACCATCCTCGGCCATGGTGCGGAACCGGTCGATGTACCAGCGGGAATGGTCGGGATTCTGCTCGGTCAGTGCAAGCCAGGCATTCTGTTCGGACATGGCGTCAGGGTAGTGAGGCGTTCTGCCAGCCGGTCATCCCTGGTCAGCCCACACAGGTGCTCTTCGCCTCAAGTTTTTCGTTGCGTTCGACGATAGAGGTTCGCACGTGGCCTGCGCCGAGGTCGCGTCGTGCGAATCGGAGTTGCCACGATGTTCACGACACTGAGTCCGCCCGCCCGAACCATTGGCGAGGAGGGCCTGCGTTGGGCCGAGCGGATCGAACGAGCCCTTCGAGGTGAAGGGGTGCGCACCGTCTTCCAACCGATCATCGATCTTCGTGAGCGAACGGTGGTCGGCTACGAGGCCCTGACCCGTTTCGCCGATGGCTCCGGCCGCTACCTCGGACCGGAGGAATGGTTCGCTGCCGCCCAGGAATTCGGCGCCGGTGCCGATCTCGAAGCAACGTGTCTCGCCCTCGCCTTGTCGCATCGCCTCTCACTGCCCTCGGGCTGCTTCTTGAGTCTGAACGTCGATCCCGACGCACTGCGGTCGCCACGAGTTCGCCATCTGCTGCAGGACCAAGGCCGCCTGGATGGGGTGGTGCTGGAGATCACCGAACACCGACCCTGGTCATGGCCAATGATGGCCCCGGTCGTTGCCGACCTGCGCGAAGCCGGTGCTCGTTTCGCCATCGACAACGCCGGCACCGGCCAAACCGGTCTACGCCAACTGATCGACGTCCGCCCCGACGTACTCAAGCTCGACCGCGGCTTGGTCGAAGGGATCGACACCGACGAAGCGAAAGAGGCCCTCATCGAGATGATCGAGCTGTTCTCACGGAGGATCGACGCCTGTGTATTGGCCGAGGGTGTCGAGACACTCGAGGAAGCGGCATGCCTGCGATCGCTCGGTGTTCCGCTCGCCCAGGGCTACCTTTTCGGCAGACCGGCCGAACCATGGATCGACCTTCCGGCCATGACCGTTCTTCGTCTCGGCGGGGACTGAGCCCACTCGGCGCTCATGGGCGAGTTGACACCAGACCGCAACGAGGCAGATTCGCTCGATGCAGCCCACCCTGCGTGTCAGCCGTTGACCACCAAGAGGATGGCATCGCCGTATTTGTCGAGCTTGGCTGGTCCAATGCCTGGCACCTTCGCCAATTCGCCGAGGGTGGACGGGGACATTCGAGCGATGGCGGCTGCGGTCTTGTTGTCGTACACGACGTACGCAGGCTTGCCGTCTCGCAGCTCGTGGCGCAAGTTGACGAGCGCAACATAGAGTGCTTGGCCGCGCTCGTCGAGTTCCGCGGCCGGGTCACCAGCGGCCGGTTTGGCAGCCTTGGCCATTGCCGGGGGAGCGGACTGATGGAGCGAGACCTTGGCACTCTGTGTGGGTTCGGTCGTCAGCTCGTCGATGAACGGACTTGGCTCGAGACCGGTCACGAGCGTTGCATGCCGGCTGGCACGCGTGATGGCGACGTGGAAGAGGCGGCGCTCCTCTTCCACGTCCTCGGCCAGACGATGGGGGTATTGCTCGGCGTCGGCAAGGTGGACGACAACGTGTGGCCACTCTTGTCCTTTCACTCGGTGCACGGTGGCGAGAACGACGCCCCCGGGTGACCGCCGCATCGAGAGCTGAGCCCGCAGCCACGAACCGAAGGTGGCAGGATCGTCGTGCTGGATCGCCAGCTGACCAATGGCAACCAGGTCGTCCCCCTGCGCCGCGCGATTCATGCCGCGACGATGCGCATCGAGAGTGTTGACGGCGCCGGCAAGGCCGATGTCGTCGATGAGCGAGGTGACGAGTCGGGAGGTCGTTGCCCCTTCTCGAACGAGTGTCTGGAGGCCGGTGATGTCGTTGGCGAATGCTCGGACCTTCTCTGTGTCTTTGTCGTTGTTGAGCCGCTCGGCCAACCGTTCGAGGTCGTCGATGCTGCCCTGCTCGGTGATCCAATCGTTGATCCGTGGATGGAACGATCGTGATGGCCGACGGAGCGCTTCGCGGAGGTCGTCGGCATCGAAGCGGGTCGGCCCGCCAGCACCACTCGTCGCCAATCGAATCCACGCCAACACGGTGCGGACAGCGGTCCGTTCGGTGAATTCGAGGCCGACCCCACCGTCGACACGGATGCCGGCGCTCGACAGCGCCACCTGCACGGGAGCCAGTACCGCATTGACTCGGGTCAACACCGCAACCTCGGCGGGAGCTGCTCCGGCATCGAGCGCCGAGCGGACGGCATTACTGGTTGCGGCAACCGGATCAGCCGAGCCCTCGACGTGCCAACCAGCCGAATCGGAGGATGCCGCTCGAATGATCTTGGGAACGCGCCGAGCGTTGTGGCGCAGCAGACGATCGACGGCATCGACGATCCCGGCCGGACAGCGGTAGTTGACCTCGAGCGGGTGTGAGCCGGCACCGGGAAACAGTCGGTCGAAGTCGATCAGCCACGCCGGATCGGCGCCGTTGTAGCCATAGATGGTCTGGTCGTCGTCACCGACGCCGAACACGGCGCCGCCCGGCGATGCGAGCAGGCGGATGAGCAGTACGTGCGCGGGAGTGAGGTCTTGGAACTCGTCGACGAGCATCACGCGACACGCTCGTTGTGCCGTTGCTCTGGCCTCGGGCTGGGTGAGTAACACCTCGAGCGCTCGATAGATCTGATCGTCGAAGTCGACGGCACCGGCGCGAGCGAGTTCGGCCCGATACTTCGGCCACATCTCGGCCAGGCCATCGACGTCGCCGTCGTAGCGAGCTTCGACGTCGGAGGGATCGACGAGGCCAAGTCGGATCACGCTCAGCGCCTCGATCCAGGG
>JBBQUN010000338.1:0-4740 GCA_038212405.1 Acidimicrobiales bacterium | reverse complement strand
TTTTTCTCCCGGCTCTCCTGCTCGCTGCTCTCCTACTCCCGATGCTCGGTTTCGCTTCGATTCCTGTTTCGGCCCAGACAACGGCGACCGAGTCGATCACGGCCATCGTCGACGAGATCGAGTCGACGGGCCGATTCATCGATCCGGCGGCACTGCCACTCGGCGAAGGGGTCGAGGCCGCGATCGACCGGGCCAACGCTGCCGGGCTGGCGGTCGCCATACCCGATCCGGCGACCAACGCCGAGGCATTGGCGCCCGCCCTCAATGACGCCATGATCGAAAACGAGTCCCGCTACACCGCCATCTTCGTGATGACACCGTTGTTCATCGCCGCCGAGGTCGACGGCATCAGCGACATCGAACTGAACGAAGCGTTCGACGCCTCCGACGCTGGCTATCTCGTGAGCGGTGATGCCGGCGCCATCGACGGTTTCGTTGCCTCGATCAACGGCGGCGAGCTGCCATCCACCGCCGACTCGGCTGCGGGCGCTGACGGTGCAGCGTCGACGAACCCCGAAACTGACGCCAACGCTCCTACGAACACTGCTCCCTCGAACACTGCCCCTGCAAACGAAACCAGCAGCGGTGGCGGCTTCCCGTGGATCTGGGCCATCGTTGCCTCCATTGCCGGTTTCTTCGGCATCCGCTATTTCTCGAACAAGCGCAAACGCAGCGCCGCCGAGCAGGCCGCAATCGAAGTCGACCGTGACGAGATCGCCGAGCAACTCCGCAACAACGCCGACCGCGTGATCGACCTGGGCGATCCAGTGATCGCCGGCAGGAACCCCGAACTCATTGCCATGTACGAGGAGGCCAGCACCACGTACCAGGAGGTCTCGATCGCCCTGCCCGAAGCGAGGACGGCCGCCGAGATCGACGCCCTCGACGATCGCATCGACAACGCCGAATGGCAGCTCGAAGTCATCGCTGCACGCCTCGCTGACCAGCCCGAGCCGCCCTCCCCCGCCGAACGCGAGCGGGCAGCGACGCCGCCGGCCCCCACCGGCCCGGCGCTCGGTCCTGACGATTCGATCTTCGGACCGCGCTCGGGTGGTGCGTCGACCGGGTCGCGCCTTCCGCGGTCGGAGCCTGCGCCGCCCCAGCGTCGCTCAAGCAGCGGTATGGGCAGCGGTATGGGCGGCGGCATGGGCGGCATGCTCGGCAGCATCCTGGGGTCGATCCTGATGGGCAGCGGACGGCCGCGGACCGTCAGCCGTCGTACACAACGCCGAACCGGCTCGAGCTCATCTGGGCCCTTCGGGTCCTCCAACGGCTCATCGGGATCGTTCCCCGACCCCTTCTCCAAGACTCGACGCTCGTCGGGGCGCTCGCTCGGAGGCTCGGGATCGAGCCATTCCGGGTCCCGACGTGCCAGCGGATCGCGAGCTCGATCCACCTCTGGCCGCAGCGGCTCGGGTCGCAGCCGAAGCGGTCGTGGGGCCAGCGGCTCACGCCGGCGCTAGCCCCCGCTCGCCCAGATCCCGTCGACGCACGCTCGAACTCGCGCTGCTCTGGCAGAGAAATCGGCCTTGGTCACCGCCATTGTCACACGGTCTTGCCATGATGCATACATGGCCGAGCTTCCTCCCCATCTCTCCCCGTCGTCGGCATCGTCGTACAACGGCTGTCCTCGCCGTTGGAAGTTCAAATACGTCGACGGGCTGCGCGAGCCTTCGGGCCAATCGGCCGTCGTTGGCACCTTCGCCCACCTCGTTCTCGAGCATCTGTGCCAACTCGACTCGTTTGACCGAACCCTCGAGCGAGCCAAACTTCTCGCCCGCGAGTGCTGGCCCGAGGTGGAAGCAACCGCCGACTTCATCGATCTCGACCTTTGCGACGACGATGCTCGTGCCTTTCGTTGGCAGGCATGGACGGCAATCGCCGGGCTGTGGAAGCTGGAGGACCCGGCCAAGGTCGATGTCGTTGCCACCGAGCGCAAGGTCGAAGCCATCCTCGACGATGTGCCCTTCCTCGGTATCGTCGATCGCATCGAACGCCTCGACGGCAAGCTCGTGATCAGCGATTACAAGTCGGGCCAGGCACCTCACGTACGCTACCGAGACGAAAAGATCCAGCAGGTTCTGTTGTACGCCGCCGCAGTCGCACGAGCTGACGGCGAAGTCCCCGACCGTTCACGCCTGTTGTATCTCGGCCAGGAAACGATCGACATCGACGTCACCGATGAACGGCTCGCCGAGGTCTCGGGTCAATTGGCCCTCACGTGGGACGCCATCGCCACCTCGTGCACCACCGACACGTTCGATCCAAAGCCAGGAGTGCTCTGTGGCTGGTGCCCCTTCGCGGCCCAATGCGACGAGGGCCGCGCCGAGCTACAGCGCCGCCAGGCCGAAGGCATTCTGCATGCTCATGCACCGGGCGCGGCGCTCCTGGCCCTCTGAGGCCGCCCGCACCCCGTTGCGAGGACCACGCGTCCCGAGACATCCGGCACATCGTCGTCCGACCTGGGCCTGATCTGGGTGAACATGCCCACGGCGGGCACAATTCCCGTTGCGATTTCCTCAAGCGAGCGTACTCTCGGGCCGACAGTCCATAGAGCTCCTCCATGGACGGCGGGGACCGAGCACACAGCGCGGTACATCACCACATCAACGGAGATGACAGGTGACCATGACGACGTTTGACACACGGCCAGGCAGAACCACGCCTTCGACGCCGAGCGGCAGTGCCGAGGTCTCGACGGCTGGCTGGTACGAAGATCCATTCGAGCTGCACCGCATGCGGTACCACTCAGGCATCGAGTGGACCCAACATGTGACCCACTTCGGTCCCACCCCATGCGCAGGCTGTACCTGCTGAACGTGGAGGGAACCCGCGAGTGGAAGGTGTCGGACCGGTCAATCACAACGCCCGGTCTGTGACGGATCAATAACTGCCACTCCCTCGGCGTCGATCGACATGCCCGACGAATGCTGGGCGATCTGATCGAAAATGGCTGCTCGCTCGGCGGGTGTCGGCGGATGCACGACGCCATGGTCGGCACGAACCGGCTCCACCTGCATCGTCACCTGAGGCTTCCCGGCAGCATCTTCGGACACCCTCAGATAGAAGATCGCCGAGTTCGCAGTCAGTCCATTCGCAGAGGGAAAGGCAAAGTTCCCGCTGGAACGAGCGACCAGCATGTCGTCAATCGCCGCCAGCCCCTGCACCACGTGGGGGTGGCCGTTGACGACAGCGTCGACTCCCAGGGTTGCCCACCGTTGGTTCAGTTCCTCCATGAACGGCGATGGACACAGCACGCCCTCCTCGCCACCGTGGACCATCACCACTGTCACGTCAGCATCGGCAACGGTGAGGCGAACCATCTCCTCGGCGAGTTCGATGAACGGCGGACAGGCCCAAGCAACCTGGGGGCGCACATTCTTACCCGACGCCGACCAGTCGCACGGCACTCGCGACAGCGCGACGACCCCGACTCGCCACTCCCCCACCTCGACCACGAGCGTGTGATAAGCCGACGATTGGTCAACGCCGGCACCCACGCTGACCAGACCAGCGGCATCGATCTCGTTCAACGTTTGTTCGAGTGCATCTGGTCCGAAGTCGAGCGTGTGGTTGTTCGCAAGGCCGACCACGTCGACACCGGCATCGACCAACAGCCGCAACGACGCAGGCGGCGACTTGAACAAGAAGGGTTTCGAGACGGCGACACTGCCGACCTCTGGGTCTGCGACTGCTGTTTCGAGGTTCACGATCATGAGATCGGGAGCAGCGAGCAAATCAGCAACCTGGCCCAGCGGATCTCGTTGGTCGAGTCCGTTCGTGAACGACGTGTCGCCGGCAATGCCGATCACGATCGGCGAGCGGACAGCAGCGCTGCTCGTGGTCGTTGTCGTGCTCGTGGAAACGGTCGTGGTCGTGCTCGTGGTCGTGCTGGCTGGCAGCTCGGTGGTGGCGCTCGATTGCGGCGTCGTCGTTCCGGGCGGAGTGGGCAGAGCAGCGATATCGGCCCGCTGCCCGCAACTCGCTGCCACCATTGCGAGGCTGATGACCAACACCCACCACTGCAGCGGTCGTGGCCGCCGTCCACGTCGTGTCTGACGAACCATCTCTCGACCCCTCGCGATCTCGCCTCGTGCGACACTAGCGAACCGCCGCAGATCACGACGCGGACCAGCGTCGGAAGATCCCGACGACCGATCTGCCTCTGGACGGGGATCAACGGATCGATCCACCACTTTGAGTGGTCGCCTCGCCGCGTTGACGGTGGGCGATTCGTCCCGTTGCTGCATGGCAGTGCTGGTCGTTCTTCAAACAACCCGCTAGCTTGTCCCGGTAGCCGTCCCGCACGTCGACCCTTTCGAGAGGCGATCCACCGTCGTGACCGAACCCATCCCGCCAACGATCGGCGACGATCTTGCGCTCGCCCCGCCCGTGAGCATTGGCCTCGATCTCGCGCGCCATCGCTCACTCTGTGTGGCGAAAGTCGACGGTGACACGTCGATCATTCCGCTTGCGCCCGGCCACGACGGGTTGATTCTGCGATGGGTCGACCCGAACGATCGCAAGCATCGAGTGACCGACCGCATTCTCGACATGGCCGGGCACCATCAAGAGGCGGCGGTCGACGTTGCCCGAGCAGTGGCTGGGTGTGTCTTCCCCGAGAGCCTTCCCTCGGCGCCCTTCATTGCCATACCTTCGGCGTTCGGCCCAGCGTGCCGCAAGGCCCTCATCGACGGTTTCGCCGACCACGGGATCGATCTCGACCGGCACCACTTGATC
>JBBQUN010000337.1:0-4765 GCA_038212405.1 Acidimicrobiales bacterium | reverse complement strand
AGATGGTTCGCCGTCGCCAAGCCCAGTCGCCATTGGGTGGTCCTCGGTGTTGCGCAACTCGAAGACCTTGCCGACCTCGCTGACCTCTGAATCGAGGCTTCAGCGCCGTATCTGAATTCAGCGCCGTATCTGACTTCAGCGCCGTGTCTGACTTCAGCGCAGCATGCCAGTGACGAGGAACTCCACTCGACGGTTCGCTTGGCGGCCGTCCTCGGTCTCGTTCGACTCCAAGGGCTCGGATTCGCCCCGCCCCTCGGTGGTGATGCGGTCGGCCGAAATCCCACGAGCGACGATCAGCGCCTTGGTCGCCTCGGCTCTCGCAATGGAAAGTCCCAGGTTGGTTTCTTCCTGGCCAACGTCGTCGGTGTGACCGATGACGGCCAACGTCACCAGCTCGCGAGCCTGGAGAAGCTCGACCGCAAGGTCGATCAACGGTTCGTACTGTTCGCTCACGTCGGCCCGACCGGTGGAGAACAACACCGTGTCGGCAACGCTCAACTGCACCGCTTGTTCGGGGTCGAATACGGCGTCGGCACTGATCGAGAAGTTGTTGACAACGCGTTCGGAACCAACCACGTCGGCCGCAACATCCTCGAGTTGCTGGGAGGCGTCCTCGCTCGGCACCGAGCCCTCGAGATACATCGTGTCCCCGTCGAGCACGAGGCGCTGCGTTGGCGGCCCCTGCGGTGCGGTCGCGATGGCGACCGGCTCATTGGCCAGGAGGTCAGCCACACGAGGCCAGCCGACAATGCCTCCGCCAAGGAGTGCCCCGACGAGCGCGACTCGCCCAACCCACTTGCCTGCGACCGATCCGCTGGCGTCATCGTCGGACGAGTTCTGAGGCTTCGTCGAATCCGACTTCGCATCCGACCTCGCATCCGACCTCGACGCCGGCGTGGTCACGGTTGATGCAGCAGCAGGTGGTGCGACAGCGAGCGCCGCCACGTCCGTTGGATCGCTGGCGACTCGCTGGCCGACCCAACCATCGGTCATGGTCATCGCCTGCCTCCCCCTCGGTGGAGGTGTTCCGCCATCTGAAAGGCGACCTCGAGCGCGAACAGCGACGAAACGCCGATCGGCGTGAATGATCTCGTCGTTCCCTCGCTCCGATCGATGATCCTGGCCGAATCGTCGTCGACTTCGATCACGGTGCCAATGGCATCGGGTAGCGACTTGGCATTCTCGATCAACACGATCGTGCCGTTGCCTGCCACCATTGGGGGCAGGGTGGCTTCGTCGATCACGACCAGTTCGAGCGGCGATCCGGGGGCAACCTCGGGGTGAGGAAGGGCATCGATCCACGACCAGTCATTGCGGTTCGCTCGTGCCATCACCATCACGCCGATGGCATCGGTAGCCGAGTCGGCAGCCATCGCCAGAGCGATCCACGTTGCAATGGGTCGAGTGCAGCGCCGCGGCCCGGTGATCGCAACAGATCGCGAGAGCACGTCGACTTCGACCGGCACCGACGCGAGGACGTCGAGGGACGCAAGCCACTTCTTCGTCGCTCCATTGAGCGCCGACCGGTCGCCCGGGATCGTGTATGCCTCGTCGCTGAATCCGACGACGACTCGTCCAAAGCTCGGATCAGTCGGTCGATTGCTGAGGATGGCGGGAGGACCAGCCTGGGCCCGGGCATTGATTTCCGCCGGCCCGACAACGTCACGACGACGGCGCTGTGCCGTCGCCTTACGCGTCGAGGTGGCCCATTGGATGATCGGTTCGTCGAGGCCGCGTCCCTTGCTCGGAAGCGGCATTGGCGTGGTCGCGTCGCTGTCCCCATCGCTGCGCCGATTCAGCGTTGGCGTCGCCGAATGCAATTCGAACCTGGCGGTCACGGCGTCGATCACCTGACCGACCGCCATCGTCGTTGGCTCGGCCACCACGACGGCATCGAGCGAGATGCCGCTCGATGGTGGCACGAGCGTGACGATGCCGTTGGCATCGAACGAAAGACCGAAACGCGGTACCGACGCTGCGCCTTCGCCGAGGGTGGCACCACCGGGAACAGTGCCGAATTGATACACCCCTTGTTCGAGCGGAAGGGAGCCGCCCGCATTCAGACCGGCAATCTGTTTGAGCACCAACGCCTTGAACACCGCAGGCTGGGCGAACTGGTCGCCGGTGTCGGATCCGAGCGAGTCGAGGCCATCGCCAAGTCGGTCGTGCAACAGGTTCAGGTTGTTGGCGATTTCGGGTCTCATAGCGTCCCTCTTCATCGGATGCTCCTACAAGAACTGAAGGAATCCCTCCACGACCCTGAGCGCTCGGTGCGCGCGAGCTCAAGGCGCGCGCGTCACGGCACCAGTTCAGCGATTGCCGTTGAGCCGATCCCAATCATCGTCGGTCAGGCGATCGCTGCTCGGCTTGGCCGTCGAAGTCGACCTGGACGAAGACGTTGACGTCGGGTCCGGCCTGGGTGCCGATGCGTCTGGCAGGCGTGGCCTGGTGTGCGGGGTCGTGGCTTGCGGCGAGGGCGTCAGCGCCTTCTGCTCAGCACGTCTCTGCGTGGTGGAACTCGGTTCACGTCGTGCCAATAGGTGGTCGCGTTCGGTGCGCACACGATGGAGCTCGCGCGCCAGCATCTCTCGGTCGGCGCGTAGCTGCACGACTTCTCGGCCCAGCTCGGCGAACTTCGATTCGATGCGTCGGATGACGTCCTCGAGCGATTCACTCACCATGCTCCAGTGTGGCCAACCGCTCGGTTCGACGCTCTAGGCAGATCAGTGCATACCGTTCGCAGTTTTCACCCAGCACACTGGCGGAGCGGTCGGTACGATCGCCATTGCGAACGGAGCGGCGACACTCTGGTTCGAACCCTAACTGACACGGACAGCGTCCGTCCGGCAGGGTTCCAGCGGCGATCATCGCCACCCCGTATCACCTGGCTGCTCCTCGCGAGCGACCTTGCTGCTCTGCTGCTCGTTGGGCCGCGATCGCTGGGCTGGCTCGTTGGGGTTGCACTCTTCCCGCTCCTTGCCGGTGTTGCTGGCTACTACCGCAGTCGTCTCAATCTGCTCCTACTCGATGATCTACCGGGACTCCTGGGTCGACTGTTCGCTGCGTCCGCTGCCGGCGCCATGACCCAGCAGGCATTCCAGTCAACCATCGACAGCAACTGGTGGTCGCACCTGGTCGTGTCCTCGATCCTCGTCGTTGGCTTTCGAGCCATCGTGTACGCAAGCGTTCGTCTGGCTCGCGTGCGCGGCATCGTCAACCACCCCACCCTCATCGTTGGGCTCGGCGACACCGGCCAGCGCCTCGCCAAATCGCTCATCGACCATGCCGAGCATGGTCTGCGACCGGTCGGCTTCTTCGACTCCGACCCCAAGCATCAGTCCACACTTCCGGTCTTTGGTTCACCAGCGACGCTTGCCGACGCCATCACGACCACCGGAGCCAACGTCGTGATCCTGGCGTTCTCATCGCTACCCGAAACCGAGCTGGTCAAAGCGGTCCGGGTCTGTGAGCGTTTCGACGCGGAGATCTTCTACGTGCCGCGGTTGTTCGACCTTCACAGCCTCAACGCCCATGACGTCGAGGAGATCTGGGCGGTGCCGCTGGTACGACTTCGCCGGGGCACGTTCCGCACCGTGTTGTGGCGGGCCAAGCGGCTGCTCGACGTGCTCGGTGCTGCACTGGCTCTCACGCTGCTCAGTCCTCTCTTCGCCATCATCGCCCTCGCCGTACGAGTCGGGCTCGGGTCACCGGTGCTGTTCCGGCAGGAGCGGGTCAGTCTCGATCACCGCCACTTCACCATTCTCGAGTTCCGCACACTGCCGACAGCGGCGAGCGACCTGACCGACACCGATTGGTAGGCCGCGCACCGGCGGCCAGGCCGCGTCGGGACGATCCTGCGGGCAACGTCGCTCGACGAACTTCCTCAGCTGTGGAACGTGCTGGTCGGCGACATGAGCATGGTCGGCCCACGGCCCGAGCGTGACCATTTCGTCCAGCAGTTCGCCGAACGCTTCGAGATGTACCCCGACCGTCACCGACTTCCCGCTGGGCTGACCGGCCTGGCCCAGATCAATGGCCTTCGCGGCGACACCTCGATCGACGATCGCTCACGGTTCGACAATGCCTATGTCGAGCGCTGGTCACTCTGGAACGACACGAAGATCTTAGTACGCACTGCCACGGCACTGGTGCGATGGAGAGGCCGATGAGCAACTTCCTGGAATCCGAATTCTGCATGCACCTTCGAAGGGACTCCATTGCGCCGGTTGGCGACCCCGAGGGCGAGATCGCGCTCGAGGCGCTGCACTCGGGCCGGTACGGATCGTGTGATGCCCGGCCGACGACGATGCGAGCGTACGAACTCGGACCGGGCCAGGGCATCTTCATTCCGCCACGGTCCGCACACTTCGTCGAGAACGGGCCCGGCCCCTGTACAGCGCTGTCGGTGGTCTTCCTGCACCGCCTGACCAAAGGCGAAGTCTCGGTCCACGCATGGAACGCCCGCCTTCGTCGGATGGGACTGACCCGAAGCCACCCGGCGTCTCGGTGTGGCGCGACCGGATCAAGCGAGACTCGTTCGCGCTCGCTCACGCCATGCGGGAACGCCTACCCATCCGGGCCAACAGCGACTGACCTCGTACCGCCAACGCCCGGCTACGCCGTCGGCTTCACGCCAGTGCCAAACGACCGGGGAGTACTGGACCCGAAGAAAACGGCGAGGATCAGCCAACGAGGATCCGACGTAGCAGGTCGAGAAGGGTGATGGTCGAGAACTGGCGGATGCGTTCGCGATCGCCCGGTAGCT
>JBBQUN010000336.1:0-4769 GCA_038212405.1 Acidimicrobiales bacterium | reverse complement strand
CCACTATTCGTTGATGATCACCGGTCCGCATCGGATCCCGTTGGTCGAGTTCATGAAGGCCCAGGCCACCGAGTCACTGATACACGCCCAGCAAGCAGGCGAGATCCTCACCGGTCTCGGCGGCCACCCATCGACCGCGATCGCTCTCATCGAGGAAACCCACGAGCACGGTCTGAAGCCGATCCTGCAAGAAAGTCTCGAGCACGAGCTCGCCGCCGTTCGTCTCTATCGGAACCTCCTGCAGCTCGTGACCGACAAGTCGGTGTTCCTCGAAGAGTTTTCCCGAGGGCTGATTGCCACCGAGGAAGAGCATCAACTCGAGTTGCGCAAGATGTTGCGCGACTACGCCTGACTGCCTGGCGAGCCAGGCAGTCGATCAACGGATCGGTGAGGTGACCACGTCTGATCGGTGCTCGGCAGTGATCTCGTTGATCAGCTCGCCAAGGACGCGCTCTGCGTCGGCAGTGCCGATTTGGCAGGTGCCGGCAGCAGCGTGTCCACCGCCGCCGTATCGGAGCATCAGCTCGCCGACATCGGTGACGCAACCACGATCGATGATCGACTTCCCGGTGGCGAAGACCACGTTCTGCTGACGGAACCCCCAGAGCTTGTGAATCGAGATGTTGCACTGGGGGTACATCGCATAGATCAGGAACCGGTTGGTCGGCCAAATGACGTCTTCGCCGGTGAGATCGAGAACGATCAGGTTGCGGTGAATCGTCGAACAACGTTCGATCTGATTCCGGGCGTTTTCCTCGTTGGCGAAGTAGAGATCGGTACGTTCGACAACATCGGGGAGCCGCAGGATCTCCTCGATCGTGTGGTCCTTGCAGTAGGCGATGAGGTCCATCATCAGGTCGTAGTTGGAGATGCGGAAGTCTCGGAATCGGCCGAGGCCCGTACGAGGATCCATGATGAAGTTGAGCAGTTCCCAGGATCGAGGGTGGAGGATCTCGCCCTCGGAGTACTGGGCGGAATCGGCCTTGTCGACTGCTTCCATCATGTCGAGCCAGCGGTTTGGGAACGCAGCAGTTCCGCCGTAGAAGTCCCAAACGACACGAGCAGCCGATGGAGCGTCTGGCAGAATCACGTGGTTGTCACGAACGTGGTTGCGAAGGGTCTCGGACTCGTGGTGGTCGAAGGCGATGGCGACGCCCTCCACGTAGGGAAGGTTCGTTGTGATGTCGTTCTCGGTGATGTCGACCTTGCCGTCTTGCATGTCCTTGGGGTGGACGAAGACGATGTCGTCGATCATGTCGAGGTGCTCGAGCAGGACGGCGCACACCAGGCCGTCGAAATCGCTGCGGGTGACGAGTCGGTACTTGCTCACGGGGATCTTCTCCAGATCGTCGGTCTCGGCGGAGCTTCGGCTGTCCGCTGGGCCACGTGAGGGGCCAAGAAACGGAACTTCACCGCTTTGGGTGTGAGTGCGGGTGGTGGCGTCGTTGCGTTGTCTTGTCGACACGACGAGCCCTCATCTGGCAGGCTCGTCCTCGTTGCCGACGAGGAGGATCGAACATGGGATGGGACTTCGAGACCGACGCTGAATTCCAGGCGGAACTCGACTGGATCGAGGACTTCGTTCGGGAGGAGATCGAGCCACTCGACTTCATCATCAAGAGCCCGTACGACATCAACGACCCGATCCGTGCCGAAATCATCCCGCCGCTTCAGCGTCAGGTGCAGGAGCGTGGCCTGTGGGCGTGCCATCTTGGACCCGACCTCGGCGGGCTCGGCTACGGCCAGGTGAAGCTGGCCCTGATGAACGAGATCCTCGGCCGGGCACGCTCGGCGCCGACCATCTTTGGTTGCCAGGCGCCCGACACCGGCAACTCCGAGATCCTCGCCCACTTCGGTACCCCCGGGCAGAAGGCGCAGTTCCTGGAACCGCTGCTGCGTAACGAGATCGTGTCGTGCTATTCGATGACCGAGGTGCAGGGCGGTGCCGACCCGAAAGTCTTCACCACCACCGCCGTCCAAGACGGCGACGAGTGGGTCATCAACGGCGAGAAGTGGTTCTCGTCGAACGCCCGGTACGCGTCATTCCTCATCGCCATGGTCGTGACCGATCCGGACAACGCGCCCCTTCAGCGGTTCTCGATGTTCCTCGTTCCGTCCGATACGCCAGGACTCGAGATCGTTCGCAACGTTGGCTTGGGCTACGAGTCCGAGAGCGAAGACGACGGTAGCCACGCCTATGTTCGATACACCGACGTTCGAGTGCCCGCCGAGAACCTTTTGGGCGAGCGCGGTGGTGGCTTCGTCGTTGCCCAGACTCGCCTGGGTGGCGGGCGGATCCACCACGCCATGCGAACCAGCGGTCGGGTGCAACGCCTCTTCGACATGATGTGCGAGCGTTCGATCAGCCGCACCACGCAGGGCGAACTGCTGTCGCGCAAGCAGATGGTGCAGGAGATGATCGCCGACTCGTGGATCGAGATGGAGATGTTCCGTCTGCTCGTGCTTCGTACTGCGTGGCGAATCGACAAGTACTCCGATTACAAGAAGGTCCGCCGTGACATCTCGGCGGTGAAGGCGGCCATGCCCGGCGTGTACCGCGACGTCGCCAGCCGAGCCCTCCAGATCCACGGTTCGCTCGGTGCGTCGTGGGAGATGCCCTTCGCCAAGGAAGTCATCGAGTCGTTCCACATGGGTCTGGCCGACGGACCAACCGAGGTGCACAAGGTGCAGGTGGCTCGTCGGGTCCTCGATGACTACGTGCCGTGCGACGACCTCTTCCCCTCATCGCATCTCCCCAAACGGCGCGCTGCTGCCGAAGCCAAGTATGCCGACGTCCTCGAACGCCACCTGGAGACCCAGTGACCGACAATGCTGACTCACCATGACGACTGACAACGAGATTCCGGTCGATCCGTTCGCCGACGAGACCCCACCCGAGATGGCCGAGGTTCGCCCAGGCGAAGCCCTCGACTGGGAAGGCATCGAGGCGTACCTGCGGGTCGAGCTGCCGTCCGAGCTCGACCTCACCGGTCGATTCGAGGTGCTGCAATTCCCCAACGGTGCGGCGAACCTCACATACATGATCCGCTTTGGCCGCACCGAGCTGGTGTTACGCCGCCCGCCGTTCGGCACCATCGCGCCCGGGGCACACGACATGAAGCGGGAGCACAAGGTGCTGTCGCGGCTGTGGGAGTTCTTCGACAAAGCGCCCCGTGCCTACCTGTTCTGTGACGACCATGCCATCGCCGGGTCCGACTTCTTCGTGATGGAACGGCGTCGAGGCGAGGTCGTTCGTGGGGTGCTTCCCGAGTCGATGCGCGATCTGCCCGACGTCGGCCGCCGGATGGGTTTGGCCTTGGTCGATGCCGTCGCCGAGTTCCACCGTCTCGACCCCGAAGCCTGCGGCCTGGGCAACCTTGGCCGACCTGACGGTTTCGTCGAACGTCAGGTCAGCGGCTGGAAGAAGCGATGGGACCTGGTGGCTGATCCGGTCAACGACGCGCAGATGAGCGCGATCCACACTCGATTGTTGGCATCGATGCCCGAGAGTCAACGGGTGTCGTTCGTGCACAATGACCTGAAACTCGACAACGCAATGTTTGCTACCGGCAATCCCGACCAGGTGGTGGCGTTCTTCGACTGGGACATGACCACACTCGGCGACCCCCTGATCGACATCGGCACCCTGCTGAGCTACTGGCCCAATCCCGACGATCGTCAAGACGTCCGTCGGGGAAGCCACGACGGTATGACCCGCATGGGTCTTCCCACTCGATCCGAGGTGGCTCAGCGCTACGGCGAGCAGTCTGGTCTCGACGTGTCGGGCGTTGGTTGGTACGAGGCGTTCGCCCAGTGGAAGACGGCGGTCGTCGTGCAACAGCTCTACCACCGCTGGAAGGTGGGGGACTCGACCGACGAACGAATGGCGACCAAGGCCGAGGCTGTCCCGGCGCTCATGAACACCGCGGTCGAGCTCCTCGACGCGGCTGCCAAGGAGGAGTCTCGATGAAGCTCGGGTTCGTTCTGCCGAACAACTGGGGTCTGCCCGACGTCAACGATGTCGTCGACCTTGCCGTCGAAGCCGAGGAGCGGGGGCTCGACTCGGTCTGGGTGAATCATCATGTGCTGAACGTCGGCTATGTCGAGGCTCGGCTGGGTGACCGCCCCTACCATGACGCACTCACGGTGCTCACCGCTGCTGCAGTGCGCACCGAACGCGTGAAGCTGGGCACCTCGGTGCTGGTACTGCCCTACCTCCACCCGATGGTGCTGGCCAAGACCTTGGCCACGATCGACCAGCTGAGTCGAGGGCGGGTGATCGCCGGTCTCGGGGTCGGCAGTCTTCCCGAGGAGAACGCCGCCATGGGTGTGGGCTACGACGATCGTGGCCGCTTCGCCGACGAGAGCATCGAGGTCATGAGGGCACTGTGGTCACAGCCCGAAGCCACCATCGACGGTGAGTATTTTCAGCTCGACGGGGTCAAGGCGGCACCGAAACCAGCGCAGGACCCTCTGCCTGTCTGGATTGGTGGCGGTGGTGCGCCGGCCCGACGCCGAGCCGCCCGCTACGGCACGGGGTGGCACCCGATGTGCTCGGTGCGGGGGCTGACTCGCCGGATCCCCAACCTCGACGAGGCACTTGCGGCCGAAGGTCGAACCCGGGCCGACATGGTCGTGGCTCCTCGCATTCTCACCACCGACGTTCCCGATCGAGCAGCGGTCGAGGCGTGGGCCGAGGCTGGAGCCGACCACCTGATCGTTGGAACAGCGTCGTTCGATCTCGCCGAGATTCGGGCCGATCTCGCCCA
>JBBQUN010000335.1:0-4776 GCA_038212405.1 Acidimicrobiales bacterium | reverse complement strand
GTCCCCGGCACCGGTAAGACCGTGCTGGCGAAATCGATTGCTGCGTCGATCGGCGGATCGATGAGCCGTATCCAGTTCACGCCCGATCTGCTTCCTTCCGACGTGACCGGCGGCCTCGTTTACCACCAGGACTCCGGTTTCGAGCTCCACAAGGGGCCCGTCTTTGCCAATGTCGTACTGGCCGACGAGATCAACCGGGCATCACCGAAGACCCAAGCTGCGCTGTTGGAAGTCATGGAGGAGCGTCAGGTCACCATTGGGAACCACACTCACCCCGTCCCGCGCCCGTTCGTGGTGATCGCCACCCAGAACCCGATCGAACAGGCGGGTACCTACCGACTCCCCGAGGCCCAGCTCGATCGCTTTCTGATGCGAACCTCGCTCGGCTACCCATCCGAGGACGCCGAAGTCGAGGTCCTGACCTCGCAACAGGTGTCGGCCGAAACGTTGTCGAGCGTGCTCGACACCAAGGGTGTTCAGCACATGATCACCATCGCCGGCCGGGTACACGTCGACGAGTCGCTCCACCGCTACATCGTTCGCCTCGCTGCTGCCTCTCGAACTCGCAGCGAGCTGAGGCTCGGGGTGTCGACCCGCGGTGCGATTGCCTTGGTCAAGGCCAGCCGCGGCCTCGCTGCTTCGCAGGGTCGTGAGTACGTCAAGACCGACGATGTGAAGGCAGTTGCGCCCTACGTCATGACGCATCGACTCCTCCTCACCCCCGATGCCGAGTTGAAGCGGGTTGATCCGGCAAGGCTCGTCAGGGAGATCATCGAATCCGTCGAGGCGCCGGTCGCCGCTCGCGCCAGGTAGCACATGGGACCGTTCACGCGATCGGGGACGACGATCGGGTTCCTCGCGCTCACCAGCTACGCCGCCGGATGGCTGCTCGGCTGGAACGAGCTGATGGCCTGTGCCGCAGGTTGCGGACTCGCCCTCATCGCCGCGTGCGGGTTCGTGATCGGACGTCACCGCGTCGAGGTATCTCGCTCGCTGTCATGTGATCGAGTGAACGTCGGCGAACTTGCCACCTCCACTTTGACCGTGACGAACCCGGGCCGCACTCCAGTTGGCCCCAGGCGGTTGGAGGAGTGGAGCGGAGGTCGCGCAACGACGATCGACATCACTGGTCTGGCACCGGGCGGCGTCAAACAGGTCGACCACGTGCTCGACACCAGCCACCGAGGAGTGCTCGACGTCGGGCCAACCGTCGTCGCCAAATCCGATCCGCTCGGACTCATGCGGCGCGAAGTCCAACAGGCCGGCATCGATCAACTGTGGGTGCAGCCGCGCGTGGTGTCGGTCAACCCGGTGCCGGTCGGCTTCGCGAAGGATCTCGAAGGTCCAACCAGTGACACCTCGCCAGCGGGCGACGTCTCGTTCCACACCATCCGGGAGTACTCCCTCGGTGACGATCATCGCCACATCCACTGGCTGTCCACCGCACGAACCGGCAGGCTCATGGTCCGTCACTACGTCGACAATCGGCGTCCGTACCTCACCGTGTTGCTCGACACCGATGCGGTCTACGACGGGCGTTCGACACTCGAAGACACAGACGTTGCCATCGGCGACACCAACACCGAGAACACCGCAAGTGGCTTCCTCGAAGGCGACGCGTTCGAGCTGGCGGTGGCGATCGCCGCCTCGCTCGTGGTCAACACGCAACTGGTCCAGCAGCCGGTGTCGTTGTACTGCGGTACCTCAGCCGGCGAGGCGCCCCTTGACGCGCTCACCACCGTCGACCAAGACGACTCGGCGCTCGATCCCGCCGTTCGTCACGCACTCGCTCACGAACGGGCGACATCAGTGCTCGTGATCATCACCGGCAACCGTTCACCTGCGTCGCTGCTTGCCATCGTCGAGGAGGCCAAGCGTTCGGTCCACGTGGTCGTCGTTCGCTGCTGTGCCGAAGCGGATGGGCTCCGACTGCCGTCAACGACAACCTTCACCGTCGACCGTCTCGAATCGTTCCAGTCCGCCTGGAATGCGACCTTCTGATGCGCCGGGTTCCCCAGCTTGGCGTTGTTGCGGTGCTCGCGATGGTGGCAGCGCTCGGCTTCTACGGCTCACTCGGCGGTTGGGGATTCCTGGTTCCGGCGTTCACCGGCATGGGGATCGCGATGATCGCTCTGCTGATCGCGCAGCACTACCGGCTGTATGTCGGTGAGTCGGTTGCCCTGTCGACGGCGATGTTTGCGTTCGGCGGGGCGATCACCACGCTCGGTTCGTATCCCGACTTCCTGCGCGGCCTGATCGGTGGTTGGGCCGACCTGTTGTCGAGTGCTCCCCCGGCAACGTTGACCAGTGAGCTACGCGTGCTCCCCTACGTCGTTGCGTGGTTGGCCATGTTGATCGGCGGCGAGTTGGCCCGGCGCGCCGCTCAACCAGTACTCCCAGTGATCGGCCCTCTTGCCGCCATGGCCACCACGGCACTCTTTGCCGGCCAGACGAACTCGGTCGCTCTGGTCCAGGGGGTCGCCATGGCCGTCGGCGCGCTCGTCCTCGCGCTCCTCCACCAGTGGCTTGTCGTCGAACCACTTCGTGGTGAAGACTCCGCAGGATCGATGTCGAGGCGGACTTCAGCCGTCGGTCTCACAGCCATCGTCGCCGTTACTGCATCGCTGCTGGGGCCGAACCTTCCGTTGGCAGGGGCGAACGAGCGGTTCGATCTCCGTGACCACCAGGAGCGGCCTTGGGATCCGCTGGCCGAACCGAGCCCGTTGGTGACGCTCAAGGCATCACTGAAGGATGGTCGGAGCGAGGAGCCGGTTTTCACGGTGATCGCTGACCAGCCGCTGACTCGTTGGACGACTGCGGTGCTCGCGTCATACAGCGGCACCGTCTGGTCGGTTGCCGACGAGGGACCTGGCGGGCCCGCCGAATTCGAGCCAGTCGATCAACGATTCCCCGCGAGCGGCGACGACCCGACAGCCGATGGCCGAGCGGTCGTTTCCTATCGCCTCGAGTTCGCCGAACCGACGCTGTGGGTGCCGGTCGCCGGGCGGGTGCTCGAAGTCGAGGGATCGAATGACCTTCGGTTCAACCAACAGACCGGCACGATTGCTGCGCCGCTTCGTCTGGCGGCAGGCACGGAACTCACCATCAGTTCGGCACCGCGGAGCGAGCCGTCGTTGGTCGACCTCGTCTCGGCAACGGCGGTAGCAGTCGAGGAGGGCGCCGACCTCGAACTGGTTCCCCCGCAACTGCGCAACCTCGCCGGTGACCTGTTCGAGGGGATCGACCCCGGCCCCTCCCGAGTCGCAGCGCTGGCGGAACGGTTCACGCAATCGGGCTTCTACGACCACACCGAGGCGACGAGACCCGGCCACAACCTGGCCCGACTCGATGACTTCTTGTCTGACCCGGACCGAGTCATCGGCTACGCCGAGCAGTACGCCGCTGCTGCTGGGGTTCTGTCCCAACTCGCTGGTGTTCCGACACGAGTGGTCGTGGGTTACCAGATTCCACCGGAACGCTACGACGACGGCAGAGCCATCGTGCTGGCTGACGACATCAGTGCGTGGATCGAGATCGCAACGGTCGACTTCGGCTGGGTGCCGATCGACGTCACCCCCGACCGGGCGCGGGAACCCCAAGACGAATCGCTCGGTGTGACCGTTACCGACGTTGCCATCCCGAACCCTCCGCCACCTCCGCCTCCGCCACCCGATGACCGAGTCGAAGCTCGACCCGACACCCAAGACAACGAACTCGACGACGAACCAACGGCAGACGACGATGGTTCATTCGGCAACAGCTTTGGAACACCAGCCATCGTTGCCACCACGGCGATTGGCCTACCAATCAGTCTGCTCACCTTTTTCGGAGGCGTCGTGATCCTCGCCAAGCGTCGGCGACGGCAGCAGCGTCAGCGCGGGCCGACTCGCACTCGAGTCGCCGGAGCGTGGAGTGAACTCCTCGATGGCTACGCCGAGGCCGGCCTTGCCACCTCACCATCGACGACGCCGGGCGAGATCGTCGCAACACTGCTGCGCGACGAGCCCAGTGCGGCCGACGCGGCCGAGGACCTTCGGCTGCTCGCTGAGCAGGTCGATCGAGCCGCCTTCCACCCCCGCGACCCCGACGAAGCATCAGCCGACGAGGCGTGGCAGCGATGTGCTCTGGTGCTCGAAACGCTCAGAGCCAGTCGATCGCCGCTCCAGCGCTTGGCGATGCGAACCGACCCCCGACCCCTCAGCCGTAGAGGTACGCCATGACCGAAGACCTCGACGATCTCACGATCGATGGAACCAACCTGTTGGAGGAATTGGCGGCACGCTCCACCGACGATCCCGAGCTGACCAGAGGTGAACTGACAATCACCGAACTGACAATCACCGAGCGATGGGCACCATCGGTGGCGCTCCCGAGTCCCGAGGCCAACGATCGCCGACAAGCTGGGTTCAGCAGACTGCAAGTTGGCATCATCGTCGGCACGTTCATGCTTGGCGCACTTGTTGGGCTCGCCATCGGACTCAGTCGAGCCGCAAGCGACACGTCAGCAGCCCAACCGGCTGACGCCCAGGTCGGCGAATGACCAGCATCGACGACGACACCCTGACCGGCGGCACCGATCTCGAGGAGTTGCGACGGCACGCTGCGGCGCCACTCACCGCCGTGTCGAGTTGGGGCGTTGCCACCTCGATTGGCCGCGTTCGTCCCGAGAACGAAGATGCATTCGGGCACCTCGGCGAGCATCTGTTCGTGATCGCCGACGGAATGGGTGGTCATGCCGGCGGGCGCCTCGCTGCATCAACTGCGGTACAGGGAGCG
>JBBQUN010000334.1:0-4818 GCA_038212405.1 Acidimicrobiales bacterium | reverse complement strand
CAGCGCAATCGACTCGATCGATTCTGGGGTTCCCCGCATTGGTGAACGAGGTGGCGGCACGAGTCGTTGCCGGCGGCGTGGTCACGATGTGCGTGGTCTATCTCTTTTCGGGGTCGGGTTGGGTGTTGTTGGCGCTGGCCTATGGCTTCATCGCCCGCGTGGCTGCCGGCCCGAGGTTCTCACCACTCGGTCGACTTGCTGTTGAGGTCATCGTTCCTCGACTTCAGGTTGCGGCTCTCATCGTTCCCGGGCCTCCGAAGCGCTTCGCACAAGCCATTGGCGCCACCCTGTCGACAGTCGCTGCAGTGGCCCATCTCGCCGGTCATGCCGAGGTTGCCTTCGCCCTGATCGCTGCGATCACCGGCGCAGCGCTTCTCGAAAGCGCTCTGGGATTCTGCCTGGGCTGCACGATCTTTGGCTGGCTGATCCGCGCCGGCCTGATCCCGGAAGACACCTGCGCTGCGTGTGGCGATCTGTCGCAGCACCCTGCGTTCAGTGACTGAATGACACTACGCTGGTAGCGTTTGTACTCGACGCCGCTTCGGAAGTTCCTTTCTTGCCTGACTCCACGATCGTAAATGCGGCGATACCGATCGATCTCAATCACGCTGGTGTTCCGTCATTCGTCGAGTTGGGGGAGCAGATCAGCAGCAGGCGAGAAGGGTTCGACGTCACCAAACTCTTCTTCGTCACCCTGACCAGAGAATCAGAGCAACTCACGCTCGTTCTGGACGCCGGGTGGGTCCGACTCCTCCAAGACACCGACGTCGCAGCACCTGACGTCGTGCCGTCGATGGGAATCCCAACAACGGCCCTTGCGGCAATCCTCCCCTGTTGGCCTGACGAATTCAGCTGGGTGAACCCGGTGCATTGCCACTGGAGCCAACGCGACGACGGTGTGCTCATCGCCCACGTCGATCATCACACGGACCTCAGTTCCGGTGCAGAGCCTCGTTGAGTCCGTTCCACTGAGCACCGTTGGCGTGTACCTCGACCGTGCCGGTCTGACCATTTCGCCGAAGCAGCAGACCGTCGCTTCCGCTCAGCTCTCGGGCCTTGACGGTGACGCCGTCCTCGAAACCCTTCAGACCGCACACCAGCACCGGCGTTCCACCCGTGACGTAGAGGCCAGCTTCAACGGTGCAGTCGCTGCCCAGCGAGATGCCGATCCCGGCGTTTGCCCCAATGAGGCAACGCTCCCCGACCGAGATGATGGCGGTGCCGCCACCTGACAGCGTGCCCATGGTCGAGCTCCCGCCTCCGAGATCGGAATCGGCAGCAACCACGACACCGGCCGAAATGCGCCCTTCGACCATGTTGGGTCCGACGGTGCCGGCATTGAAGTTGACGAACCCCTCGTGCATGACCGTGGTGCCAGCGCCAAGGTGCGCGCCGAGGCGGACCCGGGAGCCGTCCCCGATTCGCACGCCTGCTGGCACGACGTAGTCGAGCATTCGTGGAAACTTGTCGACGTTGTAGACATGGACATGCTCACCGGCGAGGCGAAGGTGTGATTTCACGAGATCGAACTGGTCCGGATCGATTGGACCATGATTACTCCACACCACGTTGTTGAGCTGGCCGAATGCGCCTTCGAGGCTGATGCCGTGTGGCATCACCTTGCACTGTGACAGCAGCGTCAGCCGCAGATAGACGTCGGACGCCGATACCGGCGCATCGTCGAGGTTGGTCACCGCCACCGCCACCGCAATGCGTCGATGCCCTGGCACGACCGATTGTTGCGCGGCCTCCACCCAAGCCAGCAGCGATTGGAGGGCGACCAGGTTCGGATGGTGCTTGCCGTCGTCGACGAATGGTGCGAAACGGGCGACGATGGCGGCGAGCGCATCGGCATCGAGTTCATGGGTGCCGGTGGCGAACGATCCAAGCGCGTCGGCGATCGCAGCCGCCGTGCCGGTGTTCTCGCCGAAGTTCGTGGCGAGGAAGTCGGTATCGAGCGTCTTGGGGCCATCGCTACCGTCGCTGATGGTGGCAATACCCAACCCGTAGGCCGCGGGAGCGGCATAGTCGCTGCCCGCTTCGACGTCGGCAACCATCACGTCGAACTCATCGACGTTCGAGATCTCACGCATCAAAACCATCGCAACACCCTACCGAGACCAGCTACTGGCCCAGCGGGTATGTCGCCCCTACCAGGCCCAGCGGAGGCGTTTTCAGAGAACGAAGCGGAAGGAAAAGGCGGTAAGTGACGAGGCCGTTACGGACACTGAGTGACCGACACTGGGTTGTGGACACTGGGTTGTGGACACTGGGTTACGGACACTGCGTTACGGAAGACACTGAGCAGTACAGCGGCGAGGTTGGGAGCGCCAGCAAACAACTCGGGGTGCCCGAAGGGCACACGTGGGCCATGAGGGAATTGAACCCCCGACCTCCTGCGCGTCATGCAGGCGCTCTAGCCAACTGAGCTAATGGCCCCGGAGCGGGAAAGGTTAGCAGCATCGCTGTCAAACTCACCCCAACAATCCAGGCATTTCTGATGCGAGCGCAGAGCGGGATTTGAACCCGCGAATCACGGCTTTGCAGGCCGCTCCCTTAGGCCACTCGGGCATCTGCGCAGGGCTGATGAGCGTAGCCGCTCCCGTCGGCCGTGCGACGAATCCGCATCAGAACCCGCCGGACCGCCACTCACCCAACGAGCACGAGCGAGTCGTCGAAGTAGCTGAGAGCGATGTCAGGAACAACGACGACGTCGCCCGTCGACTCATCGGTCACCGTGAGCTGACCGAACCGCCAGCCGGCGCTCCACCGCCCGTCGTGCGACGTGGCAGTCAAGGATCGAACAGCCTGCTGATCGAAGACGTGCACGGATGCATCCTCGACAAGACCTTCACCGAGCGTTGCATCGGCCGGTGCGGTTGGCTGATCCTCGCAGGAGCGTTCGGCAAGTGAGAACCAACACAGTTCCCCGGTGGTTTCCTCGGCGCCAACGGACAAGGCGACGTAACCATTCGTCCCGGCGACGAGTTCACCATCGATGTCGACGACCATGCTCGCTCCCGTGTCGAGCGCAATGAAGGTCTTCTCGATACCTCGGCCCACCACGAGCGTGATGCCTGATGCATCAAGAATGACCGGCTCGACCGATCTGGTGGGCGACGGCACGGCCCGACGCAAAGCGGGAGGCGGCGTCGGAACTGAGGTGGTGGACTGCTCGACGGGTGCCGCCGGCTGGCGAACAGCGTCGGCTGTGCCCGTTGGCGCCGGCGACCGCAACAAAGCGAGGCCCGCAAGCAGCAGCACGACGGCCCCGGCGCCAGCGAGGCGTCCGCTGCCGCCTCGCCGCACGCTGTCCTGGTGTACCTCGGTCCATGGCAACGCACCACTCGAGACCCCATCGTCGGACTCGTCCGACGATGGCTGATCGTCCACGCCAATCAGCTCGATTCGCTGCACCATGGGAGCACGCTAGGAGAACGTGGCATGCGTCGAAGAGTCAGAGCAACCCCGAGGCAGTCGAGGAGTGCATCGGTCGAGCGAGACGTATCAGTCTTCGAGCGGCGAATGGTGCGCGGCGATCGGTGCCGCCACCCTGGGATTCGGGGTCATCCTCAACGCTTCCATCGCCCGGTCGTTCTCGGCGATCTTGGCCATGACGGCGCGACCGGCCTGCGCGAACGAGTCCCGATTCTCGATGACGTGCTGGTTCGACTCTCGCATTGACTCGAGCATGCCGGAGATCTCCGGCATGACATAGCGGGCCATGAGGTCCCAGCTTTTCGTGGTGGCCTCAGGATTGGCCCAATCGTTGACGAACCCGATGACGGCACCGAACCCTCCCGACACCTCGTACATCTCGCGGATGCGGGCGACGAGCTCATCGGGTGTTCCGATGATGGCAGCCGAACCCTCGACTCGAGCAAGTTGCTGGATGGCCTCCGCGGTGTCGGCGTAGTGAGTGGCTCCTGGCCTCTGGAGCGTGTCGACGTTGTACTCGTTGTGCCACCGCAACAAGCCCCACTCGACGTCGCGTTCGGCTTGCTCCTTGGTTTCGGCCAGGTGCCAGTTGAACAAGATGCGCCAATCCGAGCGGTCGACGGTCTGGCCATGCTTGGCCGCTGCTTCCTCGGCGAAGCTCCATTGGAGCGGAAGCGACTGGATTCCTTCGGTCGACATCGAACCGATCGAAAGCACACCAATACCGTGTTTGCCGGCGAGCGTCATACCTGATGGGCTGACACTGGACGCGGTGGTCATTGGCATTGGTCGTTGGATCGGCAGGATCTGGAGTGCCGCATCGTGCAGCTCGAACCACTCGCACTCGTAGCTGAAGCGGGGCTCACCATCGAGGAGGCGTTTGATGACGCCGATGGCCTCATCCTGGCGATCGCGCTGCACCATTGGGTCGATGCCGAGCGTGTGCGCATCAGAAGGCAGAGCGCCTGGTCCTGATCCGAAGATGGCGCGCCCATTACTCATGTGATCGAGCTGAACGATGCGCTGCGCCACGTTGAACGGATGGTGGTACGGCAGCGAGACGACGCCGGTGCCGAGTTTGATCCGATGGGTCCGCACCGCAGCTGCAGCGAGGAACATCTCGGGCGACGCAATGGTCTCCCAACCCGTCGAATGATGCTCTCCACACCAGAACTCGTGGTAGCCGAGTCGGTCGAGCTGCGCCGCGAGGTCGAGATCGCGTTGTATTTGCAGGCCCAGGCTTTCGCCGGGAAGGTGGTGAGGAGCGAGAAAGGCGCCGAAACGAAGATCCATGGCGGCTGAACCTAGGCCAGGTGCGGGCGTCGACTCCAAACGACGAGAGGGCCGCCATGGCCATCGGCATCAAACCGAATCGCACGA
>JBBQUN010000333.1:0-4831 GCA_038212405.1 Acidimicrobiales bacterium | reverse complement strand
ATGGCCTGGGGTCTCGACAAGTACGAGAACATCGGCAGTGTCCAGATCGGCAGTGTCGAGGCGGCAGAGGCCGGCGAACCGTCCAACTGGCTACTCGTTGGTACCGACTCGCGCGAAGGGATCGACCCGAACGATCCCCGTGCCGGTGTCTTCCTCGGCGAAGGCGCGCCCGAAGGCAAACGAACCGACACGATGATCCTGGCTCGGGTCGATCCGGCGTTGGGTCAGATCAATCTGTTGTCGATTCCGCGAGATCTCTACGTGCCGCTTGTCGGTGGCGGTGAAGGGCGCATCAACAGTTCCTTCAACGGCGACGGGGGTGAAGGACGACTCGTCGACACGATCGAGGCCTACTTCGGGCTCGAGATCAACCATTACGCCGAAGTCAATTTCGTCGGGTTCCAAGACATCGTGCAAGGGCTGGGTGGGGTCCCGATCTGGTTCGACTACCCGATGCGCGATGCCGGTTCGGGGCTGAACGTGCCCAGCGCCGGTTGCCAGATTCTCGACGGGTTTCAGGCGCTTGCCTTCACTCGCGGGCGCCACGTCGAGTACTTCAAGGACGGCAGTTGGAACACCGACGGTACGGGCGACCTCGGCCGGTCGAGCCGTCAGCAGTACTTCATCCGACGCGTTGCTGACACCACGCTCCGAAAGATCAACATCACCGAGCTCGGCACCCTCAACAATGTCCTCGATATCGCCGGTGCGAACCTCACGATCGATGGGGGAGCCGAGATCGGCTCGTTGCTTGCGTTGGCGAAGGCCTTTGGATCGGTGACTGGCGACCAGATCCTCGGACACGCCCTGCCGGTGTATGACTTCCGCACTTCGGAAGGTGCGGCGGTCCTCGGCCTCGAACGCGAACTCGCCGAGCCGATCCTCGACATCTTCCGGGGTGTCGAGCCAACAGCAGCCACCGCCGCTCCCGTTCCGGTCATCTACCGGGTCACGAACGGATCGCGCACACCGGGCCAGGCCTCAGAAGCGTCGACCGCCATGAGTGCGGTCGGCATGAACGTCGAGACGATCGACAACGGAGCAACCACGGAACGTACGACGGTCCGCTACCCCTCGTCGATGGCTGCTGGGGCCGAGAAGCTCGGCACCTACCTCGTGAGCGGACCGGCCTACGAGATCGACGAAACGCTGACCGAAGTCGTCCTCATCACTGGCACCGACTACCAGGGCTTGCTCGCAACGCCGCGCGATTCGGCTGAGTTGCCAACCCCGCCAACCACGGTTGCGCCTGAGACGCCAGCCGTGGTCGAGACCGTTCCCACCACCGTGGTGGGAGTCGTGCCTGGGCCAACGCCCGAAGGTACGGCCTGCGGCTGAGCAGTCTTCAGAGCTTGCTGATGAGCAATCTGGCCACGGTGTCCGGGTCGCCATCGTCGGGCGTGAACCGATACTCGGGATCGAGCGGGGCCTCGTAAGGATCGTCGATCCCTGTCATTCCTTTGATCTCCCCGGCCCGGGCTTTGGCATAGAGACCCTTTGGGTCTCGCTGCTCGCATACCTCGAGCGGTGTATCGACGAAGATCTCGGCGAACGAGACGTCAGCGGCATCGTGTAATGATCTCGCCAGTTGTCTGGCGGCGCGGTAGGGGCTGATGAGCGGCACGATGGCAATCACGCCGGCGTCGGCGAACAGTCGGGCAACGTGAGCGACTCGGCGAACGTTCTCGTCTCGGTCAGCAGCAGAGAACCCGAGGTCACCGTTGAGGCCGAATCGGAGGTTGTCGCCATCGAGGAGGTACGCCGATCGGCCAGAGGCCAACAGCTGGCGTTCGACCTCGACCGCAACCGATGATTTACCCGAGCCCGACAGGCCGGTGAACCACAGCGTCATGCCGCTCGTGCCCGTTGCCGCCCAGCGGTCAGCACGAGCGACGTCGCTCCGATGCCAGACGACGTTCTCGGTGACCAGACCGCCGATCGATGCGTTTGGCGAACTCGAACTCGACGAGTCGGGTGTGCTCATCAGCGGATGATCATGCCGGCGGCGACGGTGACGTTGGTGGTTTCGTCGACGAGGATGAAGCTGCCGGTTTGGCGGTTGCGTCGGTACTCGTCGTAGAACAACGGTTGGGTGGTGCGCAGGGTGACCCGGCCGATCTCGTTGAGTGTCAACGACTCGGCGACGTCGTCACGGTGCAGGGTGTTCACATCGAGCCGGTAATGGAGGTCTTTGACCATGGCCCGCGCCCATTTGGTGGTGTGCTTGATCGCCAGTTTCTGCCCTTTGCGGAGCTGGGAAGCATCGGCCATCCAACACACCATCGCCTCGATGTCCTGGCCGACCTCGGGTTGGTTGTTCGGTCGGCAGATCATGTCGCCACGTGAAATGTCGATCTCGTCTTCGAGGCGGATCGTGACCGACATCGGCGGGAACGCCTCGGGGATTGCGACGCCACCATCATCGATGGATTTGATCTTCGAGGTGAACCCCGAAGGAAGGACCATCACCTCGTCGCCCGGGCGCATCACGCCACCGCGCACGGTGCCGGCGTAGCCCCGGTAGTCGTGATGTTCCTCGGTTTGGGGGCGGATCACATACTGCACGGGGAACCGGGTATCGACCAGGTTCCGATCGGAGGAGATGTGGACCTCCTCCAAGTGGTGGAGCAGTGTCGAACCCTCGTACCAGCCCATGTTCGCACTGCGGTCGACCACGTTGTCGCCCAACAGGGCCGAGATCGGGATGAAGGTGAGATCGGGAACGTCGAGCTTGGTGGCGAACTCGGCGAAATCCTTGCGGATCGCTTCGAACACGCCTTGGTCCCAATCGACCAGGTCCATCTTGTTGACCGCCAACACCAAGTGCGGGATGCGCAGCAACGACGCAATGAACGCATGGCGTCGTGATTGTTCGATGACGCCCTTGCGGGCATCGATCAACACGATCGCCAAATCAGCGGTCGAGGCACCGGTCACCATGTTCCGGGTGTACTGGATGTGGCCCGGGGTGTCACCGATGATGAACTTGCGTTTCGGGGTGGCGAAATACCGGTGAGCAACATCGATCGTGATGCCCTGTTCCCGCTCGGCCCGCAAACCGTCGGTCAACAACGCCAGATCGACCGTTTCGCTGCCACGAGCCAACGATGTGGCCTCGATCGCTTCCAACTGATCTTCGAAAATCGACTTCGAATCGAATAACAACCGGCCGATCAACGTCGACTTCCCATCATCCACCGAGCCAGCAGTGGCCAAACGCAACAGTTCCATCAGAAGTACCTCGTTTCGCAGCGGCTGCCGCCGCAGATCCGGCTCAAGGGAGTTGCCATCAGAAGTAGCCTTCTTTCTTGCGGTCTTCCATGGCGGCCTCGGTGCGCCGGTCATCAGCCCGGGTGGCGCCACGCTCGGTGATGCGGGTCGCACCGACCTCTTCGATCACCTTGTGAATGTCATCGGCCGGGGAGTCCACCGCACCGGTACAGGTCGCATCACCGATCGTGCGGAACCGGACCATCCGCTCTTCGAGTTCCTCACCCGGTGACCGGTTGATGAACACAGAGTCCGACAGCCACATCCCATCACGGGCGAACACCTGACGGCGATGCGCGTAGTAGATCTCGGGAATGTCGATGTCTTCGTCACGGATGTAATGCCAGATGTCGAGCTCGGTCCAGTTCGAGATCGGGAAGATCCGGAAATGCTCGCCCATACCGTGCCTGCCGTTGTACAACGACCACAATTCCGGCCGTTGACCCTTCGGGTCCCACTGGCCGAACTCGTCACGGAACGAATACACCCGCTCCTTCGCCCGTGCCTTCTCCTCGTCACGACGGGCCCCACCGAACAACGCATCGAAACGATGCTCCTCGATCGCGTGCAACAACGCCGAGGTCTGCAACCCGTTACGAGACGCACGAGGCCCGGTCTCCTCCACCACGTTGCCGGCATCGATCTGGTCCTGCACCGACGCAACGATCAGACGCAAACCATCCTCAGCGACCCGGCGATCGCGGTACTCGATCACCTCGGCAAAGTTGTGACCGGTGTCGACATGCATGATCGGGAACGGCACACGGGCCGGCGCAAACGCCTTGATCGCCAAATGAAGCATCACGATCGAGTCCTTGCCACCAGAGAACAGCATCACCGGACGCTCGAACTCCGCTGCCACCTCACGAATGATGTGAATAGCTTCTGACTCCAGAGCGCGTAGATCACTCAGTAAATAATTCGTGTTCATCATCGAACCTTCTATCGGCCGGCTGACTCACGATGTTACGCCTTGCGGGCTCGTCGCGGGCTGAGCAGTGCCACCGATCGGCCGTAGGTCTTGCGGGCCTCGGCCGTCCGGCTCCACGCTGTCGGGGCGAACGGCTCTACGATTGACAGCGCTCTCGGCTGGCGGCGCCATTGCGAGCACGGTGCTCAACAACGCTGGTATTCGACCGATTGAATCCATGTCCGCACCGCTACTCGATGAAACCGCCCGCAAGGAGTTCGATGCGCTGATGGCCCAAGCCTTGGCGCATCCCGACGATTTCACGATTCCCCGACAGGAACTCGAAGCGGCGTCGGGCGTCGTCAAGCTCGGTCAGGTGCTCGATGATCTTCTCGGCATCAACACGTTGCTGACGCCGAACAACATCGAACCGCACCGCAATCCCGTTCTCGAATCGTGAGCGATCCCGCCGACACGGTGGCCGGCGCTCACCTTGCCGATGCCAAGGCCGAGGCACTGACGAACCTGTCGGTCTCGGTGGTGATCGCAACGCGCGACCGGCCTCGACTGCTTGCTCGCGCCATCGCTGGGGTGATGGCGCAAGAGCAGGGAGGCGACCTCGAGATCGTGCTCGTGTTCGACCATTCCGAG
>JBBQUN010000332.1:0-4852 GCA_038212405.1 Acidimicrobiales bacterium | reverse complement strand
GCATCAGGCTGCCATTGCGACAGTGATTGATGCTGCACCGTTGTTTCTCGTTGGCTTCGTCGTGGCCATGGGTACGGTTCGGGCATGTCGGTCATCGGGTTTCTGCACACCTCACCGGTGCACGTGGCCACGTTCGATGCGCTTGTCGCCGATGCCAGCAGGTCAGCCGAAACCGGAGCTGTCGTCCAGACGATGGCCATCGTCAACGAAGGGCTCCTTGGCATGGCCCGTCGCGATGGGCTCGAGAGTCGAGCGGTTCGACGAGGGGTTCGAGACGCCATTGTCGAGCTGCGGCGTCGGGGTGCCGATCTGGTGATCTGCACGTGCTCGACGATTGGCGAGATCGCAGCGACGGCCGGGGTCTCGCTTGGCTACGACGTGAGTCGGGTCGACCGCCCGATGGCGGAAGAGGCCGTTCGGCTGGCCTCGGCTGGCGCTGGTCGCATCGCCATTGTCGTCGCGCTCGAGAGCACCGTCGCCCCGACGCTGGCCTTGATCGAGTCGATCGCCAGTGGTCTGGGGGCAAGTCAGTGGGAAGAGATCGATCTGCACGTGGTGGTCAGCGAGGCGGCTTGGCCGCTCTTCGAGGCCGGCGATATCGAGGGCTATCTCGACGCAATTGCCTCGACCTGCGCCGAATGCCCGGTGGGAATCGACGTGATCGTCTTGGCCCAGGCCTCGATGGCCGACGCAGCAAGCAGATTCGATGGAGCGGTTCCGGTGCTGAGCAGCCCGGCGTCTGCGGTCAACGCAGCGCTGGCCCGCCTGTCTTCCTGAGCAAGTCCAAACCCCGGGGCGATTCAGTCTGGGGTGACTGAGGTTGTGGCGACGGGTTGCTGCTGAGTGATGCAGTGGATGCCCCCGCCGCATTCGAAGATCGGCCGAGCATCGACCAGTACGATCTCGCGGTCGGGGTATTGCTCGGCGAGTATCGCCGCTGCTCGCTCGTCGTTCGGGTCGTCGAAGGCGCAGAGGATCACCGCGCCGTTGCAGACGTAGTGGTTGATGTAGGACCAGTCGTTGAAGTGATCACCAACGCGCCCCTGGATCGGAGCGGGAATTTCGATGATCTCGAACGGTCGGCCCCTGGCATCGGTGGCCGACCGCAGCACCGCCAAGGTCTTCGCGCACACCTCGAAGTCCGGATGCGACGGATCGAGTTGGGTGTGAGCGACGAGCACGCCGGGACGAACGAACGCAGCAACGATGTCGATGTGGCCGCGGGTGCCGAACGGTTCGTAGTCGACGGTGAGCCCTCGTGGCACCCAGACGGCCTTGTCCGCTCCCAGGTAGGTCGTCACCTCGGACGCCGCCCGTTCGAGGTGCCAATCAGGATTGCGTAACGGATCGAGCTGCACGGTCTGGGTCATCAAGACGGTGCCTTCGCCATCGACGTGGAAGCCGCCGCCCTCGTTCACCATCGCCGATGAGAAGAGCTGGGCTCCGGCGAGGCCGGCTGCGAACGCGCCGACCTGGGCTTCGTCGCTCGAGTCGATCTCGGGATGTCCCCACGCATTGAACGTCCAGTGCGTTGCACCCAGGCGGCCGTCGGGGTGGGTGAGGAACGTTGGTCCGCTGTCTCGGAACCAGGCGTCGTTGATTGGCGCCTCGTAGATCGTGACGTTGTAGTTGATCGATGGATCGAGCAGGGACCGAGCGGCGTCACCGTCGCCGAGATTGCAGATGAGCGAGACCGGTTCGAAACGGGCGACGGCGTTGGTGACGGCAATCCACGCCGAGCGAAAGCGAGCCAGGTCGCTGCTTCCAGCTTCGCCGAGGTCGGCGTTGGTCGGTGGGAACTCCATCCAGGTCCGCTCGTGCGGCACCCATTCGGGTGGCATCGAGAAGCCGGCGGTTCGGGGCGTACTCGTCATGGAAGGAGTCCTCAGAGGAAGTAGAGCCGGCTCAGCGAAACCGATTCGACCGGGTCGACGTACACGCCTTCGCCGTCGAAGGTGACCCGTCCGGTTCGGCTGTCGACCTCGACCGTGCCGAGACGGTCGTTGAAGATCATGTCGGCCGGACCAATGCCGCGAGTGTTTCGCACGCCGACACGGCGACGGCGGGTGGTCATGTGGTCGTTGTCGGCATCGGCGGCAGCGCCGCTCACGAAGGCAACCGAAAGGTCGGCCGGCGTTGCGCCGTGCCCGCCGAACAACGGCCCGAGAACCAGAGGTTCGCACGAATCGGTGGTGGCGTTCGGATCACCGGTCACGCCGAAGGCCGGGAACCCCGCCTTCAAGACCATCTGGGGTTTGGCCCCGAAGTGGTCAGGTCGCCACAGCACGATGTCGGCGAGCTTGCCGACCTCGATGGAGCCGATCTCGTGTGAGAGTCCGTGGGCGATGGCCGGATTGATCGTGAGCTTGGCGATGTAGCGAAGGACCCGTTCGTTGTCGTGCCTGGTCGCAACGTCGCCTGCTGCCATTCCGAGAGCGAGCTTCATGGCCGACGCAAGCTGGAACGTGCGGCGCACCGTTTCGCCAGCTCGGCCCATTCCCTGGGCATCTGATGAGGTGATGCCGATGACGCCCATGTCGTGCAACACGCCCTCGGCGCCCATGGTGCCGCCACGAATGCGATCGCTGGCCATCGCATGATCGCTGTGGGAATGATGATTGAGCCCGTGCGAGGCGAAGATCATCTCGTAGTGCTCGTCGAGTGCGTCTCGCCCGAACGGGAGCGTCGGATTGGTCGACGATCCGATCACGTTGGCGACGCCGGCGAGCTCGAGCACGTTTGGCACGTGCCCGCCGCCGCAACCCTCGATGTGGAAGGCATGGATCGTGCGACCGGCGAGCACGGCAAGGGTGTCTTCGACCGACAGACACTCGTTGAGACCGTCGGTATGCAGCGCCACCTGGACGTCGTAGTCCTCGGCGACGCGCAGAGCGGTGTCGAGCGCCCGGGTGTGAGCACCCATGTCTTCGTGCACCTTGAAGCCGCAAGCTCCGCCTTCGACGAGCGCTTCGATCAATGGCGCCTCGTGCGATGAGGAGCCGCGCCCGAGGAACCCGATGTTGACCGGCCACTGGTCGAACGAGTTGAACGCGTGTCGCAGCGCCCATGGCGAGTTGACGCCGATGCCCCAGACCGGACCGAATTCCTGACCGATGATCGTGGTGACGCCCGACGCCAACGACGCTTCCATGATGCGCGGTGACAGCAGGTGTACGTGGGTGTCGATCGCTCCGGCGGTTGCGATCATCCCTTCGCCCGAGACGATGGCGGTTCCGGTGCCGACAACGACGTCGACGTCATCGAGGGTGTCGGGGTTGCCTGCCCGACCGATCGAGCAGATCCGACCCTCCCGGATACCGATCGACACCTTGCCGATCCGGTGCTTCGCATCGATCAGCACGACGTTCGAGATCACCAGATCACAGGTTTCGCGAACCGCGGCAGCCTGGAGAAGGATGCCGTCACGGGCGGTTTTGCCGAACCCGGCAAGGAACTCGCTGCCTCGTTGTTGGGCGTCGTATTCGATTTCGATGACGAGGCCGGTGTCACCAAGACGCACGCGGTCGCCGACCGTCGGGCCATGGATGGCGGCGTAGTCGTCGGGAAGGATGTCGTCGGAGTGGAGGTGTTCGTGTGGCATCTCGCCGCCGGCATGGGTGTGTGAGCCGGCGCCATGGGTGTGTTCAGTCATTGGCTTCATCAGTTATGCCCTCCCCAGTCAGGTCGGCCCCCAGATAGCCCATGGCCGCTGCTCTTTCGAGTGCGGCCTGTTTGGCTCCTTCGGCATCGAGTGGGCCATCGACCAAACCGGCGAAGCCGATCGCCACCCGCTTGCCGCCGATCGGCACGAGCGGTGCCGAGACCGTGGCGCCTGGGTCGAATCGCAACGCGGCGCCGGCAGGGATGGCGAGATGCATGCCGTACGCCAGTGCCCGGTCGAACCGCATGCGCTGATTGACTTCGAAGAAATGGAAGTGCGAGGTGATGCTGATCGGCACCTCGGAGGTATTGACGACGTCGATGACCGTGAGATCGTGGTCGGCATGCGCAACCGCGCGATGATCAACCGCGGCGGTCACGACGGCGCCGGGCGCACCCTCACCCAGTCCCGACGCCGTCGGACCGAACGGTTCGCGGACGACGACCATGCGGGTCCCGTCGTCGAAGACAGCCTCGACCTTCACCTCGGTGACGATGTCGACGACTCCTGGCAGGACATCATCGGCTGTCAAGATCGATGCACCCTCGGATGCTGCTTCGGCGAGTCTTCGACCGTCGCGGGCAGCCTCGCAGACGGTGTCGGCGATGAGCGCTGTCGCTTCGGGGACGTTCAGCTGGAGGCCACGAGCACGCCTTGCCCGAGCAAGCTCTGCGGCGCTGAAGATCAACAGTCGGTCGCGCTCGGTTGGGGTCAGACGCATTGCGAGAGAGTAGCTCCCGCCCGATCTGAGGGGTTGCCCGTTCGTGGTAGGCGGTCTCGGTGTGCCTTGCGAGCGACTGCGTCAGGGGCAGCCCATCACCCACTCGAACCTGGCATCGACATCGAGGTCGCCGTCGTCTGAGGGGAGCGTGCCGACCAGCTGGATGTTCATGCGGCGGTCGTTCAAATCGGTGGCATTGTCGTGCTCGGAGATGGTCATCGTCAGTGGCCCCTCGAACGAGAGCGTCTGTGACATGTCGCCACCGGGGAAGATGGAGATGTCTGCGTCGGTTGCGTCGAACTCGCCCGTTGCTCCGCCGGAAAGATCCTCTTGTAGAGCAGCGGTGATCATGGCGTAGGAGGTGGTCGCCCCGGCGTCGGTGACGTTGATCGACACCCCGAATGCCGACCCTTGGCAGCCTCCGCCCAGCCGTCGGAGGAGGCGGACCTCCCTCGCTTCGGTGACGTTCC
>JBBQUN010000331.1:0-4887 GCA_038212405.1 Acidimicrobiales bacterium | reverse complement strand
ACTAGAGGGCACTGGTCCGCCCGCCATGAGTGTGGCGGCGCCAGCCAAGCGTCGCATGAGCAAATGCCCCGCTCGCTCGAAACCCCGCCCCGCAACATGCCGTGAAAGCCACTGGACCAACTATCGGGTCCCCTCAGGTTCCTAAGGGCGTCCGCCGCGTCGGCGGGCTCGACGAGATGATCACCTCGCCCTACGCGGGTGGATGACGTGCGCGACATCCAGGCACACCTGGCTCGCACGATCTGCACCGAGCTGAGCCAGGTGTACCTGGCAAGTGGGACTCTGCCTTCGATGGCCAATTGCCTTGCCTGGAGTCCCCGGTGACGGCATCGCATAGCGAGCAAGTCCGTGGAACCGGGGCAACCGCAGGTCCGGGTAAGGTCCCGTTCCACCAGGACCAAGAATCTGACCAACAGAATCGCAAGGCGCTGCCACACCACCCGACCCGACACCGGTGTCGCCCACGGGTGGACTGTTGGGTCACAGAACGAGGGCGGATCTGATGAGATTCACCGAATCCTCCGAACAGCCTGGCGGGAAGATCTGCTCTGGTTGGTGGTGGCGTCGAACCTTACGGTCGGGAAAAGCCCTTGACAGCACCTACCAAAGCCGATGACAAGAACCATGACCAAACGTGAAGCAATTGCCATCTCGGTGGTCATCCCTGCGCTGAACGCATCGAGCACGATCGGGGAACTCCTCGAGTCACTCGAGTCCCAGGAATTCCGAAGCGAAGAGGGTGGGTGGGAACTGGTCGTCGTCGATGACGGATCGACCGACAATACGGTCGACATCTGCCAGCAATTCGATGCATCGCTGCCGCATCTACGACTCGTTTCGCACCCCCGACCGATGGGGCGGTCACTTGCTAGAAATGCAGGCGCAGCGGCCGCATTCGGCGAAAAGATCGTCTTTTGCGACGCCGACGATGTTGTTCGACCCGGATGGCTCCAATCTACCGCCGATGCCTTGGATCACTTCGACGTGGCTGGGCCCCGGCTGTCGTTCGAGCGACTCAATGATCCCATCTGCCGGGCTTGGTATGGGCCCGGCCCCATCACCGACGCGCAGCCGAGCGATGACGAGCTGATCAAGCACCGCAACCTGATCGCGGTCGCGCCGGGGACAGGTTTCGCCGTTCGCCGAGATGTCCTTACCGCCCTGGGGGGCTGGGAGCCGCGCTTCGAAGCCGCGGAAGACCTGGCACTGTCGACTCGGGCCTATCAGGCCGGGTATTCGGTCGGACTCGCCTCCGGAGCGGTCATCGACTACCGGACACGGACGAACCTTCGGGCACTCGGCCGCAATTACCGTCATTATGGGCGTGGTCAGGCCAGGGTACACGTCGAGTTGCTGAGGGATCGCGCCACAGGCTCATCAGATCCGGGGGACACAGCGCCCGGGTCATCAGTGATCGCCGATGCGCGGCAAGTCGTGGTCTGGCTCGTTTGCAACGCACCCCTGGCCATCCGAGACCGCCGATGCCGCGGCGTCTGGGTTCGCACCGTCAACCATTCGGCCGGGTTCGCTACGGCCTACGCTCGACTCATCGTTGAGCAAGCGATCGCCGACCGGTTCCCGGGCCGTCGCCGACGCCGTCGAATCTGAGCACGCCTCGACGCTTTCCCGGTAGCCCCACTGTTGGGCGACTCCGGGAATCCACTGATCAAGTCGGTGCACCCCCGGCGACCAGTACGACCGGAGTTCGTTCATGAACTCGCCCGGAAGCTCGAATTCCACCGGCTCGGATCGATGCGCAAGTGTGCGAGCTCGATCGGACTTGATGACCTGCTCAACGTAGCGTATTTCCCGGTCTCGGCTCCAACGGACAACGCTTCTAGCCAGACGGTGAAGGACGACGGATCGTGGATGCATCGCTACGTTTACCTTGCCGACGACTGGCTCAACTGCGTCTCCCTCGATACCGCACAGCCGCGCCACATCGGCCAGAAGTTGCTCTGGACGATCCCGGAGATCGTCGAATGGCGCCACCAAGAGCCGATCGCCGGCGCGCCGCTTCCAGAATTCGACGAGCCGGTCGAACGGAGCGATGTTCACCAGCTCAACAAGGTCGTGGTAGTCGCCTCGTTCCAGTTGCGACTGATCGAACTTGCCGCTGCGAATACCAAATCGGATCTGAGAGTTCAGCCAAGCTACAGGCTCCCTCAACAGCACCACGCCCCGCCAGTCCTGGAGTGTCGAGTCGATCCGATCGAGCACCCATGGTCCGACGAAGTAGTCGTGGCCGACATCGACGAGCACCTGTGACGGCCTTGCCGACTCGTAGCGATCGAGGTACCAGTCGATGCCCCGGTCGAAATACTGATCGAAGAAGAAGAGATCCTTTGTTTGGGGTAGGGCGAAACGGTCATCGCCCCGAAGACATTGCTCGAACCAGGTCGAGCCGGTTCGGCTGAGACCGAGGAAGAGCAGATGGCGCGCTGCTGGGATGGTGTGGTCGATCATGATCTGTACGACTCCTGTCGTGCGACGATGGTGATCCGAAGATTGATGGTCGAGATCGAATTTCGAACGACCTGAGCGCAGAGGTTGGCCGATGCCGCAACCAGCAACGTCGACCATGGGTTGATGTTCAGCACTAGTGCCATCGCTCCGAGCGACAGCGCGGCTCCGGCGAACTCTAGTGTGCTACGGCCAACGGCAAGATTGATTTCGGTCGGAATGCCGACGACAGAGTTCACGAGTTGTGAGGCTCCGAACACGACGATGGCGCCGAGCGTGATCGCGCTCACCACATCGGCAAGAAGAGCACCCACGAAAGCAAGCGCAACGGACAGGACGACGAGGGGCACGACTGCCAGCCGTGCCAATCGCTGCGATCGTGCAACGGCGACGCGGAACATCGATGGCGCGCCGATCGAGAAGTGTGCGGCGGTGATGTCGGCGAGTGTGGCCACGCTCACGAGTCCAAGCCCGATGGTCGCGGGCGAGAACGACCGCTGCAGGATCGAGTAGGTGGCGGACGCCGTCTCGTCCTGCACGACGTACTGGAGCCAAAACAGCGGACCGAAGGTGGCGAGAAGCACTGCTATGGGAACGACCCCGATCAAAAGTCCTTCAAGGAGCGACTGGCGTGACGGTAGATCGGTCGTTGCGCGACGGTGGACAGGGCACCGTACGGCGACGAACCAGAGGATCGCAACCGCGGCCGAAGTCGTGGCCCCGATCCAGACGAACCCAGGTGCGCCCACGACCAGCACCACCGAGGCGGCAGCCAGAAGTGGAGCGGTTTCCAGCAACACGGTCAGTGCGCCGTTGCCTACTCCCTTTTGGTGTTCGGCCAGCAATCGACCGATGACCATTGAGGTCGAGCCCACCACGATGGCCGGCACCAGGGAAGTGTCGACCGAGAGATGTCCTGCCGATCGAAAGAACTGGAGAACACCCAAGACAGCGGCCAGCGTGATCACACTACGTATTGCCAGCCGTCGCATTCGCGAACCGACGATGTGTTCGCCGGCCACGCCGAGGCGGAAGGCATGAACACCGCTCGTGGAGCTGGCCACCGTCGACAACACCTGCACGGCAGCGAGTGCAGCGAGCAGTGCGGCCCCATCGGTCACACCGAGCCGTGGAACCGCTGCGTAGGCAACGAGCAACGACACAGCGGCCAGACCGCCGCGCACACCCAAGAGCGCTACGTAACGCTGCATGCCACCGTTCAGACTGGCCCGAGAGCGAGCAGCGATCACAGCGACAACGTGCATCGAACCTCCGACTTCGTCACGTCGAGCGATCGCTGACGAATGTCAGCCGCCGGAATCGGACGAAGTCTCCATTCATATCGCCTCGGGGGGAACGAAGTGAAGCACGATGACATTGGATACGCCGATGGGCATTCCTTTTGCGTCGAGCACCGCAGCGATCAGATGGTTGATACCTGAGGCGGCATCGAGTCGGGTCAGTACGATCGGCGCCTCCGCGCCGCCGGACGCGCCCAGGACGACGTCAATGTACTGCAGAGCAATGGCACTGTTGGCCTCGTAGGGGTCCAGGTCGTACCCACCCTCCGAAGCTGGATACAGGCCTGCCTCGACCCTCAGAAGGCGCATCGTTGCCCCTGCCGGGCCCGACAACAACACGGTCTGCGTCGCGCTTCCTACCGTTGCCGGGCTGGAGCCGATCCCTCCGACGGAGATGACCGCAGTCGGTGCGACCCCCATTTGAAGAAGCGTCGTGGCGCCCGCCTTGCTGCCGTCGGCGAAGATCCGGCTGGACGTTTCGCTGCCATTGCCGAACGCGGCGGTGACCGTGGCGCCACTCACCTCGAGACCCGACACGCTGCCCGAAGAGTTCGGTCCTGGTGATGCTGTTCCCTTGATCGAAGTGGGATCGATGTCGATCGAAAACGTGAGCGTCTCACCCGGATCGAATCCGGTGAATGCGAGGTCGAGGCGGTCGTAGCCGTCTTGGCCGTCGAGGCCGTTGTGCGGAAGCGCCATGGTCCCCTTCGCTGTGCCCACTCCTCCTAGGTTGTTGACCACGAAGCCCTTTGCCGTCGTGTCACCGGCGGTTCCGAGGGGGTCGAAAACCAGATCGGGGAAAAGGGCGCTCCGCAGGTCGATGGTCAAGCCGGTCAGCGTCACGGTCCCGGTGTTGGTCAAACGGATGGATCCGTTGACGAAGGTACTGGCTGTGATGGTGGTGTTCCCGGCATTCAATTCGAGCGTGGCAGAAGCAACATTCCCCCCACCGCTGGCCGAAACGGTCCACGAGAACGACGCCGTACCCGAACCACCAGCATCATCGGACACCGTCACCGTCACCGAATACGGCGACAACGCATTCGCCCCGGCCGCCACCGTCCCCGAAATCAAACCCGTCACCGCATTGATCGACACACCAGCCGGCAACCCCGTCGCCGCA
>JBBQUN010000330.1:0-4894 GCA_038212405.1 Acidimicrobiales bacterium | reverse complement strand
GGCTACTCCGGCGACATCGAACGCTTCACCTCGAAGGCCCAGTTCGCGTCCTACAACGGCACAGCGCCGATCGAGGCATCATCGGGTGGCCGGGTGCGGCATCGATTGAACCCTCGTGGGAACCGCAAGATCAACCACGCCCTCCACGTCGCAGCGATCTGTCAGCTGCGCTACGACGGCGAGGGGCGCACCTACTTCGACCGCAAGATCGCCGAGGGCAAATCGTCCAAGGAAGCAATCCGAGCCCTCAAGCGACGTATCTCGGACCGCGTGTTCCGCATCGTCGTCAACGACGCTCGACGCACCGAAACCGGCTGAGCAGATGGGCCCGGGAGGACAACCAGGAACGACACGAAATCCAGCGTGACCGGCTCTACATCCTGAACAGCCGGCTCTTCGGATAGGTCACTCCCGGACCCAACAACCAACGCTACGACCCTCCGCCGCTCCGATCAAGAGGGTCAACTTCGACGCGCCCCGTCCGCCCTCCAAAACTGCCCCTTGACACAAAGAGGCTTCTCTATACGTGTGATCGCTGTCAAGGGGTGGCTCCGGTTCGTTGGATGAGGCTGTCGAAGAGGGCGGCGCGGTCGGGTTGTTGGTGGCTGTGGGCGTGGTCGCGTTGGCGTAGCAGGACGGGCACGAACTCGGGTCCGGTGTCGAAGTAGGCGCAGGTTTCGCAGATGGTTTCCATGCGACAGTCGAGCTCGACGGGTCGCGTGCACATGCCGTTGCCGAGCATGCGGGCGTGGCTTTCGTGACGGAGTCGGGCCATGGCTTTGGTCTCGATCTCGGCGGGGAGGGCGCCGGGTGTCGCGGCGGTGGCGTAGAGGGCGTCGATCTGTTCGCAGACCCCGGCGTATTCGTCGGCGACGACGCGGTCGGCGATCTTGGCGTAGACGAGGGTCATCTCGAGGGAGCGGTGCCCGAGCAGCGCGGCGATTGCTTCGAGGCGCATGCCGCGGTTGATGGCTTGGGTGGCGAGGGTGTGGCGGAGCCGGTGTAGGTGCATGTCGTCGATGCCGGCGGTCTGCCCGATGCGGGCAACGATCCGGTGGACGGTTCTTCGGTCGATGGGTGCGTGCCCGTCGGCGAGGAGACGACCTGAGCTTCGGATGTGTTCGGCGTTGGTGGCGGTCCGTTCGGCGAACAGTTCGACGAGGTCGGCGAGGAGGGGGATCATGCGATCGTTGCGGAGTTTGCCGACCGGGACGCGTAGCCATTAGCCGTCGTTGCCGATGCGGGTCACGGCGTCAGCGGCGAGCTCGCAGAGTTCGGTGGCGCGTAGTCCGGTGCGGGCGAGGACTTGGGCGACGAGCCGGTAGCGCGGCAGCGGATGTTGCTTGGCGGCGGCCATGAACGCGGCGGCTTGCTGGTCGGTGAGGAACCTTGGGATCGGCTCGGGGCGTGGAGGGATGTCGCCGTGCAGGATCGGGTTGCGGCCGGGCGCGTCGGGCCAGTCCCATTCGATGAGGCGCTCGACGAAGATCCGGATCATGCGTAGCCGTTGGCGTTGGGTGTTCTTCGCGAGCGTTGGGGTCTTGGTGCCGGGTTGGGCAGCGAGCCACACCTTGTAGTCCTCGATGTGAACTCGGGTGATGTCGGCGACTGTGCGGGCGTCGGTGTTCGCGACGAGCCAGCGGGCGAACTGGCGCAGGGTGCCATCGGCGGCGTCGACGCTGCGCGGGGCGAGGAACGTGGTGAGTTGCAGGTAGCGGCGCATCGTGACGACCAGAAGCGGTGCCTGCAGCGACAGCTCGGGCCATTCGCGATCGGACCCGGGACGCGGGATCCACGCCTCGACGCGGGTGGTGACGGCGGCGGCGGTCACTGGTTGATCTCCTGCATCGAGCGCAGCTCGGCTGCGGCGTCGGTGTCGATGCGTTCGGTTGCTCGTCGATACTCCGAGGCGAGCCAGTCGTTGGTGAGGTGGAGGTAGATGCGCGTCGATTCGATCGACGCGTGGCCCGCTTGAGCCTGGACTGCTTCGAGTTCCATGCCTGCCTCACGAAGCCGCGTCAAACAGGTGTGGCGCAACTGATGACACGTCGCCTTGGCGAGCCCGGCCCGATCACGGGCTCCGCGCAGGATCGTGTCGACCCCATCAGCGGTGAGCGGGCGCCCACGTGTCGGGCCCTTCAACGTGACGAAGACCCGGTCGGTGTCGGCGTCGCTGGGACGCTCGTGACGCAGGTAGTCGCCAACGGCGACGAAGAACGTGTTCGAGATCGGGATCACCCGCTGATGGCCGCCCTTGCCCTCGGCAATGAACAACGATCGCTCAGGCACCTGGATGTCACCCAGGCACAGACCGAGCACTTCACACCGGCGCAGACCACCCAGCACCATCGCAAGAACCATCGCCCGGTCCCGATGGGTGCGCAGCGCCGCCAACAGCGCAGTCACCTCGCCCGGCGAGAGAATCTTGGGAAGCGTGCGCGGCACCCGCACCAACGGCACCTCGCGTCGACGCCCACCCCGGCGACGCGTCGACAACCCGCGCGGCACCGGGTTCGCAGTGACGGCGGTGTCGCCGCGAGCGACCAGATACGCGTAGAGACCCGAGATCGACGACAACCGCCGCGCGATCGTGCGCGCCGACAAACTCGACTCGCCGTCACCGATCCGCACCACCGTCCGATCGCCGCGCTGCTCGGCAATGAACGCGAACACGTCCGCTGCGACGACATCAACCGGCGCCTTGTCGACGACGGCGAAGAAAGTCTTCAGATCATGCGCAACCGCCCGCAACGTGTTCGCACGACACCGCCCAGCCACGAACGCCAGATACGAATCCACCAACGGATCACCCAGCGCATACCTCACCTCACCGCCCGGGCTCGAGGATCGAATGAGACATGGGAACTGGTTCATCAACCCAAGCTCCCAGCAGCCGTCCAAGCCCTCGCGGATGCCGTCAGGATCACACGTGTATTAGCTAAGCACCACGAGCGGCAGGGGAACACCACCAACCCACCACCACCAAAACACAGAGGGCAGCAACATGACCGACGCACTCACACCGAACGAGCGCCAAGTGCTCGGGACGCAGCTACTCGAGGGCCGCGATCAGTGGGCCAAGCGCGGCCGCGCCGCGCTCGCCGAGTATTTCAATAATCGCCTGATCGAACTCGACGACGAGGCGACCGCCCGACGCGCCGAGGTCGACGAACTCGAACGCCTGGTGCTCGACATGCCATCGGTGCCCGGTGTCGCCGAGATCATCGACGACTGACTGGTCGGCCCCGAACACGACGAACGCCCCGCCCGAACCGCACACGCGGCCAGGGCGGGGCGTTCTCGCGTCCGGTGCACAAGTCCCCGTCCCACGACGCGGGGCGGAACTCAATCAGCCAACCGGACCGCCACCGAGACATTCAGGAGATCGCGCTACGGCTTGCGGTGACAGACCCAAACACCTTCGGTATTTGGGGGTGTCCACCAGGTGCCCCCATCTTGATCCGGTTCCTGCGGGCACGGACGGTCATTGCTCTTGGGATCGAAGCTGATGCCCTCTGCTGGCCAACGATCATCAAATTCGGAGAGCACGATGATCAATCCGGTGTTGCCCTGCGACCGCACATTGATGCAATGTCCTTCCGGAAGATCGGGATCAGCCTCTTCGAAGCAAGCGAAGGTTTTGTCGTTGCCGTCGATGGCCCCGGTTGGTGGTCCCCCAGCGAATGTCGGCGCGCTAAGCCCCAGGATCGATGCCCCGCAGACGGCGATACCGATAATGACTTTGTTCATCATGGAATTCTCCTTTGTCGTCGAAGTCCGAGCGACCCGGTGCCGCTCGGCACCCTGTCGCCCACCGCCAGTCGACAGACTCCTAGCGTGCGCCTTGTCCATCGAGATGTCAAATGAATGCTGAATGACCACGAAAACGACGAACGCCCGCTGTGTGCCCCGTGGAGGGCGTACAGCGGGCGTTTGCGCGTCCTACCCCCGACGAGGTGGGCGCAGTCGTGGGAACGATTCTCAGGTCATTGGTAGCCGATCGTTTGACGCATCCGGACCCCGGCGCCATACAGGCCCAGCATCGTTTCGTCGTCCGAGGTCGTGCCCATGCCGAACAGGCCACCAAGCATTGCCCCGGTCGCTTGCAGTGCCGGTCCCGTTTCCTGTTCGGCTCGGATCGACACGTCGACCAGCTCCAAACAGATCGCCGACAGGCACTCGCTGATCAACTCGATCGGATCGACTTCATTGTCGGCGAGCAACGGCATGATGCCGTCGACCGCCACCAGATTGATGAGCTGACGACGTTGCTCACGCCGCACCTCGATCGGCTGCTCGTCACGGTCGGTCATGCTCACGACGTCACCCGCCCCTCGGCGAGGTCGACCTCGAACCCGAGCTGGCCGGTCCCGAGCGCTTGCACGACGTCATAGATCGGCGAGTCGGCCCGGTGAGGTTGCGTGTCAGCGTGGCCGAATGCTGCGAGCGCCGCTTCGCCAGCGCTCGCGATCCGCTGCTCTGCATCGAGAAGTCCCCGCGCCTCGGCGAACAGTGCCGGGTCACGGTCGCCGGCACGCAACCGGGCAATGATCCGATCAGCGGCAGGCCGCAGCGCGAGCGCTTGTCGGAGATCGAAGGCGTCGATCGACGGGTTGGAGGTGAGTGTGGTGTTCATGGTTGCTCCTTCATCGTGGTGAACGACGAACCGGTGAGCGTTGCTCCCCCCGTTGCTCCCCCACGGTGACCGAGCGGGAAAACGAAAGATGCCCAGGCCGTGCGACCTGGGCATTTATCGTGGAGCTTAGGAGAATTGAACTCCTGACCTCTTCCATGCCATGAAGGATTTTTACGTTCGTGGAGGTTCGTCCTCGTGTGTAGAAGTGTGCTCTAGCAGGTCTTTTCTGATTTTCAAGTTCGTGGACGTTCAGAAAGA
>JBBQUN010000329.1:0-4996 GCA_038212405.1 Acidimicrobiales bacterium | reverse complement strand
CCCGAGTTGTTGGGTACGCGCTGGCTTCGGTCGTCGATGGCGAGGGTCATCTCGATCAAGTGAGCGTCGTCGATGACGCCGGTGGCCGAGGCGTTGGCACTGCACTGATCGAACAGGTGTGCGCGTGGACTCCCAGCCCGGAATCGGGAGCGATGTATGACTCGGTGACACTCACGACGTTCGCCGATGTTGCCTGGAACGGGCCGGTGTATGCCCGACTCGGATTCGTCGAGATCGAAGCATTGGGGCCGGAACTCGCAGCAATACGAGCGTTGGAGGTGGCGAGCGGACTCGACATCGCCGGCCGTCGAATCGCCATGCGTCGGGCCGGGCGACTTCCTGGCAGTTGAGCAAATCTTTTCCTTTTCAATCGAACATGTGTTCGGTATGGTGCCGGCATGGGCTGGCAGAACTCAGCAATGCCGTGGCGAGACCTCGAGGCGCAGCTCTCCGATCGCGCCCGCCCCGAGGGGGCTGATGGCGGCGATTCGCCGGCATGGTCTCGGAAACGGCAACCGTATGTGCCGCCGTCGACCGTTGTTGACCATCGTCAACCGGCCGTAGCCGGCCATCGCCTGCCGACCACTCCCTACGCGGAGCTTCACTGCCATTCGTCGTTCAGCTTCCTCGACGGAGCGAGCGACCCCGAGAAGTTGGTCGAGGAGTCGGCCCGGCTCGGGCACGAGGCTCTGGCCATCACCGATCACAATGGCTTCTACGGGGTGGTTCGTTTCGCTGAGGCGGCACGGGCAGTGGGTTTGCCGACGGTGTTCGGCGCAGAGCTGACCGTCGACAAGCTCGACATCTCCCAAGCCCAACCCGATCCCGATGGCACGCATCTGCTCGTGTTGGCCCGAGACCCGAAGGGTTATGCCGCGCTGGCCCGAGTCATCAGCGAGGCGCAGCTGGCCGGCGAGAAGGGCGCCCCTCGGTTCTCGATGTCGTCACTCGATCGTTGGCTCGAACCGGGTGAAGAGGACCACTGGTTGGTACTCACCGGCTGCCGCAAGGGGGCGGTTCCCCGGGCCCTCGAGCGAGAGGGTCCGGCGGCAGCAGCACGAGCGCTCAATTCGTTGATCGGCCGCTTCGGTCGGTCCAACGTTGTGATCGAACTGTGGGATCACGGCAGTCCGCTCGACAGCGTCCGCAACGATGCGCTCGTCGAATTGGCCATGCGAGCCGATGTCGACATCATCGCCACCAACAACGTTCACTACGCCACACCGGCCGATCGGAGGCTGGCAACGGCGATGGCCGCAGTCCGCTCACGCCGTAGCCTCAGCGAGATGGACGGCTGGCTGCCGGGCACTTCCAGCGCTCACTTGCGCTCGGGTGACGAACAGCTGCGCCGGTTCGTCCGTTACCCGGGCGTTGTCGAACGTGCGGCTGAACTCGGTCGTGATTGCGCGTTCGACCTCTCGCTGGTCGCCCCAAAGCTGCCGCCGTTCCCCTGTCCCGATGGTCTGACCGAGATGGGCTTCCTTCGGCGCCTGGTCGAAGAAGCGGCGGTGCATCGCTACGGAACCCGGGGCAACGAGTACGTCCCCGGAGCCTGGAAACAGCTCGACCGCGAGCTCGACCTCATCGAACACCTGGGCTTTCCCGGCTACTTCTTGGTGGTGTGGGACATCGTCGACTTCTGTCGTCGCAGCGACATCTACTGTCAGGGGCGGGGCTCGGCGGCGAACTCGGCGGTGTGTTACGTGCTTGGCATCACCAAGGCTGACGCGGTTTCGCTCGGCCTGCTCTTCGAGCGCTTCCTCTCACCCGAACGCGATGGCCCGCCCGACATCGACCTCGACATCGAATCCGATCGCCGTGAGGAAGCAATCCAGTACGTCTATGAGCGCCACGGTCGCCGTCATGCCGCCCAGGTGGCCAACGTCATCACCTATCGAGCGAAGTCGGCGATCCGTGATGCGGCCAAAGCCCTGGGCTACGCAACCGGACAGCAAGACGCCTTCTCGAAGGCGACCGACCGCTGGTCGGGCCTCAAGAAGCAGAAAGGCGCCATCGACCTCCCCGACGACGTGATCGAACTGGCGCAACAGTTCGAGGATCTGCCCCGGCACCTTGGCATCCACTCGGGCGGCATGGTCATGTGCGACCGTCCCGTCATCGAGGTCTGCCCGGTCGAGCGGGCTCGCATGGAGAACCGCACCGTCTTGCAGTGGGACAAAGACGACTGCGCCGCCGCTGGGTTGGTGAAGTTCGATCTGCTTGGCCTCGGCATGCTTTCCGCCTTGCACTACGCCGTCGATCTGGTCACCGAGCATCACATTCCCGAATACGGCGAACCAATCGACCTGGCCGCCATCCCGCAGGAAGATGCGGTCTACGACATGCTGTGCCGGGCCGATTCGGTCGGAGTGTTCCAGGTCGAGTCACGAGCACAGATGTCGACCCTGCCCCGGCTCAAGCCCCGCAACTTCTATGACCTCGTCGTCGAGATTGCGTTGATCCGTCCCGGCCCGATCCAGGGCGGGTCGGTGCACCCGTACATTCGGCGCCGTAACGGCGAGGAGCCCGTGACCTATCTGCACCCGCTGCTCGAAGGTGCGCTCGAGAAGACGCTCGGCATTCCGCTGTTTCAGGAACAGCTGATGCAGATGGCGATCGACGTTGCCGGGTTCGCTCCCGGAGAGGCCGACGAGCTGCGTCAGGCAATGGGATCCAAACGCAGTCGAGACCGAATGGAGCGGCTGCGGCAGCGGTTCTTTGCCGGGATGGCCGAGCGGGGTGTCACTGACGACATCGGCGAGCAGATCTGGAACAAGCTGGCAGCGTTCGCCAACTATGGCTTCCCCGAGAGCCACTCGATCAGCTTCGCCTATCTGGTCTATGCATCGTCGTGGCTCAAGCTGCACTATCCGGCAGCCTTCTGTGCGGCGCTCCTACGGGCGCAGCCAATGGGCTTCTACTCACCACATTCGTTGGTGCAAGATGCTCGTCGCCACGGTGTGCCAACGCTGACACCCGATATCAACATCTCGCTCGACCATGCCTCGCTCGAGCGGGTGGCCGAGGGAGTGGGTGAGCCGACGATCACCAGTCCGGGAGCCTCGTCGATTGCGGCCGAGCGGCTCGACCATGGTTGGGCGGTCAGGCTCGGTATCGGCTCGGTTCGCCACATCGGGGCCGAACTCGCCAAGTCCATGGTCGCCGGACAGCCCTATGCCTCGATCGAAGATGTCGCTCGTCGCACCGGCGCCAATCGTGAGCAACTGGAAGCGCTTGCCAGCGCGGGAGCGTTCGACTCGTTCACGACGGCTGCTACCGAATCGAGCCGACGCCAGGCGTTGTGGACCGCCGGTGCGGTGGCACAGGCGACGGGGCGGGGTCGCTTGGAGGGCATCGTCACCGGCACCGAGGCCCCGCAACTACCGGGCATGGGTGCCAAGGAAGAGGCGCTGATCGATCTGTGGGCCACCGGTGTCGCGCCCGACGGACACCCCACTCGGTTCCTGCGCGACGCGCTCGACCGCAAGGGTGTGGTGCGGGCCTGCGACCTTGCCGATTGCGAAGACACCTCGAAGGTCTGGATTGCTGGCGTCGTGACGCATCGCCAGCGACCGGCGACGGCATCGGGAACCACCTTCATCGGGCTGGAAGACGAGTCCGGCCTCATCAACGTGGTGGTATCGGTCGGGTGCTGGACCCGCTTCGGTCGGGTTGCTCGTAACGCGCCAGCTCTGTTGATCCGGGGTCGGGTGCAGCGTCAGGGGGCGGTGGTCAACATCGTTGCCGAGCGGATCGAGCCGTTGCCGATCACCAGCGAGGTCGAGGGTCGAATCGATCAGAACGGCACCGAAGTCCGCAACGCAACGGCGAGCATGAGCCGAGACTTTCGCTGAGAGGGGTCGAGGGGTAGCGTCCGCCAGGTGACCACTGGTGCACCCAAGACCGTTGAACTCGCTGCCGATCAGCTCGATAGCGCTCGCGGGTGGTGGGTGGTTGCCGCCGGTGTGACCTCGATGTTCGCGGTCTTCGGCGTCGGTTACAGCTTCGGCACGTTCTTCAAGCCAATGGCGGATGAGTTCGAGGCCGGTTCCGGCGCCACTGCCTTGGTCTTCAGCATCACGATTGCGCTCTCCTTCGTCTTGGCGCCCGTCACGGGAAAGCTGGCCGACCGGTTCGGTCCGAGGCCCGTCTTGTGGCTGGGTGCCGTATCGATTTTCGCCGGGCTGCTGGCAACGGCGGCGACCCCGAATTTGTTCCTCGGTTACGTGACCTACGGCGTCGGTGTCGGTCTGGCGATCGCTTGTGGCTATGTGCCGATGGTGGCGACGGTCGGCGGCTGGTTCGAGCGGCGACGGGCCATGGCAATGGGGGTGGCTGTCGCCGGCATCGGCCTCGGCACGTTGATTGGCGCGCCACTGTCGGCCCGTTTGATCAGCGCCACCTCGTGGCGGACCACGTTCGTCATCTACGCGTTCGCGTGCGCCGGTCTGCTCCTGTTGGCGTCGATTCCCGCTCGGTTCGGCCCAGCGGCCATGCCGTCATCGACACCACGTTCGATTCGCGAGCTCTTCCGATTGCCAGACTTTCGGCTGCTCTATCTCTCGAGCCTGTGCGTGACGCTTGGCCTCTTCGTTCCGTTCGTCTTTCTCGCCAAGTATGCCGACGAGCGAAACATCGGCTCCGTTGCTGCGGCCACCCTGGTCGGTCTGATCGGTGGTTCGAGCGTGGTGGGGCGTCTTGGTCTTGGAGGGATGGCTGATCGGCTTGGACCGATGCGTCTCTACCGTTTCTCGTTTGCGGTCATGGCGGTGAGCCATCTGATCTGGTTGGCGGCCGGATCGAGTTTTGCGTTGCTCGCGCTCTACGCCATCGTCCTTGGTTTGGGCTATGGCGGCTTCATCGCCATTTCCCCTGCCGTGGTCGCCACCCGTTTCGGTCTCGACAACCTCGGTGGCACGTTGGGCACGCTCTATACCTCGGCCGCCTTCGGTAGTTTGTGTGGACCCCCGATTGCCGGGCTTCTCATCGACGGCCC